>NZ_CP102578.1:8489456-8798260 GCF_042230915.1 Archangium gephyra | reverse complement strand
GTAGCGGTGGATGCCGGTTCCAAGGTCCGCGCCCCGGAGCGAGCGTGCGGTGAGGATCGCCAGCGCGGTGGTGGCGAACAGCAGGAAGGGCAGTCCTACGAGCGCGAAGAGCGGAGGCCCCGGGAGCCAGCCCGCGTCGATGGCGAGCTCGCGGCAGAGCAGGAGGAGCGCGCAGAGCGCGGCGGCGAGCACGGCGGCCGCCATGGCACCCCGGCGCTTGAGGAGCCGCGCCGCCTCGACGGCCCAGGTCCCGGCCACGCTCGTCGCGAGCAGCCAGAACAGCGGGAGGCTCAGGCCCGCGGTCGCACGCGAGAGCGCCTCCGCGGTCAACCCGGCCGTGGGCAGCGTGAGGACGGACCAGGAGACGTCGAGCACCCGCACGCTCCCGAGCGCCAGGGCTACGCCCAGCATCACGCGCCGCCAGAGCGTGAGCGGCTGATCCAGCAGCGACCACGCGACGCGAAGCAGGGTGTAGGGGAGGGGAATCGACGGCAGGACGCCGAGGATCAGCCACGGCCGCGTGTCGGCGATCATCGCGCTGGCTTCGCGGCTGGTGAGCCCGATGGAGAAGGTGAGGACCGCGAACGCGAGGAAGCTCGAGGCGAGCCATAGCTGGACCCGCTGGGAGCGCACCGCGGCCCAGGTCACGAAATGCACCAGCGCGAGGACGAGGAACGCTCCCGCGAGCGCGAGGTGCAGCATGGTGTAGGGCGTCACGGCCCGGCAGCGTAGTCGACCCGGCGGCCCACCGTGAAGTAAGGAGCCGCCCCATGCCCTCCAGCCTCTTCTTCGCCCGCCTCGTCCCGAATCGTCCCGACTTCCCGATGTCCATGACCGCCGAGGAGCAGGCCACCATGCGCGCGCATGGCGAGTTCCTCCAGGGCCAGCTCGCGGCTGGCTCGCTCATCGTGGCGGGCCCGGTGCTCGACCCCTCGGGCGTCTTCGGAATGGCCGTGTTCGAGGCGGAGTCGATGGACGCGCTCCGCGGCCTGCTCGAGCGCGATCCCGCGAAGGCGCTTGGGCGCTACGAGATCGCGCCCATGGGTCCGGGCTCCTTTGGTCGGGACCGTCCCGCGGGCGCCTGAGCCGCGGACCCGCAGGGGCACGAGCCCAGGGTCCTCGAGACCCTCACCCCGGCCCTCTCCCAGGGGGAGAGGGAGGCGTGGGGGAGGGGGTCTCCTGCGTGGAGCGGGGTTACTGCGCCGGGAAGAGGTTCTCGATCGACAGGTAGCGCTCGCCCGTGTCGTAGCAGAAGCACAGCACCCGGCTCTTGTCGGGGATCTCCGACAGCTTCTTGTTCACCGCCGCCAGCGCCGCTCCCGAGGAGATGCCCACGAAGATGCCTTCCTCGCGCGCCGAGCGCTTCGCGAAGTCGAACGCCTCCTCCTCGGTCACCTGGATGGTGCCGTCCAGCGCGTCCTTGTGCAGGTTCTTCGGGATGAAGCCCGCGCCGATTCCCTGGATGGGGTGCGGCCCCGGCTGCCCGCCGCTGATCACCGGCGACTTCGTCGGCTCCACCGCCAGCACCTTCAGCTTCGGCCACTTCTCCTTCAGCACCTCGGCGCACGCCGTGATGTGCCCACCCGTCCCCACGCCCGTGATGATGTAGTCCAGGCCCTCGGGGAAGTCCTTGAGGATCTCCTGCGCCGTGGTGCGCTTGTGCACCTCGATGTTCGACTCGTTCTCGAACTGCTGCGGCATCCACGCGTTCGGGTTCTGCGCCACCAGCTCCTGCGCCCGGGCGATCGCGCCCTTCATGCCCTGCGCCCGTGGCGTCAGCTCGAACGTCGCTCCGTACGCCGCCATCAGCCGCCGCCGCTCGATGCTCATCGAGTCCGGCATCACCAGGATGATCTTGTAGCCCTTCACCGCCGCCACCATCGCCAGGCCAATTCCCGTGTTGCCCGACGTCGGCTCGATGATGACGCTGTCCTTCTTGAGCAGGCCCCGCTTCTCCGCGTCCTCGATCATCGCCAGGCCGATGCGGTCCTTGATGCTCCCGCCCGGGTTGGCCCGCTCCAGCTTCATGTACACCTCGACGCGCGAGGGGAAGAGCCGGTTGATGCGCACGTGCGGCGTGTTGCCGATCGTCTCCAGGATGTTGTTCACCTTCATGGGGATGGGCCTCGTCAGGGAAGTGTCCGTTACAGAAGACGAATATCCGCTACATCAGATATGATATTCAAGCTCGTCGAACTCGACATTCGCCTCCCGGTGCCGGACCTCGCTGCGGCGGGTGACCATGGACTCGGGGGGGATGCTGTGGGTGATGAAGGCGTTGCCCGCGATGATGCTGCCGCGGCCCACCACCGTATTGCCGCCGAGGATGGTGGCGTTGGCGTACACCACCACGTCGTCCTCGATGGTGGGGTGGCGCTTCTTGTCCGCCAGGTCCTTCTGCACCTGGAGGGCGCCCAGCGTCACGCCCTGGTAGATCTTCACCCCGGTGCCGATGAGGGTCGTCTCGCCGATGACCACGCCCGTGCCGTGGTCGATGACGAAGCGCCGGCCGATGGTGGCGCCCGGGTGGATGTCCACGCCGGTGCGCTGGTGCGCCAGCTCCGTGAGGAGACGGGGCAGCAGCGGGAAGCCCAGGGCGTGCAGGGCGTGGGCGATGCGGTAGATGGCGATGGCGTAGAAGCCCGGGTAGGTGAGGATGACCTCGTCCACGTTGCGGGCGGCGGGGTCGGCCTCGTTGATGGCCTCGGCGTCCTGCCGCAGCCAGGCGTAGATCTCCGGGAGCTGCTCCATGAAGCGCTGGGGCATGTCCGCGGAGAGGCCCGGGTAGCGCGGCGCGAGCGTGTCCAGGGCGCGCGTGAGGATGGCTTCGACCACCGCCACCTCGGAGCGGATGCCGACCGAGCTACAGTCCATCCGCTCGGCGAAGTGGGGGAAGAGCAGTGCCAGGACCTTCTCGATGAGCTCGGGCGCCGCTGCGCGCACGTCAGGCGGGAAGCAGTGGTGCCTGCGCGCCTCGATGAGGGTCTGGATGAGCCGGCCGTTGGGTTCGTCCATGGGCCGGGCACGTTACCCGTTAGTACCGGCCTCCGCCCAGTGCACTGACGGCGGCCGACAACACACGGTTTTCGACACCCCAGACGGCCTTGTTGAGGCCCTTGATGCCGGCGCCCCGGAGGTAGTCGGTGAAGTCGTGGAGGGCCGTGGAGCGCTGCATGCGCTCGGTCTTGGCGGCGTAGAGCAGGGGAGTGCCCGGCGCGCCGGTGATTCCCAGGTCCGGACAGGCCTCGGACAGCTTTTGGGCGTCGATGCCCGTCGCCGCCGACATCAGGGCCACGGTGAACTTGTGGACGGGCAGCTCCCGGGCGTTGGGGATCTTCTTCAGCACCTCCTGGCGCGTCTCGGGGCCGGAGTCGAGCTGCTCCAGCGTCACCTTGGAGATGGCCAGGAGCTGCTCGTTCGTCACGTGCTTGTTGTCGAGGATGGCCCGGCGGAAGAGGCTCTCGGGGGTATCCCCCTTGATCTTGATGTCGCACTGCTTGAGCCGGTCGAGCATCCCGTTGATGACCCGGCCCAGCTCCGAGTCCGCCGGGGCCCGCCAGGTGCCCACGGGGGCCTGGACGGCCTTCACGCCCGCGGCCTCGAAGCCGCTCTTCTGGGCATGTCCGACGGCCTGGGAGGGGGTGGCCGTCTGGACGGTGTTCGCGGCGGGGCGGGGCTCGGCCCGGGTGGGCTGGGCGAGCGTCTGGTGGGCAACGGGGCGGCGGCCGATCGGGTCCATGGGGGCATTATCCGCGATTCCCGGTGCGGAGTTGCGTCCCGCCTCCCTGGGCGCGAGGCTCCGGCCGCTCCATGAAGACGACCCTGACCGCCCAGAGCCTCTCGGACACCCGTGCCGCCCTGAAGGAGGCGAACACGGCCTTCAACCACCGCTACCCGGGGGAGTCCTCCCGGCGGCAGCCCATCCACTCCGTGTATGGAGGGGCCCACCTCTTCAAGGCGGAGACGGCCTCGAAGCTGGCCGAGGTGGCGCTGCGCTCGTGGGAGGAGCACGCGCCGGATGCGCGCACCCTGGCCCGCGTGCTGGGGCTGGCGGAGGAGGGCACGCTGGCGGAGACGGTCCACGCGCGCGTGGTGTCCAAGCTGCGGCGCGAGGCGGTGGAGGACTACCGCATCGACTTCGAGGATGGCTATGGCCACCGTTCGGACGCGGAGGAGGACGGGCATGCGGTGGCCGCGGCCGAGGAGCTGGCGCGAGGCCTGGAGCGGGGCTCGCTGGCGCCCTTCACCGGCATCCGCATCAAGTCCTTCAGTGACGAGCTCTTCGCGCGGGCCGTGCGCACCCTGGACCTGTTCCTCTCCGCGCTGGTGGAGAAGACGGGCGGGCGCCTGCCGCCCCACTTCGTGGTCACCCTGCCCAAGGTGACCCTGCGCGAGCAGGTGGCCGCGCTCGACTCCGTGCTGAGTGGCCTGGAGACGGGCCTGGGGCTGGAGCGGGGCGTGGTGAAGGTGGAGCTGATGGTGGAGACGCCGCAGTCCCTCTTCGACCCGGAGGGACGCCTGGCCCTGCCGAGGCTGGTGGCCGCCGCGCAGGGACGCTGCACGGGCGCGCACTTCGGGGCGTACGACTACACCGCCGCGTGCGGCATCACCGCGGCGCACCAGCACCTGTTCCATCCCTCCTGCGACTTCGCCCGGCACGTGATGCAGGTGTCCTTGGCGGGCACGGGCGTCCATCTCTCCGATGGCGCCACCACCGCGATGCCCGTGGGGCCGCACAAGGCGCCCAAGGGAGGCGCGCTCACCCCGGCGCAGCAGGAGGAGAACCGCGCCGCCGTGCACCGCGCGTGGCGGCTTCACGCGGACAACGTGCGCCAGGCGCTGACGAATGGCTTCTACCAGGGGTGGGATCTGCACCCGGCGCAGGTGCCCGTGCGCTACGCCGCCGTGTACGCCTTCTTCCTGGAGGGGCTGGAGGCGGCCTCGCGCCGGCTGAAGGCCTTCATGGACAAGGCCGCCCAGGCCACGCGGCTGGGGGATGTCTTCGACGACGCGGCCACCGGACAGGGGTTGATCAACTTCTTCCTGCGCGGCATCGCCTGCGGCGCCCTCACCGAGGACGAGGCCCGCGCCGCCGGACTCACCCTGGAGGAACTGCGCACCCGCTCGTTCCTGGAGATCCTCCAGGGGCGCCGGGGGAGCTGACGCGTTGTGGGGGATGCCCACGTTGTCTCCTCCGCCTCAGTGTGAGCCGGAGGAGAACCAGGACGGGCTGCCCGGGTTAACTGCAACTATATTGGCAGTTATTGCAGTCAGTGCAGTTGGACTCGGTGCACTTGACACAGCGAGTGCAGACGGCACAGCACCAGGTCTCGCATCGATCTTCAAGAGCGCTCCGCATATCGGAGTCCACGGCCGCGCAAGCTGTCGTATCGCCATTGGCACACCGTGCCTGCATGGCCGCAGCGTAGGTGTCTACCTGCTGCTCGGCATCCTGTGGGGCGAGGTCACTAGCGCCGCAAGCAGCAAAAAACAAAGCGCCAACAGTGACAACGATTGACAGCAACTGTCGCATCTGGACTTGCTCCTGGCTCTAAATCGGAAGCTCCTCACCCTGCCATCAGGACGAGGAGGACATGCAGGGTAACAGGACGGATCGCAGCTCACCCGCCAATTCCAGCCATCCGGGAGTCCAGTCAGGGGTCGTCGACTTCTCGGGCTGGAGGGGGCAATCCGCCGTCACTTGGAGTCGACTACAAGTGAACTGGCCGTCCTGCCAGCGGGGGTGCTCAGGAGTGGGTGGCTCCGAAACGGTGCGCGAGCAGGCCCCAACACAGGCCCCGGTCGCTCACCAGGCAGCGGTCGAGCCCGAGTGCCCGAAGGCCCTCGAGCAGGATGAGGCAGCCGGCGGGAATCACGTCCTCGCGTTTGGGCAGGAGGCCGGGCAGCTTCTGGCGCTCGGCGAGCGGCAACCCGCACAGCTTGTCCGCCAGCGCCTCCAATTGGACGAGCAGGAGGGGGCCGCCGTGCACGCGCGCGGAGTCGTACGGGTCAATGGCGTGCTGCACGGCGAAGAGCGTCGTCACCGTGCCGGACATGCCCACGAGCCGGGCGTCCGGAGGGCAGGGGGGCAAGGCGGAGAACGTCTCGCGCAGGTGGGCCTCCACGCGGGCCCGGTCCCCAGCGGTCAGCGGATCCGTCGTCACGTAGCGCTCGCTCATGCGCACCGAGCCCACATCGAAGCTGTGGCAGAAGGACACGCGGCCTTGGGTGTCGCCGTAGATGAACTCGGTGGAGCCGCCGCCGGTATCCATCACCACGAGGGGCCCCGAGGCGTCACGCCCGAAGTCCGCGCAGGCCGAGGTGAAGCACAGTTGCGCCTCCCATTCTCCGGAGAGGATGTCCACGGTGACGCCAGCGCGTTGTTGGGCGGAGGAGAGGAACCCGGCACCGTTCTCCGCGTCGCGCGCGGCGCTGGTGGCGGACACGGCGATGGCCTCCGCGCCGAGGCTCCGGGCCTCGGAGGCGAAAGCGGAGAGCACCTGGAGGGTGTCCTCCATGCCCTCGGGCGAGAGGCGGCGGCTCTTGTCCACGCCCCGGCCCAGGCGGGTGATTTCAGCGCGCTCGCGGACGGCCTGGAAGCGGCCATCGGGCTGGCGGTCGGCGACGAGCAGGAGGACCGCGTTGGTCCCTACGTCGATGGTGGCGTACCGAGGCATTCGCCGGAGCCTATCAGCCTGGCAGCGCCTCCAACGTCGCGCTGGACGTGTTCGCGTGCGTGAGCCCGCTCGTTCCTGGTCCGCGACGGGCTCGTGAAGCGCGTCTGGTACTACCCCGCTGTCGAGCAGGCGAAGGTGTCTCCCTGAAGGCTCAGCCTGACGGCTCAGAAAGACAGGCCCAGGGAGAAGCGCGCGTCGGGCGTCAGCGGGCCCAGCAGCACCCCCGCGGGTTGCCGCAGCGGGAAGTAGGTGGTGCCTCCAGCGACGAGCTGCGCGCTGACGCCGAAGTAGCGCGCCAGCCAGTACGTGCCATCGAGCGTCGCCACGGCATTGAGCCCCCACTGCGTGCGGAAGGCCCCCTGGCTCACCGCGTAGGCGGAGGTGTTGCGAGCGCCCGCGAGCGCCGACAGCCGCAGCGACAGGCCCCGTCCCGCGTCGTCGCGGCCCTCGTACAGACTCCAGCGAGGGCCCGCCCGGAGGTACAGCGAGCCGATGACGGGGTTGACGAGCGTGATACCCAGCTCCACGTCCACCAGCGGAATGGCGTTCACCGTCAGCGAGCCGCCCATGTAGTCCGGCACGCCCGTCCGCCAGGAGGCCCGCACCGTGAGGATGCCGCGCCGTGGGGAGGTGCTCGCCACCGGGGTGCCGGAGTCCGGCTCGCTGGCCCGGGCTTCCGGGAGGCCCGTGCAGAGCAGGGCGCCCGCGAGCGCCGCTCCGCGCATCCATGTTCCTTGCTGCCGCATCACTGTCCCTCGCTGTGCTCGCGCGAGCGCGTCACTCCGTCATGTACAGGTAGGCCAGACACATCTCGTCGTCGGTGCCCTCGCCCCACGTCACGGTGCGGGACGTGGGGTTGTCCCAGACGCAGGTGAGCTTCAGCTGGCTGAAGAGCGGCACGCGCAGTGGCTGCTTGTAGATGTACATCTGCTGCCAGTGGAAGTCCCACGCGGGAATCTCGATGAGGGGCTCCCCGCCCAGCTCCACCTGGATGCGCCTGCCCTTGGTGTGCATGTGCGGCAGCACGCCCCAGAGGATGCCCGCGGGCACGTACTGCTCGGTGTGGTGCGAGTACCCGGTGGCTCCCGGGGGAATGGCGAACGCACCGTCCACCAGGGGGTAGAGCGAGGCGCGCTTGGAGATGGGCTCGCGCGCGAACTGCAACGCCATGCGCGTGAGGTCCGGCTGGGCCTCGCCGTGCATCGCGGTGACGTGCCCGGCTTCGGTCTGCCGCTGGGCGATGTTGTAGTGAACCTGCATGACGAAGACGGCGTCAGCGGCCACGCGCACGCCCGTGCCCCCCGGGTAGCGGGTGGGCGGCGAGCCCGGAGCCCAGGCGCCGAGCAGCGAGGCCCCATCGATGCCCGAGTCCCCGAAGCACGTCCAGCCGGCGCCCGCCTCGCGTGCATCGCGGTCGAGCGCCACCTGGCGGGGCGCGGCGAAGAGCAGCACGTGGTGCACCTGCTGCTTCACGCCTGGCATCACCTCGAAGCCGATCAGATCCTTCCTCTCCTCGAGGTGGGGATCCAACAGGAAGCAGTGGTAGTCGTCCGCGGCCACGTCCTTGGGCAGGTAGGGCTCAGCGGGGCCGATCGTCAGGTTGGTCCAGGCGAGGGGCGGCGTGGGCTCGCGGGGAGGGGGTGCGTCGTTCGGGTCCCCCTCGGGCGCTCCCTGCTCGGACCAGGCCGAGAGGATGTCCACCTCGCCCTGCGTCAGCCGCCGCGAGTCCCGGAAGTGGTGGGGGCCCTCCGCGGGCATCCACGGCGGCATCCGGCGCGCCCGCACGGAATTGGCCAGCGCGGCGTGCATCCCGGAGGCCTCGCCGTACGTCTCCAGCGCGAAGGGGGCGACCCCATTCTGGGTGTGGCAACCCTGGCAGCGCTCCTGGACGATGGGGAGCACGTCCCGGTGCCACGAGACGGGGCCTCCGTCGTAGCGAGGGCCCTCCTCGGGAGGGTCCGCGGGGGTGGAGGAGCAGCCCGGAAGCCCGAGCCAGACGGTCCCCAGCATCAGCAGGAGCAGGCGGTCGCGCGTTCTCATCTTGGGCCCGCACCATGCCAGCACCCGAAAAAAATAGGGGGGGTGAATCCAGGAAATGGGGTCCGGGAGTCCTAACGTCCGTAAAACCGACGGAAGGACTCCTGATGAAGACCTGGTTGCTCACGGCGTGTCTCCTGGCCACCCTCGCGGGAGGGCGGGCCGCGTCCGCCCCCATGCCTGAGGCCCCCGCTACTCCACCTGCCCCTCGCGCCGTGAAGGCCCCGCTGCCTCCGCAACTGGAGGCCCAACGCCAGGACCTGGAGGCCCGCAGGAGCGAGCTCGAGGCCGAGCAGCGGCAGCTGGATTCCGACATCCAGCAGCTCGAGGCGGAGGCGCGGGAGATCGATCCGCAGGGGCGGCTCACCGCCGACCAGCTCTACAACCTCATCCAGGAGCGCGAGGCCCGGCGGCGTTCCCAGGCCGACTTCGACCCCACGCCCGCCATCATCAGCATGTCCCTCTTCGGCTGCTCGCTGACGGCCTTCCTGGCCTGGCTGGTGGCCGGCTACCGCAAGACGCGCCAGCTCCATGAGACGGTGCGGTTGATGGTGGAGAAGGGGGCGGACATTCCCCAGGGGATGCTCGCGCCGGTGCCCCGCAGGAAGCCCTCGGATCTGCGCCGGGGCATCATCCTGTCCTCGTCGGGGCTGGGGCTGGCGATCTTCCTGGCCGCCGTGCCCGGCGCGCCGGGGACCTGGGGCGCGGGGGTGATGCTCCTCCTCATCGGCGTGGGACACATGATTGTCTGGCGCCTGCAGCAGGGACGGGGCCCGTTGTCGGCCGCGCTCTTGCCGGAGCCCCAGCAGTAAACAGTCCGCAGCCCCCCGTCCCATGGCCCCTCCTCCCCCAGCCCCCACCGACGCCGAGCTCATCACCCGGGTGCTCGTGCGTGACGACCGGCGCGCCTTTGGCGAGCTGGTGGCGCGGCACCAGTCCGCGGTGCGCGGGCTGCTGCGCCGGCTGACGGGGGGAGACGTGGCGCAGGCGGATGACCTGGCGCAGGAGACCTTCTTGCGCGCCTACCGGGGGCTGCGCGGGTACCGGGGTGGGGCGAAGTTCTCCTCCTGGCTCTACCGCATCGCCTGCAACGTCTTCTTCAGCCGGGACCGCGGCAGCCGTGACGCCCCCCCGGAGCCTCCCCTCCTGGAGGCGGAGCGCACCGAGCTGGCCCTGCCGGACCTGGTCCTGGAGCGCCACGATCTGGAGAAGGCGCTCGCCGCGCTCAAGCCCCGCGAGCGAGCCGCGCTCGTGCTCACCTACGCCAACGAGCTGACCCACGAGGAGGCGGCGGTCGTGCTCGACTGCCCCGTGGGGACGCTGAAGACCCATGTCGCGCGCGCGAAGGAGAAGCTGCGCCGGCAACTCGAGGAGGTCCCATGAACGGCCACGATGACGAGGTCTGGCTGGACACGCTGCTCCAGCGGCAACTGCCCACCGGGCCCTCCGACGACGGCTTCCGGGAGCAGCTGCTCCAGCGCCTGCCTCCGCCCGAGCGGCCCGCGCGGCGCGTGTTCGGCCTCGGCCTCACGTGGCTGGTGGCCGCCCTCATCCTGCTGCTGCTGCCCACGGGTGGGGACACCGTGGCACTCTCGTCCATGTACGCGGGCAACCTCATCGTCCCCAGCTGCCTGGGGACGGCCCTGCTCTGGTACGTGGTGGACGGCCTGACGTGAGCGGAGCGGGGGCCGCTACAGCCACATCCGCCAGAGCAGCCCGAGGCGGGTGGTGTAGCCGACGGCCGCCCGCTCGAGCTGGCCCTCGGAGGAGACGAAGAAGGTGGTGGGGAACTGCTCGACGCCGTAGGCGCGCCTGAGCTCCTCGCTTCCCAGCAGCACGGGGTAGTCCACGGAGTGCTCGCGCGCGAAGCGGCGCACGTCCTCCTCGTCCTCGTAGGCCACCGCGACGGACAGCACGTGCGCGGAGCCGCCCACGGTGCCCTGGAGGGCGGAGAGGGTGGAGGACTCGGCCTTGCACACCCCGCACCAGGGGGCCCAGAAGGCGAGCACCACCGGCTTGCCCTGGAGCTCGGACAGGCGCACCTGTCCGCCAGAGAGGGTGCGCAGGGTGAAGTCCGGCGCGGGGGCGCCCGTCGGCAGGCGGCGGGTCTGCCAGGCCATCACCGCCAGGAAGACGAGCCCCACCAGCGCGAGGTCCATCAGTTGGCGCACCCACCAGCGCTCGCGCGCCCGGTGCCAGACGTCCTTCAGTCGAGCCATGAGGCGCATCATCCAACCGCCAGCAGCGGAACGCCACCGTGCACGGACTCCCTCTCCCTCTGGGAGAGGGAATGGCTCAAAGCACGTCCGCGAGGGTGCGGCCCATGGTCCAGCCGTCGTGGTAGACGACGCCCGTCTGGGTGACGGTGTCGCTGCGGTACAGGCCCACCTTCAGGTAGTTGAGCATCCCGGCGAACTGGGTGGCGATGTTGCGCTTGGGCAGGACGAGCTGGCCGTTGTGGTACAGCTCGACGAAGCCCACGGTGGCATCGGGCGACCACTTCACGTGGAGGATGAAGTCCTGCCACTGCCCGCGCACCAGCGGGGCCTTCCACACGATGACGCCGGGGTCCCCGCCGATGTTCAGACGCACCTCCTCGCCATACACGTAGAACTCCAGGGGAGGCGAGCCGCAGCAGCCCTCGTGGTGCCACTGGGCGAAGAGCTGCCACGTCCTCACGCTGGGGAAGTCCGAGGCGAACATCGTGTTGAAGCGGTAGTAGTACTCCGAGCCCACCGGCTCGCGCGTCATCTTCACCAGCTCGTTGCGGTTGCCGCTGGAGTTGATGGGATCATCGCCCTGGCGCACGGTGGCCTTGAGGGCGTAGCTGCCCTGGCGCACCGGCGAGGGCACCACCTGCAGCCGGTCCGAGCTGACCATCTGCGTGCTGCTCCACTGGCTGATGTCTCCCGTCTCGAAGTCGCCGCGCCACACCACGGTGGAAGCGGCGGGCGCCCCACACACGCGGGCCTCGGCGATGCTGGCCCAGTCGTTCAGGGTGTTGCCATTGACGTAGATGCGCAGGCGGCGCGCGGTGCGCGAGGCGAAGGTATACGTCTCCGCCGCCTCCGTCGTCCCGCTGCTCGTGCCGGAGTAGACCTGCGTGTAGTTCACCCCATCCGAGGACACCATCAGGGTGAAGTTGTTGGCGCGCACGTTGCCGTCGTGCCACGCGATGGCCGCCCCGGAGATGGCCTTGTCGGAGCCCAGGTCGTAGTCGATCCACGAGCCCTTGCCGAGGTTGCTCCAGCGCGTGTCGAGCAGGTCATCGCGCGTGTTGTCCGGCAGGTTGCCGTCATGGCCGGAGGCAATCACCGACGCCGTGGCGAGGGGGGTGCAATTCTGCACCGTCAGTCCGGCGGCCGCTGTCGTGAAGGTGTCGGGTGTTGCCTCGGTGGCGGAGGTCTCGGGGGCGCCGCAACCAGCACCGGCGATGATGAGCAGGGTTTCAGCCAACACGAGGAGTTTCTTCACGGGTGGATTCTCTCGATGAGTTGAAGACAGACAGCGGCGGGGGGAAAGACTGACGTCGGGATGCAGCCCTCCCGTCGCGCCAGACGAGGCTCATGGCCCCGGGCGCTCGGAGAGGCATTGGGATGGGTCGTGGTATGAGCATCCACCAAAACTATTTGGTGCTCAACACTCAGCCGGGACGCCTGCTCGCTGCCCAGCCGGGCGATGCAACGGATTCAAGCCATATGGCTGTAATTCTGCACAGCGCCACTCGGAAGGGCTTCTACGGACGTCAGGGATTGGCGCGGAGGCGTGTCACGGCAGGGCGCGGAGGAACTCGGTGAGCCGGGTGGCCATGGCCTGATGGGTCGCGGCCGATGGGTGCCAGTCCTCTCCATATCAGCAACAGCTCGAGGGCATCTCGGCTGAACCAGACCTTGATGGAGACACCCGGGTAGGAGAACGCGGCGGCGCCAGCGGAGAGGTCCACCCGCCCCGTGTATTGGATGCGCGGATCCGAAGGCGGCACCGTCACCCAGGTGGGCGCGGACGGTGTCTGCTCCGGCACGGGCAACTCGGGCGCGGGGGCTTCCGGCGGGGGACTCTCGCCCGGTGTCTCGTCCGTGGGGAGCGGCTCCATCCCGTGTCCACCACACGCGAGAAGGACCGAGACGGCCCAGGCGAGGGTCTGGGTGCGCGTGGCCATCCGTTGCTCCTCTGTCGGTCGAGGAGGAGCAAGGTAGGGAGCGCGGTATCGGCCAGTTGGCCCGGGAGACAGCCGTCTGTCGTTCAGCGATCCAACCGGGCGGCCAGGAGGGCTTCCGGAGAGGGCTCGCGCAAATCCCAGGCCAGCCCGAGCCGTGCCAGCAGGCGGAGGAGGAGCCCACCCAGGTCCACCTGCCACCACCGGAAGTCGGTGCGGGCCGAGCCGGGGAAGGCGTGGTGGTTGTTGTGCCAGCCCGCGCCGAGCGTCAGCAGCGCCATCACCACGTTGTTGCGGCTGGTGTCGCGGCTGTTCAGCCAGCGGACTCCCATCGTATGGCCCACCGAGTTGATGGCGAAGGTCACCTGCTGGACGACGTAGTAGCGCACGAGGCCGCCCCAGACGAAGCCACGCAGGGCACCGGCCCAGGACTGCGTGACGAGGCCTCCCACGAGGGCGGGCAGGGCGAAGCCGAGCAGCACCCAGGTGCCATAGCGCTGGTTGAGGCGCACGAGCGGCTCGTCGCGCAGCAGATCCGGCAGGGTGCGCGCGATGCGGTGGGCCTGGTCATCCTCTGGCGAGGTCAGGAGGCCGGCCGGTGACGCGCGGTGGCGGTCCAGGAGCCGGCCGAAGCGGCCGATGGCGGGCACCTCGAGGTACCAGAGGAACTGGGCCCAGAAGAAGCCGCGCACTCCGCCCCAGAAGCCCTTGCGGCCGAACAGAGGCGAGTGCAGGTCCCCTGGCTGGTCCGTGTGCGCATGGTGCGTGCGGTGCACGGCGCTCCACAGCAGGGCCGAGCCCTGTCCCGCCATGGAGCCGAGGATGAGGAAGAGGGCGCGCAGGGGGCGCGTCGTCTCGAAGGTGCGGTGCGCGAAGTAGCGGTGGAAGCCCACCTCGATGCCCACCATGGTGAGCAGGTACATCGCCCCCAGCAGGCCGAGGTCCAACCCGCTGACGCCCTCGCGCAGGAAGAGCCACACGCCGGCGCAGAAGCCGAGCAGGGGCAGGCCCTGGACGACGAAGAGCACCAGGGCCCGCCGGGCTCCGCTCAGCCGCTCGTCATGTGTCTCGGAAGGCTCGGAGGTGGAGGGGGACGGCGCGGGGGACAGGGAGGGCAGGGCGGACAACGGGAGTCTCCGATGGGGGCTGAGCGCTCATCATCGTCCAGCCCGCCCGGCGAATCCATGTGCCCCCCGGGGTCGTGCTTGCTTGCCGGATCGGATCGCGCTCAGCAGGTCCATGTGGAGGTACTTCGCCCGCGGCTGGCCCGGCTTGACGACGAAGGCGAGTCCCTGGTGGTCCTCCGTCTGGAAGGTGTCCGGGCCCGTGCGCTCCAGGGGGGACTCCTTGTCCGTCTTCAGGACGAGCCGCTTGCCGTCCCACGTCACCGTGAACTTCGCGAGGTCCGCGTGCACGTAGGTGCCCGTGTAGCGCTCGGCCTGGGTGGCGGTGAGGGGCTCGGCCTGCTCGGTGCGGGGCGGCTCCTCCGGAAGGCCGAACACCGCCTGGGTGATGCGGTCCAGGGAGCGGCGCAGGGTGACGCCATTCTCGTTGGTGAGGGTGATGACCGCGCCCCGGCGCTCCGGAAGGAAGCGGATGTGGGAGCCATAGCCGCGGCGTACGCCTCCATGCTCGAAGAGGGCCGTGTCCCCCAGCCGCATCGTCACCAGTCCGAAGCCGTAGCGCGCCACGTCCGTGCCCGGCAGGGGCACCTGTCCCGTGAAGAAGTCGCGCACCGTCTTCTCCGCGAACACCCGGCGCTCGCCGTCCACGCCCCCATTCAGCATGACGGCCGCGAACCGGGCCAGCTCGCGGGCGGAGGAGAACGCCGAGCCGGCCGGGTACATGGCGGTGTTCTCGGCCATGGGCCGGACGATCTTCAGCGCGTCCCCCGCGCCCTCGTGGCCCTGGGAGAAGTCATGGGTGAGGGCCTCGGTGGGCCGCAGGGTGGCGCGCTCCATGCCCAGCGGCTGGAAGAACTGCTCGCGCATGACGTCGGCGTAGGGCTTGCCGTGCACCCGCTCCAGCACGAGCCCCGCGAGCCAGTACCCCGGGCCGGTGTACGAGAAGATGTCTCCCGGGGGCGCGAAGAGGTAGTCGCCCTTCCATCCGCGCACCATCTCGCCGAGCGCCGAGTCGTCCTTCGACTGCACCGAGGGGGAGGCCTCGCGCATGCCGGCCGTATGCGTCAGGAGCTGTCTCAGCGTCACCCCGCCCAGGGCCGGGTGGAGGTCCTTCACGTACGTGCGGACGGGCGCATCCAGATTGACCCGGCCCTTCGCGGCGGCATCCAGCAGCGCGAGCGCCGTCATCATCTTCGTGGTGGAGCCCAGGCGGAAGAGCGTGTTCGGGGTGACGGGCGTGTGCTCCTCGAGGCTGCGCACGCCGAACGCGCGCAGGTACACCAGCTCGCCGTCCCGCACGATGGCGACCGCCGCGCCCGGGGCCCGCGTCTCCCGCAGCTCCTCCTCGATGAGCCGGGTGACGTTCTGCTCGAGCTCCTGGGACCAGGCCTTGTCCGCCGCGTCCGCCCGGGTGGCGGCCACGAGCAGCAGGACGAGCACACTCCACCGCGCGACGATTCTCATGTTCTCCGGCTCCTTGGATGCCGGGGGAACGCACGGGCGGGCGGTCTGTTCCTGGGAACCCCCAGGTACCACCGCACCCTCAGTGCATCCGGTGATGGGCAACGCTCGGCCTCAATGCCGCCCCAACTCCCTGTCCCAGTCCGACAACTGCGTGGCCACCTCGTATTTGTAGGCGCTGGAGAGTTCCTCGAACTTGTTCGGGGGAAGCGCGGAGAGGCGCTCACGCAGGAAGTCCGGATCGCCGAGCACCTCCCGGTGCTTGATATCGGTATCCACCTCGACGATGCCAGACATCACCCGGAGCACGGCTTCCTCACAATCCTCGCGGGTGGCGCGAGCCATGCGCTCCACCGTCAGGGCCAGGTGCTCTCGGACCGGGGCCGGGCCCCCGGGGCACCAGGCCTCCAGCGTCTTGCGGTAGATGTCATCCATGAGCTCCTCCAGCGTGTACTTCTGATCGAACGACCAGAACGCGTAGCGAGGGCCCTGGAGCACCTCCCAGAAGCGCAGCAGCGAGGCGAGCCTGTTCGCCATGCGCACAGCGCTATGCGGCGGAGGCGGAGACACGGCATGGTCGAGGGCTCCCCAAGGGGTGCTCAGGCAGAAGGACTCGAAGGCGTCACTCATACGCGAGCGCTCCTCCTTCGGGACGCCTTCATCCAAGCGGGTGAAGACCTCGATGAACACGTGCATCCGCCAGCGGGGCAGGGCCCAGTCGAAACCTTCGGCCCCCGCGTGCATCACCAGTACTTCGCCGGGCGGCACCTGGCGCATCTGCCGGGGCTGAGGGAAGGCACCCGTCTCAAGGTACTGCCGGGCCCACCAGCGGCCCTCGGCACTCACCTTGCGGCGAGTGGTGGCCTTGGTGCCGTAGAGCATCGCTGGAAACTCGAGCACCGGGGAGTGTTCCGTGTTCATGGCCTTGCGCCCTACCACGGAGGTCAGATGCGCCTCAAGCGCCAGGCACCTCGCGCACCCCGAAGGCGCAGACGCCTCCCACCCGCTCAATGGCAGTCCGCGGGCAGGTAGACCTGGCCCTGGAAGCCCTTGGGGCGTTCGCCTCCTTCATGGGCAGCCCGGATTGCCTGCTCGGCTAATTCGCCGCGCTGCTCTACCTCTTCCCTGGGCAACTCCTCTTCCTTCTGAGCCGCCCGCTCGTTCCAGGAGGCACCGGGCTTCTTGCGCCGGTAGCTCCAGCGGTACAGCGTCACGCCGGGCTCTGGCGTGCGCCAGGACAACTTCCAGAGTGCGCCCCCGTTCTCGAATTCGAGGAAGAGGGCCCCCTCGAAGCCGGTGCCTCCCGTGAGCTTCTTGTCAGGCTCCACCGCCTCAGTCAGGGCCGCCAGGTAGCGCCCCACCTGTTCTCGCCCTTTGCTGCGCGACTCCTCATCGTCCGGCTTGATCTCGAACAGTACGAGGAGGCGGGTATCGGTGATGTCCGGACGCAAGAGCCCCACGAACTTCGAAAGGCGCTCGGGGTCTCCCAACTTCCCCCTCTTCACGATGGTGGAGAGGCTGGTATCGAGGAAGACGCGGTTGGAGGGGTGCTGCACGCGGTACTCCCCGCCAATGGCGTAATGAGCGGCCTTGCCAAGGAAAGCGCCCCAGGGCTCCTTGGAGTCCGGCTTGCGGCCAGGCAGTGTGGAGGAGGGCGGCTGCGCCTGTGCACCGAGGGCCGCCACGAGCACCAGGAGAAAACCCGCCAGCCCCAAGTTGCTCCTCGTCCCGGTTCCACTGTTTTTCATGTCCAACATGCTCTTCCCCGGTGGGGACCTCATCTCAGTGGATGTATGGGGAGCTAGCGCCATGGTGACTATCCCATCAACGGGTGTAGGTATCTCCGTCGGGACCGAGGCCCGCTCTCGCACGCCGACTCCGTCCTGTGGAGGTCACCTCGATGGCGCGAGCGTGTCCGGGCGGACGGATGGGGACGGTTCCCGCGCGTGAGTCTTTGACCCGACTCCCCGGGTGGGTGAGCAATCCAGCGCGAGCTGCGCTCAAAGGAGACTTCGCACATGACCCGGCTGCTTCCCGTCCTCTTCCTGCTCACCGCCGGGCTCGCCCGCGCCGATGAGGGGATGTGGACCTTCAACAACTTCCCCTCCGCGCTGGTGCAGTCCCGCTACGGCTTCTCCCCGAGCCCGGAGTGGCTGACGAAGGTCCGGCTCTCCGCGGCGCGGATCGCCGGTGGCTGCTCGGCCAGCTTCGTGTCGCCCACCGGGCTGGTGATGACCAACCACCACTGCGTCCGCGATTGCGTGCAGCAGCTCTCCACCCCGCAGAACGACTTCATCGTGAAGGGCTTCTACGCGGCCAGCGCACCGCAGGAGCGCCAGTGCCCGGCCATGGAGGTCAACAAGCTGCTGGAGATCTCCGACGTCACCGACGCGCTGACGAAGGCCACCCAGGGCAAGGAGGGCGCGGCCTTCCGGGATGCGCAGCGCGCGGAGATCTCCCGGTTGGAGAAGGCGTGCGCCACCGCTCCGGACGTCCGCTGTGACGTGGTGACGCTGTACCAGGGCGGCATGTACAACCTCTACAAGTACCAGCGCTTCCAGGACGTGCGGCTGGTGTTCGCCCCCGAGGAGGCCATTGCCTTCTTCGGCGGGGACCCGGACAACTTCGAGTTCCCCCGCTACGACTATGACGTGTCCTTCGTGCGCGTGTACCAGGACGGCAAGCCGGCCAAGGTGGACAACTGGCTCCGCTGGTCCGCCAAGGGCGCGCAGCCGGGCGAGCTGACCTTCGTGGCCGGACACCCGGGTGGCACCTCGCGCCTGCTGACGGTGGAGCAGTTGCGCTACCAGCGCGACTACGCCCTGCCCGAGCGCCTCTTCCAGATTGCCCAGCTGCGCGGGCTGCTCGACGAGTTCCAGCAGCGCGGCCCCGAGTTCACCCGCATCTCCAACAGCCTCAAGTTCGGCATCGAGAACGCCTACAAGGCGCTGGTGGGCCGGCGCGAGGCGCTCGTGGACCGGGACTTCTTCGCCAAGAAGGCCGCCGAGGAGCAGAAGCTGCGCGACTGGGTGAAGGCGGATGCCGAGCGCCAGAAGCGCTACGGCCAGGCCTGGGACAACATCGCCCGGGCCACGGACACGCTGCGCGCCATGCGCACCCGGCTGCGGTTGCTGGAGCAGGGCGCCGGGGCGGGCTCGGACCTCTTCGGCTACGCGCGCATGCTCGCCCGCTCGGCCGACGAGCTGTCCAAGCCCAACGAGCTGCGCCTGGAGGAGTTCGCCGAGGCGCGCAAGCCGGAGCTGGAGCAGCAGCTCTTCAGCCCCGCTCCCGTCTACCCCAAGCTGGAGGAGGCCCTGCTCACCTTCTACCTGACGAAGCTGCGCGAGCAGCTCGGGCCGGATGATCCGGTGGTGAAGCAGGTGCTCGGCAAGCAGTCCCCGCAGGCGCTCGCGCGCAAGGTGGTCTCCGGCTCCCGGCTGGCCAATGCCCAGGTGCGCCGCCAGCTGTACCAGGGCGGTCCGGAAGCCATCCGCGCCTCGAAGGATCCCATGCTGGAACTCGCCCGCGCCCTGGATGGCGAGTCGCGCGCCGTCCGCAAGCGCTTCGAGGAGGAGGTCGAGTCCGTCATCGACCAGAATGGGGAGCTCATCGCCCGGGCCCGCTTCGAGGCCTACGGCACCAGCACCTACCCGGATGCCACCTTCACGCTCCGTCTGTCCTTCGGGCAGGTGAAGGGCTTCACGGAGGACGGGAAGCCGGTGGAGCCCCTCACCCGCATCGCCGGACTCTACGAGCGCGCCACCGGGGAGGACCCCTTCCGCCTGCCCCCCAGCTGGCTGCAGGCGAGGCCTCGCCTGGACCTCCAGACACCATTCAACTTCGTGAGCTCCAACGACATCATTGGCGGCAACTCGGGCTCGCCCATCTTCAACAAGGACGCGGAGATCGTCGGCATCGTCTTCGACGGCAACATCCAGTCCCTGGGCGGCGAGTACGGCTTCGACGAGTCCGTCAACCGCACCGTGTCCGTCCACGGCCAGGGCATCCTCGAGGGGCTGCGCAAGGTCTACAACGCCCGCCGGCTGCTGGAGGAATTGGGGCAGGGTGGGGGTGGGTAGGATACGGCCCGCGAAAATCCGTTCGAATCCAGGCAGTATGTCCGCGAGACGAGTTCGTTAACACGTCTGCGGGCCTTACGCCCGAAGGGAGGTATGGATGCGAGCGGCCATCTTCATCTCGGTTCTCCTGGTGGGAGGGCTGATGGGGTGTGCCTCGCGGCCGGTCTTCATCCGGTTGGAGCCGCTGGAGGAGGCCGTCTACGAGCACCCCCTGGAGGAGGTCTGGCCCGCGGTGCAGGGCTGGATGAAGGACGGCGGGTTCCGCTACCGGGAGGACGCGGCCAACTTCGTGCTGCAGACGGAGTGGCGCGAGGAGTTCCCCGGCTCGGTGATCGCGGGCTACTGGCACCGCTACACCGTCGTCGGCAAGCGGGAGGGCCCGGCGCGCAGCCGGGTGTGGATCATCCGCACCAGCCGCAGCCCGAGCGGAGCCCCCATCTACGCGGCGAAGCAGCCGGACTGGGACGTGAACCGCGTGCCGGGCCCCGCCAATGACGGCCTGCCGGGTGGGGAGCTGCGCCCGGAGGAGTACGACGTGCGCATGCCCAACATCGAGCCGAAGTTGCGCTTCGTGCCCGAGGAGTCCGTGTCGGGCCTCGTGCTGCCGGAGGCGATGGGCGCGGCGGGTGAGTCGCTGCAGGGCGCGCGGGACTTCGGGATGGAGTGGGAGCTGAAGGAGCGCATCATCCCGGAGCTGGACGCGCGCAAGAAGGGCCTGGAGGAGCGCACGCTGGCGGCGACGAAGCAGGAGCCGGGCAATGGCCTCATCGAGTGCGGCATGTCCATCATCGGGCTGTCGGGGCAGGCGCAGAAGGGCCGGGTGATTCTGCTGGGCGAGCTGCACGGCACGCGCGAGGTGCCCCGCTTCGTGGCGCTGAGCACCTGCCAGGTGGCCTCGCGGGGCACCCCGGTGACGGTGGGCCTGGAGATGCCGGTGGAGAACCAGGAGCGCGTGCGGCGGTTCATCGCCAGCGCCGGCACCGAGCATGATCGGGCGCTGCTGATGGAGAGCCCCTTCTGGCGCAGCCCCTACCCGGATGGCCGCAGCAGCGAGGCGGTGGCCCAGCTGTTGGAGCAGCTGCGCTGGCTGCGCGCCCAGGGCCTGGACGTGGAGGTTTTCGTCTTCGATCACCCGGAGCTGCAGGGCGAGGTCCGTGAGGCCGCCATGGCCCGGAGCGTCCTGTCCCAGGTGGAGGCGGGCAAGGAGCGCTTCTTCCTCATCGCCACCGGCAACATCCACCCGCGCACCCGGCCCGGCGTGCCGTGGGACCTGGGCTACCGCCCCATGGGCTACATGCTCGCCCGCCAGCTGTCCTCCTCCGTGGTGTCGCTGGACGTGGCCTTCGCCAGTGGCACGGCGTGGATCTGCTCGGTGGGGGAGACGCTCGAGTGTGGGGAGCGGCCCACGAAGGGGCAGAACAACGGGGACCGGTACTTCGTCTCGCTCTTCAAGGAGCCGAGCGAGTCCGGTTTCCACGGCGTCTTCTACGTGGGGGCGGTGTCGGCTTCGCCTCCGGCGGTGCGTCTGGACGGCGCACAGGCCATCGAATCCAAGTGAGAGAACCCAGGAGGAAGTGCTGAATGAGAAGGATGGCCTTCGGTTGTCTGCTGCTGCTCGTCGCCGCGCTGTCGGGGTGTGCCGGACGTTTCGTGGATTTCGCCCCCGATGAGGAGGCCATCTACGAGTACCCGCTCGACGAGGTGTGGCCGCAGGTGCGCACCTACTTCTCGTCCCGGGGCTTCGTCTTCCGTGAGGCGCCGGGCGGGGCCCAGCTGGAGACGGAGTGGCGCGAGGAGTTCATGGGCTCGCGGATCGCGGCCTACTGGCACCGCTACCTGGTCGTCGCCCGGCCCGAGGGCGCCAACCACACCAAGCTGATCATCACCCGCGAGACGCGCAGCGCGAACAAGGCGCTGAAGGCCCCGGGCAGTGAGCTGATGTGGAGCGTGGACGGGCGCACCGGTGACAACCCGTCCGGCCTGGGCAGCGACACGGCGGTCCGGCTGGCGATGCAGAACGTCGCGGGCGACAACGCCGTCCTCGGCGAGTCCCAGCAGTCCGCGCGCGACATGGTGCTGGAGTGGAAGGTGTTCCGGAACCTCTCCCCGCTGCTCATGCAGCACGCGAAGAAGTCCAGCGAGAGCCCGGACGTGGTGGTGACGCGGGAGGACAACATCGAGTGCGGCGTGCCCATCCTGGGGCTGGGCAAGCTGGCGCGTCCCGGCAACGTGGTGCTGCTGGGCGAGCTGCACGGCACGCAGCAGGTGCCGCACTTCGTGGCCCAGAGCGCCTGCCAGGTGGCCACCCAGGGCATCCCCGTGACGGTGGGCCTGGAGATTCCGGCGGCGAACCAGGAGCGGCTGGAGGCCTTCCTCACCAGCGCGGGCACCGAGGCCGACTGGGGCAAGCTGATGGAGAGCCCCTTCTGGCGCAGCCCCTACCCGGATGGCCGCAACAGCGAGGGCGTGGTCTACCTCATCGACGCCCTGCGCAAGCTGCGCGGCCAGGGGCTGGACGTGAACATCTTCGCCTTCGATCAGCCGGCGCTGCAGGGTGACGCGCGCGAGGAGTTCATGGCGGGCACGGTGCTGAAGGTGGCCCAGAAGTCCCCGAAGCGGGCGCTGCTGGTGCTGAGCGCCAACGTCCACCCGCGTCAGGTGAAGGGCCTGCCCGGGGCTCCGGACTACCGCCCCATGGGCCTGCGCCTGGCCGGGGAGCTCTCCAACGTGTACTCGCTGGACATCGCCTACAACAGCGGCACGGCCTGGGTCTGCGCCATGACCCCGGACGACAAGCTGGACTGCGGGGTGAAGCAGACCAAGGGCGAGGACAACGGCGGCCGCTACTTCGTTCAGCTCTTCGGCGGCCGCAACCGCCATGGCTACCACGGCATCTTCTACGTGGGCGCGGTGACGGCCTCCCTGCCGGCCGTGTACCAGGGAGCGGAGCCCGCCGGCAGCCAGCAGGCCACCGTGCCCGGCTCGGCCAACTAACCGCTACCCGGCAGGGCCTCGCCTTTCCTGTGGCGGGGCCCGGCGGCGGCGCTAGCCTGGAGGGGATGACTCCCTCCGATACCGACGCCGCCGCCAATGACTTGTTGGCCTTCATCGATGCCTCGCCCACGCCCTACCACGCGGTGCGCGAGAGCATCCGCCGCCTGAGCGCCCAGGGGTACCGCGCCCTCGATGAGCGCGAGCCCTGGGACCTCAAGCCCGGTGACAAGGTGTACGTCACCCGCGGGGACACCAGCATCGCCGCCTTCCACCTCGGCACCGTGCCGGTGGACCGCGCCGGCTTCCGCCTGGTGGGCGCCCATACCGACTCGCCCAACCTGCGCCTCAAACCCAACGCCTCCGTGTCGCGCTCCGGCTTCCACCAGCTGGGCGTGGAGGTGTACGGCGGCGTCCTCTTCAGCACCTGGATGGACCGCGACCTGTCGCTCGCCGGCCGCGTCGTGTCCGCCAGGGACGGCCGCCTCTCGCGCCACCTGGTGGACTTCCGCCGCCCGCTGCTGCGCATCCCCAACCTCGCCATCCACCTCAACCGCTCCGTCAACACCGACGGCCTCAAGCTCAACGCCCAGGAGCACCTGGTGCCGGTGCTCGCCCTGGAGCGCTCGGGCGCGGTGGACCTCAAGGCGATGCTCTGCGCGGAGCTGGCCCGCGGCGGCACCCAGGTGGAGCCGGCGGACATCCTCGGCTTCGACCTGTGCCTCTACGACTTGCAGCCGCCCACCCGCTCCGGCGCCTCGGGCGAGTTCCTCCACTCGGCGCGCCTGGACAACCTGGCCAGCAGCCACGCCGGCCTGTCCGCGCTGCTCGCCATGAGCGGGCCGCGCGAGGCCACCTGCGGCGTCGTCCTGTACGACCACGAGGAGTGCGGCAGCGTCAGTGCCCAGGGCGCCGCGTCTCCCTTCCTGAAGGATCTGCTCGAGCGCATCACCCTGGCGCACTCGGACGGGCGGCGCGACGCGCTGCACCGGGCCATCCACCACTCCTTCCTGGTGTCGGCGGACATGGCGCACGCGCTGCACCCCAACTACGCGTCCATGCACGAGCCCAAGCACGCGCCCGTGCTGGGCGGCGGCCCCGTCATCAAGTCCAACGTCAACCAGTCCTACGCCACCGACGGAGAGACCGCGGCCTGGTTCGCCCTCTGCTGCCGGGAGGTGGGCGTGACGCCGCAGAACTTCATCACCCGCACGGACCTGGGGTGCGGCAGCACCATCGGCCCCATCTCCGCGGGCGAGCTGGGCATCCGCACCGTGGACGTGGGCAACCCCATGCTCTCCATGCACTCCATCCGCGAGATGGCCGCCGCGGCGGACGTGGCGGCGATGATCTCCGTGCTGCGCAACGTCTACGTGCGCTGACTCACTCCACGTTCATGCGCAGGTTGTCGGGCTCCAACAAGGTGATGCGCCCCTCCTCGTAGGACAGCAGTCCCTCGCGGGCGTAGAAGCGCAGCCACCGGTTGGTGCTCTCGCGGGTGAGCCCGGCCAGGTTGGCCAGCTCGGTCTGGGTGAGCCGGGAGGTGATGGCCACCCCCTCGCCCTCGGTGCCGGGCTGGCCCTGCGTCTGGGCCAGGTCCAGCAGCACGCGCGCCAGCCGGGCGCGCGCATCCAGGAAGTTGGCGTCGTGGACCGTCTGGGTGACGCGCCGCACCATCCGGCTCAGCTCGGCCAGCAGCGCCGGCACCACCTGGGGCCGCTCTTCCAGGAATCGGCGGAAATCCCCGCGGCTCAAGCTCAGCAGCGCCGTCTCCTCGCGCGCCACCGCGTCCGTCGAGCGGGGCGCCTCGTCCAACAGCGCCAGCTCTCCAAAGGCAGCTCCCGGCCGCAGCAGCGCCAGGGTGACCTCCCGCCCATCGGCCGAGCTGAGGCGGATGGTCACCTCGCCCTTGCGGATGATGAAGAGGTCCGTCCCCACGTCGCCCTGGTGGAAGAGGATCTCCCCCCGGTTGAAGCGCCGCGGTTGCAGGCTGGAGGAGAGCCGCTCCAGGTCGTCGGACCCAAGCGACGAGAAGAGGGGAACCTGGGAGAGGAGCTCCGAATAGGACATGGCGCGCGGCTTTCCTGGGGGCACTGCCCACCCGTTTTCATCTTGCCCGCAGCCATGCCACCCGGCCAGGGCTGAACGAGCCCCCGCCAGGTTCCCCGCCCTGGCTGCTCGCGGGTGCGCAGGATTTGCGCGGATTGGAGCTGAAACCATTCCAGTGCTGTCACAGCGGGGGAGCACCCGAGGCCCGCTCTCCACCCCCCCGGCAATTGTGCGATGATGTTCCAACGTGGAGAAGCGGGGAGCGGTGGATGCATCCTCCCCTTGCGCCGGGATTGGCAATCCCGGCAAGTCCCTGAGGCGGGTCGAGGAATATGTCGGGACGCAGGATTGGCAGCAGGTATGTGTTGGAGCGTCAGGTCGCGGGTGGCGGCATGGGTGCCATCTGGGTGGCGCTCGACTCACAACTGCAGAGGCGGGTGGCGCTCAAGCTGATGACGCCCGAGCGCATCGCCTCTTCCTCCGCGCGCCACCAGTTCGAGCAGGAGGCGAAGGCCGTCGCCCAGCTGCGCAACCCCCACGTGGTGCAGATCCACGACTACGGCGTCGACGGTGACACGCCGTTCATCGTGATGGAGCTGCTGGAGGGGGAGGATCTCGAGACGCGCCTGGAGCGGCAGGGCCGGCTGGCTCCGGCCGTGGTCGCCTCGCTGCTCAATCAGATTGCCCGGGCCCTGGCCGCGGCCCATGCCTCCGGGGTCATCCACCGGGATCTCAAACCGGCCAACCTCTTCCTCGCCCGGGTGGACAGCGACGAGGTGATGAAGGTGCTCGACTTCGGGCTGGCGCGGCTGGATGCCGGCCGCGCGGCTCACTCCGAGCAGCCGGGCAGGGTGATGGGCACCCCGCGCTACATGAGCCCCGAGCAGATGCGGGGCGAGGCCTGGGTGGACCACCGCACGGACGTCTGGGCGCTGGGGGTGGTGGCGTACCGGGCCCTCACCGGCCGCTTCCCCTTCTCCGCGGATGCGCTCGGGGAGCTGGGCGTCAGTGGCACCCTCACGTTCGCCGAGCCGCCCTCCACCCTGGTGCCCGAGCTGGGCCAGGGGGTGGATGCCTTCTTCTCACGCGCCCTGGCGCCGGATCCTACGGGCCGCTTCCAGTCCGCGCGGGAGCTGGCCGCGGCCTTCGCCTCGCTGGTGGAGGCCAGCCGCCCCTCCCGGGCCGCGAAGATCCTGGTCATCGATGACGAGCCGGACGTGGCGCTGTTGATGAAGCAGCGCTTCCGCAAGCACATCCGCGACTCGGTCTACACCTTCATCTTCGCCTCCGACGGCGAGGACGCGCTGGAGAAGCTGCGCCAGCACCCGGACACCGATGTCGTGCTGTCCGACATCAACATGCCGAGGATGGACGGGCTCACCTTCCTGGCCCGGGTGGGCGAGGTGAATCCGCTCGTCAAGGTCATCATGGTCTCCGCCTACAGCGACATGAGCAACATCCGCGTGGCGATGAACCGCGGGGCCTTCGACTTCCTCGTCAAGCCGCTCGACTTCCAGGACCTCGACGCCACCCTCACCAAGGCGCTGCGGTACGTGGCGGAGTTCCGCCAGATGGTGCGCTCAGCGGAGGAGAACCAGCTGCTGCGGATGTTCGTGCACGGCGGCGTCGTGGAGCGGGCGCTCCCGTTGACGCAGGGTCCGGACATGATGGGCGGGGAGCGGGTGGAGGCCACGGTGGCCTTCCTCGACCTGGAGGACTTCACCCCGGTGCTGAGCCAGGAGCAGCCCGAGGCGGCCGTGCGCCGGTTGAACGCCAACTTCGAGGTCATCGTCCCGGAGCTGCTCTCGCGGGGCGGGGTGGTGGACAAGTTCGTCGGGGACGCGGTGATGGCCGTGTTCCGGGGACATGGGCACCTGGGCCGGGCCCTGGAGGCCTGTCTGGCGGCCCGCCAGCAGCTGCGCGCCATGGCCTTCCGCTCCGGGGACTCCTCCCCGTATGCCCATGGCCTCTGCATCGGCGTGGACTCGGGAGAGCTGATCTGCGGCAGCATCGGCGCCAAGGGGCTGGGCCGGCTGGACTACACGGTGCTCGGAGAGACGGTGAATACCGCGGCCCGCCTGGCCTTGCTGGCCGGGAGGGATCAGCTCCTCATCGGCGCGCACCTCCTCCCGAAGGTGGAGCCGGGCTTCGAGTGCCTGGCGCTCGGACAGCGGAGCCTGCCCGGCTCCAGCTCGGAGCTGACCGTCCATGAGATCGTGGCGCGCCGGGAGCAGCGGGTGTCCAGCTCGGACCAGACCGCCTCCATCGAGGTGCATGCGTCCCCCACGCCTTCGTCACAACCCCCCGCGCTCGCGGCCGCGAAGGCAGGCTAGCCCCGGCCTCGGGTACGGGTGGTAACGTCCAGGTTCTATGCAGCTCATCATGAATCCGGGCCTGCTGGACGAGCAGGTCTTCGAGCTTCCCGAAGGCTCGGTGACGATTGGCCGTACGGAGGAGAGCACCATCTGCGTGCTCCACAAGAGCTTGTCGCGGCGGCATGCACGGCTCGAGCGTGACGGCGAGCGGATCCTCCTGGTGGACCTGAACAGCAAGAACGGGACGTTCGTCAACGAGGCCCGGGTGGAGCGCCACGAGCTGCGCAGCGGCGAGGCCTTCCGCTGTGGCGAGGTGCGCTTCAAGCTGGTGTCCCCCACCCGGCCGCTGCCGGTGGATCTCTCGCCCACGCAGGTGCAGCCGCTGCAGACGCGGTTCTCTCCCGGCTCCATGGATGAGCTGCTGGAGCGGCACTCGGAGCCCGGTGAGGGCTCGGCCCTGAAGGTGCGGCACGCCAACCGGGAGAACCGGGCCAACGACAAGCTGCAGGTGTTGCTCAAGGTGAGCCAGTTGCTCTCCTCGCCCGGCTCCATCGACGCGCTGCTCGAGCGCATCCTGGACCTCGTCTTCCAGATCATGGAGGTGGACCGGGCGGCCATCCTGCTGGTGGATGCCGCCAGTGGGAGGCTGGTCCCCCGGGTGGCCCGGACGTCGGCGGGCGAGGCTCCCTCCGGCCCGTTCTACAGCCAGCGCATCGTCGACTACGTGCGCTCGCACAGCGTGGCGGCGCTCTTCTCCGACGCCCGGTTGGATCCCCGCCTGGATGACGCCGCCTCGGTGGTGTTGCAGTCCATCCAGGCCTCCATGTGTGCCCCGCTCAAGCCCCGGGAAGAGGTGCTGGGCGTGCTGTACGTGGACAACCTCTCGCGGCCCAACGGCTTCAGCGAGGAGGACCTGGAGTTCCTCACCGCCTTCGCCAACCAGGCGGCCATCGCGCTCGACAACTCGCTGCTGGCGCGGCGGATCGAGGAAGAGGCGGTGCTGCGCAACGTCTACCTGCGCTTCTTCCCCCCGGCCACCCTCAAGAAGCTGCAGATGGCCAAGGGCGGCCCCCTGGAGACCATCGAGACGGAGGTGACGGTCCTCTTCTCGGACATCAGCGGCTTCACCGCGCTCTCCTCCACGCTGGAGCCCCGGCAGGTGGTGGACCTGCTCAACGACTACTTCCCGGTGATGGCGGACATCGTCTTCCGGCACGAGGGGACGCTGGAGAAGTACATCGGTGACGCGCTGATGGCGGTGTGGGGCGCGCCCTTCTCGCACCCCGACGACGCGGACCGGGCCGTGCGCGCCGCGGTGGAGATGCAGCAGGCGCTGGCCGAGCTCAACGAGCGCTGGCGGAGCCAGGGCCGGCCCGAGCTGAAGATCCACGTGGGCCTGAACACGGGGCGCGTGGCGGCCGGGAACATCGGCTCCGAGCAGTACGTGCAGTACGCCACCATTGGAGATGCCACCAACGTGGCCAGCCGGGTGTGTTCCGCCGCCGGGGATGGGGAGATCTGCATGAACGAGACCACCTTCCAGAGCTGGCGCGAGCGGAACTGGCCCTTCATCCAACTGGCCCCCATCGGGGTGAAGGGCAAGAAGGAGGCGCTGACGCTCTACCGGCTGGAGTGGCGCGATCCCTCCGCGACGGTGTGACGCGCCTCACGCCCGGGCTGTTGGCTGCGTCACTTCCGGGCCGGGCCCCCGGTGGCAAAAGAGAGATGTTCGCGGGCTGGGAGTGAGCCGCGAGAGTTCATCAGGGAGTCACGCCATGGCCGGGAATCTTCGTGAGCACAAGGACAACGCCGCCCACCTCTTCGCCAGCGGGAGGTTGGAGGAAGCGCTCGCCGAGTACCAGCGCGTGGCGGTTGCCGCCCCGGAGGACCTGGCCAGCCGCCAGAAGGTGGCGGAGCTGTTGCAGCGGTTGAACCGCAAGCAGGAGGCCATCGAGACGTACGCGGCGGTGGCGGATGGCTGGGCCCGGCAGGGGTGGCTGCTGCGGGGCATCGCGCTGTGCAAGGTCATCCTGCAACTGGACCCGGGCCATGGGCGGACGCAGCAGCGGCTGGCGGAGCTCTACGCGCGGCGCATGGAGACGCCGGCGCGGGTCATCCAGACGGTGCCGGTGGCGGTGGTGCCCGAGCCTTCCCGGCCGGCACAGCCCGCGGCGCTCGCGGCCCTACCGCGCATCCCCATCTTCTCGCAGCTGGGCCAGGAGTCCTTCGTGGCGCTGCTGGAAGGGTTGGAGCTGAAGACCTTCGAGGCGGGGGCTTCCATCGTCACCGAGGGGGAGCTGGGCACCTCCATGTTCGCCATCGTGGAAGGCCGCGTGGACGTGGTGCGGTTGCTGGAAGGGGGCCAGCGGCGCAAGGTGGCCGCCATGGGCGAGGGGGACTTCTTCGGGGAGATGGCCCTGCTGTCCAAGAGCCCGCGGCTGGCCAGCGTGGTGGCCACCGAGCGCACCGTGGTGCTGGAGCTGACGCGGGCGATGGTGGCGCGGCTCATCCAGCGGGACGCCTCGGTGGGGCGGGTGCTGCGCTCCTTCCACCAGGAGCGGCTGCTGGCCAACGTGCTGCGTGGCAACAAGCTCTTCGCCTCCCTGGCGCCCAAGGAGCGCGAGGCCGCGGCCCAGGCCTTCCAGCTCGAGACGCAGCCGGCGGGCAAGACGCTGCTCGTCCAGGGCCAGCCGGGCGAGGCCCTCTACCTGCTCCTCCGGGGCCGGTGCCGGGTGACGCACCGCCACCCGGACGGGAAGGAGAGCCAGTACCCGCTGCTGCGCGAGGGAGACGTATTCGGCGAGCTGTCGATGATGCTCGGTCTGCCCGCCACCGCCACCGTGCGCACGGACGCGCCCTGCACGCTGCTGCGGCTGGACCGGCAGGCCTTCGAGAAGCACGTCCTCGTGCAGCCCGGGGTGCGTGAGGCGCTCTCGCGGCTGAGCACCGAGCGCCTCCAGCGCACCGCCCTGCTCGTCTCCGGGCACGAGCCGCTCGAGGGCGACTCGCGCGTCTGAGCGGGCTACAGGCCTGTCTCCCTTCGCTTCTCCGCGAGCGCCTCCAGAAGACCCTGACGCAATCGGCTGGAGCGGGGGAGCCGGAGCAGGTGCCGTTTGGTGTCGTCGAGCAGGCGGCGGGCCTCGTGAGCGTCATGCTCCGGGTGCTGCTCACACCACATGGCGTAGAGGCAGGCCACATGGTAGCGGCGCTCCACATTCGAATAGCCCAGCCGCTGGATGCGCCGCAGGGTGCGCCCGAAGACGGGCCAGTCACAGCCGTGCCCGAAGGCCTCGGTGAAGAGCCTCTCGGCAACACGCCGCCGTAACTCCTTGCGTTCGAAGTCCGTCTTGACCACCGACTTCAGGAGGTGCCGTTCCAACGCCTTGTATCTGGCCTCCAGCTCCTCGAAGGAGTCATCCTGGGTCGCCACGATGAGCTGGTCGAAAGCCCGTGCGACTTCCCTGGAGCGGCGCTCGGATGCTTTCGACGGTCTTTTCACTGGCAAGGCCGTCCATCCCTGAGCTTGTCCGGCCAGATTCCCTTCTGCTGCATACACATATCCCGGCAGATGGGGCAGAGGCTGTGCCCCCAGGTCTCACTCTCGATGCCCTGAATGCGAGTCTCGAGACACCGGCTGAAGGCCACGTTGCACCTCCGCTTGATCTCCTCGTTGGACAGAGGCACCGGGCAGTTTTCGATGTCCTGCCAGTCATCCTTGGTGGAGCAGGCCACCAGCAACAAGCAGAGACCGGCTGACGACAGACGGGAGAGTGTGTGGCGCCGGAGTGCTTGAAGGTCACTCATGAGAAACGTGTAGCATGGGCTTCATGAGCGCCCCCCGGGAGCCGCCTGGCCCGTTGTCCCCTTCACGACAAGCGCACGGCGGACGATTCGGCTTCAGGTTTCTGGCTCTCCTGCCGCTCGGAGCGGCCAGTGTCCTGTTGATGCTCCTGTTCCTTCGCGAGCGGGAGCCGGTAGCTGCACACAGTCCGGATAACCCGGTGGCGGACACCGCGCCAGCGCTCCTTCTGCGCGCCTGCCAGGCCTTGGAGGATGCCAGGTTGGACGAGGCCGAGGAGGCCATCTCCCGGCTCCGCACCACAGCGCCTGACCGCCCCGAGCCACTTCTGCTGCGGAATCTCCTGGAACAACGCCGCAAGCTCCTCGCTCCTGGCTGGGGCCAGGCGTTCCTCCAGGCTTGGAACGAGGTGGGCCGGCCGGACCTGCGTGACAGTTCTCTCCTGCCACCCGCATTCCGTCCCAAGGCGGATGCCTCCTCGCTCCTCTCCCAGGTCTGGCCGCGTGCCTCCGCCGAGGCCTTGCCCACCCTCGCCATGGCGATGCCCTCTCTCTCGGAGGAGCAGGCTCGCGGGTTGCTACGACACCTCTCCTCGCTCGAGGATACGGCTGCGCTCGTGGCTCTGCTCGATCCGCGCAGATCTTCGCTGTTTCCAGAAGTGCTCCATTCCGAGGCCGAGGCCACACTGATTCAACGCTTGCGGTGGCTCTCCAGGGACGCCTCACGTGCCATGCTGCCTCGCTTGACGTTGCTCTTGTCTGGCACTCGAGGAGAGGAGAGCTTCAATGCACAGGAGTTGAAAACGCTCGAGGCCATTTCCACGCTCCCCAGCTGGCGGGAGACCTCCTTTTCCCAGACATTCCTTCAGGCCCGTGGTCTCCTGCGAGACTCGGCTCTTCCCGATGCCGCGACGAGAGCCTTTGGCGTAGCCGAGCAGACCGTGGGCGCGGGTGTGGCACTCCTGCTTCAGCGGCGCGCGGAGGCCTCCTGGTCTCATCTATCGGCCGAAGAGCAACGCTGGCTCGGGCGCATGCTCTGGCACATCGGCCAGCGGATGGCGGAGGCCACCAGTCTGCTGGAGCACTCGGTGGGCACCCTGTTGATGGAGCTCGGCGCGGAACACATGGGGCAGATGTGCGACCTCGAGCAGGCCAGGAGGCGGGACGACATGGTGCGTGAGGGACTCCGGGCCTCGCTCGCGGCCAGCATCGAGCGTTGGCCCCTGCCTTCGCTCCTGGAGGATTTGGAGTCCTCCCGTGCGCGTCACGAACTGACCTGGCTGCGTGCCTTCACCGGTCACGCGGAACTGCCTTGACTGAACACTGCCTCAACCGGGCGTGGCGAGCACCTCGCGCGCCACCGCCAGCAGGGCCCGCGCGTTGAAGGGCTTCTCCACCCGGCGGTTGGGCACCCGCTCCAGGAACGTCTTCGCCTGCGCCGTGAAGGCCCCTCCCGTGAGGAAGATGACCCGGCCCGTCAGATCCGGCCTCAGCCGCTGCAGCGCCGCGTGGAAGTCCATCCCGTTCATCCTCGGCATCATCAGATCGCACAGGATGAGATCGAAGTGCTCGCCCGCCTCCAGCCGCGGCAACACCTCGGCCGCCAGCGTGGTGTACACCACGTCGTGGTGCGGCCTCAGAATCCGCTCCACCGCCGAGCACAGCATGGGCTCGTCGTCGATGACCAGCACGCGCCCCCGGGGCCCTCCAGCGACGGCCGCGGGCCGCTGCTCCGGCACGCACTCCTCCAGCGGCGTGGTGGCCGAGGGCAGCAGCACCTGGAAGGTGGTGCCCCGCCCCAGGTCGCTGTGCACGTGCAGCTCCCCACCCATGGCGTGGATGAGGTTGTGGCAGATGGACAGGCCCAGTCCCGTTCCCACCCCCGGCGGCTTGGTGGTGAAGAAGGGATCGAAGATGCGGCCCAGCAGCTCCGGCGCGATGCCCGCTCCGGTGTCCGACACCTCCACCGCCACCCGCCCGGGCGCCACCAGGCGCGTGGTGACGCGAATCTCGTGGTGATCCGCGTCCCCGTCGGAGGGGATGGCCTGGGCGGCGTTGACCAGCAGGTTGAGGAACACCTGCCCCAGGCGTGAGTCGTTGCCGCGCACCGGGGGCACGTCCTCCCCGTACTCCTTCACCAGCTTCGCCCGGTGGCGGATCTCCCCGGACGCCAGGTTGAGCGTGCGGTCCAGCACCTTCTTCACGTCCACTGCCCGCAGGGGCTCCTGCGTCTCGCGCGAGAACGTCTTGAGATCCCCCACGATGGTCTGCACCCGGTCCGCACCGTGCAGCGCCTCGCCGAGCGCCACGCACACCGCCTTCAGCGGGCCCTCGGTGGGAGCGGCGTCCGGCGCCGCGGCGGGGGTGCGCTCCAGCACACGCACCAGCTCCTCGTGCGCGTAGCCGAGGTTGGCCGCGACGTAGGCCAGCGGGTTGTTGATCTCATGCGCCACGCCGGCCGCCAGCGTGCCCACCGAGGCCATCCGGTCCGCCAGCAGCAGCCGCGCCTCCATCTGCTTGCGCTCGGTGAGGTCCGGGAACATCGTCACCACGTGCGGCGTGCCCGCGTACTCGGCGATCCCCGAGAAGACGAGCACGTGGCGCAGCTCCCCGCTCTTGGCCCGCACGCGCGACTCCACCCCGCGCACCACGCCGTGCTCCCGGAAGATGGCGCTCAGCCGATCCGGCTCCACGGGCGTCTCCCACAGGTTCAGGTCCTTCGCGGTGCGCCAGAGCATCTCCTCGCGCGCGTAGCCGAACAGCCGCGTGCAGGCATCGTTCACCTCGACGAAGGCGCTGCCCTCGCGCGTGGTGATGCAGGTGGGCACCGGGCTCTCGCGCAGCAGCACCGCGCACAGCCCGTCCAGCTCGAAGTCGTCCGGCATCGGCTCCGGCCGCTCGGCGGACCGGCGCTCGGCGAGCCGCAACCGCAGCACCGCCGACGCCTCGTCCAGCGGCAGCAGCAGGAAGTCGTCCGCTCCGGCGTCCAGCAGCGGTTGCAGCCGATCCACCTGCTCGGGGTGCGCCACCAGCAGCACCGAGGCCTGCATCCCCCGCGGACAGGCCCGGAGCGCTCGCACGAGCACGATCCGGTCTCCCGCTTCATCCATGCCCAGCAGCACCAGCGGGAAGGGGGACAGCCGGAAGGCCGTGATGGCCGCCTCGTCGTCCCTCGCACGGGTCGGCGTCACGCCGAGTTGACGGAGCAGGAGCTCCACGGGGGAGAGATCGATGCTCCCGGATGGAACGAGCAGGGCCCGCATGTGCTCCTCGGCGAGGTGATGGCGTCCAGCCGACGTTCTACTACGGGTCGGCTTCACCCCGGCTGGGTGGGGATCTACCCACAGGCCTCCCAGTGGCGCCAGGGGACCCATGGCGTCATGGATTGAACGGAAACCCCAACGGGTCACCTCTCCTGGTGGTGGACTGCCCAGCGGCACTTCACTGGAGGTACGACCTGGGAGCCGACATGCGTGCGAAAGCGGCCTGGGCCTGGAGCCAGCGGTCGATGACGTGGAGCAGCCCGTCGAAGGTGTCGCGCAGGGCCCAGGCGCAGGCGTCCGCGCCGTCGAGCAGGGCGCACCGCTGGAGCCCGTCGCGCAGGGCGGCCTGGGCACCGGGACAGTCCGGACGCTCCTGGATGAGGCGCTCGGCGGTGCGCTCATAGGTGCGGTAGCAAGACTCGGGATCTCCCCGGTTGTAGGCGGGGGCACCGAGCTGGATGGCCTGCATGATGGCGAAGGCGATCTCCTCGACGCTGTCGGTGGCGCAGCCCTCCAGCATGGAGAGCGGATGCATGGGGACCTGGCGCTCGCGCGAGGCCGCGGGCCGGGCCAGGGCGAGCGTGGAGAGCGGCTGCGTGCCGGAGCGCTCCAGCAGGGGCTCCACGTAGCGCGAGGGGATGACGATGGTGATGGGCCGCCCGTCCGCGAAGGCACACGTGGCCACGCCCACCAGCGCGCCCGAGGCATCCATCACCGGGCTGCCCGAGGCATCCTCCGGCAGGCCCGCCTCCAGCTCGAGGAAGGTGAGGGACTCATCGAGCACCTGCACCGCGTGGACCCGCGTCTCCATCAGTCCCAGCATGCCCCCGCCGGCCGGGAGGAGGATGAAGAGCGCGTCGCCCTCGCCCGGGTGGGCCTGGCCGTCGAGCCGGAGCGCCTCCAGTCCGTGCACGGGCAACTGCAGCACGGCGAGATCCCTTTTCTCGTCGAGGGCGATCACCTGCTCCACCCGCAGGAACTGATCGTCGGCGAGCAGGACGTGGATCTCCTCGGCGCCCGCCACCACGTGCAGATTGGTGACGAGCTGGCCCCCCGAGGAGGCAACGAAGCCGACCCCCTGCCTGCCGGGCATCTCGATGATGGCGAGTGCTGGGGCTGCCCGGGCAGCGACCGCCCGAGCGGTTGAGAGATCGGTCTCGACGTTCAACATGGGGGCCTCCTGCCTTTCGTACAGGATGGACACGCCCACGAGACCGGGCAGGCATCACGCCCGGGGTGTCCCAATGAAGGCAGGGCAGCCGGGCAGTCTCCAGCGCCTCGGGAGGGCCTCAGGCCGGGTGGGCCACGAGGGGAAGCTTCGCGGGCCCCCGGACGATCAGCGAGGCATTCCACTGCACCGGGGCGTCACCCGCGGTGAGGCGGGAGAAGCGGGCGAGCAGGGCCTCCACGGCCAGCCGTGCCTCCAGCCGCGCGAGCTGGGAGCCCAGGCAGAAGTGGATGCCATGCCCGAAGGGCAGGTTCTGCGGACCGGGGCGGTCCAGGTTGAAGACATCCGGGTTGGGGAAGTGGGCCTCGTCGCGGTTGGCCGAGCCCATGAGGGTGAGCACGCGCGCGCCCTGGGGCACGCGCGTCCCGCCGAGCTCCACCTCCTCGGTGGCCAGCCGGATCATCCCGTGCACGGGGGGCTCGTGGCGCAGCACCTCCTCGATGAAGCGGGGGATGAGGACGGGCTGCTCGCGCAGCAGCGTCATCAGCTCCGGCTGGAGGTAGAGCCGGTGGGCGGCGTGGCTGAGCAGGTGCAGCGTCGTCTCCAGGCCGCCGATGAGGAGCAGGAACATGAAGCCCAGCAGCTCCGCGTCCGTCAGGGACTCGCCCTCCACGCGCGCGCGCACCAGGTCGCTCACCAGGTTGTCGCCCGGGTTGCGCCGGCGCTCCTCGAGCACCTGCTCGAAGTGCCCGCGGGCCTCGTTCACCGTGGCGCGCATCGCCTCCTGCTTCTCGGTGTCGTGAGGGCCGATGCTGGTGAAGGTGGCCAGGTGCTCCGCCCAGTGCATGAGGCGCGGGTGCACCTCGGGGGAAAGCCCCAGCAACTCGCCGATGACGCCCATGGGCATGGGTGTGGCGAAGTGCTCCACGAAGTCCACCGGGCGGCCCTCGGGGATGGCCGCGACGAGCCGCGTCGCGAGCTGGCGGACGAAGGGATCGATGCGGGTGATGACGGAGACCCCGAAGGCCCGGTTGATGAGGGCCCGAAGCCGGGTGTGGCGCGGCGGATCCATCACCAGCGCCGAGTCCGCCAGCGGGTAGTTGGAGATCCACGCCGGGCGGTAGGCCTGACGGAAGCCCGCGGAGGCGAAGAGCTGCGGATTCTTCAGCACGAACAGCACGTCGTCATGGCGCGAGACGGCCCACATGCCGCCCGGATCCACCTGGCTCACAGGCGCGTTGCGGCGCAGCTCCGCGTAGGTGGGGTAGGGGTTCGCGCGGACCTCGGGGGCCAACAGGTTCACTCGACTGGTACTGCTCATTGGCTGACCTCGGGGGTGAGGAAGGGGGGCTTCATCGTAGCGCAGCCCGAGGGGGGGCCGCCCCGGTGGGCCCGGGGCGGTCATGGGGTATCCGGCCGGGGGTCCGAGGACTCAGGCCGGGTGGGCCACGAGCGGCAGGGACAGCGGGCCCCGCACCACCAGTGAGGAGTTCCACCGCACCGGCCCATCCCCGGGCGACAGGCGGGAGAACCGGGTGACGAGGGCCTCCGTGCCCAGCCGTCCCTCGAGCCGCGCGAGCTGGGCGCCCAGGCAGAAGTGGATGCCCTGGCCGAAGGGCAGGTTCTGCGGCCCGCCGCGCTCCAGGTCGAAGCGGTCCGGGTCGGGGAACTGCGCCTCGTCGCGGTTGGCCGAGCACAGCACCACCAGCAGCCGCGCGCCCTTGGGCAGCCGCACGCCGCCGAGCTCCGTCTCCTGCGTGGTCATCCGGAAGATGCCGTGCACCGGCGGCTCGTAGCGCACCATCTCGTCGACGAAGCGGGGGATGAGCGAGCGGTCCGCGCGCAGCCGCGCCATCAGCTCCGGCTCGTCCCGGAGCCGGAGGGCGGAGTGGTTCATCAGGTGCACCGTCGTCTCCATGCCCGCCACGACGAGCAGGAACATGAAGCCCATCAACTCCGCGTCCGTCAGCGCCTCGCCGTCCACGCGCGCCCGCAGCAGATCGCCCATCAAGTCATCCCGCGGCTCGCGGCGGCGCTCCTCCAGCACCTGCTGGAAGTGCTGCCGTGCCTCGGCCGCCGTGGCCCGCATGTGCTCCTGCCGCTCGGTGTCGTGGGGCCCGATGCCCGTGAACGAGCCGAAGGTGTCCGCCCACCGCTTGAGGCTGGGGTAGATGGAGGGGCTCAGTCCGAGCAGCTCGGCGATGACGGCCAGGGGAATGCGCACGGACCAGGCGTCGGCGAAGTCCACGGACCGGCCCGTGGGCAGCGCGGCGGCGGTCTCCTCCGCGAGCTGGCGGATGCGCGGCTCCAGCCGGGTCATCACCGAGGCCCCGAAGGCGCGGTTGACGAGCGCCCGCAGCCGGGTGTGGTGCGGCGGATCCATGACGAGCATGGAGTCCGACAGCGGGTAGTCGGTGAACCAGGCCGGGCGGTAGGCCTGGCGGAAGCCCTCGGAGGCGAAGAGCTGCGGGTTCTTCAGGACGGCCGTGGCGTCCGCGTAGCGCGTGACGGCCCACAGCCCACCCGGGTCCACCTGGCTCACGGGCGCGTTGCGGCGCAGCTCGGCATAGACGGGGTAGGGATTGGCCCGGACCTCGGGGGCCAGCAGGTTCACTCGGCTCATCGTGCTGCCTCTTCTGGGAAGAAGGAGAGGCGCGCATGCTAGTCCTCAGTCCGTGTGCGCCGCGAGCGGCAGCAGCGTGGGGCCGCGCATCACCAGCGAGATGTTCCACCGCGCCGGTTCCTCTCCGAGCGTCAGCCGGGTGAAGCGGGCCAGCAGCGCCTCCAGGGCCAGCCGGGCCTCCATCCGCGCGAGCTGGGCACCCAGGCAGAAGTGGACGCCATGGCCGAAGGGCAGGTTCTGCGGACCGGGGCGCTCCAGATCGAAGCGGTCCGGAGCCTCGAACTGAGTCTCGTCGCGGTTGGCCGAGGCCATCAGCAGCAGCACCCGCGAGCCCTGGGGAATGCGCGCGCCGCCGAGCTCCACCTCGTCGGTCACCAGCCGCACCACTCCGTGCACCGGGCCGCTGTGGCGCAGCATCTCGTCGATGAAACGGGGGATGAGACCCGGCTCCGCGCGCAGCCGTGACATCAACGCTGGATCCTCCTGGAACTTCAGCGCGCTGGCGCTCAGCAGGTGCACGGTCGTCTCCAGGCCGCCGATGAGCAGCAGGAACATGAAGCCCATGAGGTCCGTCGCCGTGAGCGCCTCGCCGTCCACGCGCGCCCGCAGCAGGTCGCTCACCAGATCCTCGCGCGGCGCACGGCGGCGCTCCTCCACCACCTGCTCGAAGTGCTCGCGGGCCTCGGCCACCGCGGCGCGGATGCGCTCCTGCAACCCGGTGTCCTCCGGGCCCACGCTGGTGAACTGGGTCATCACCTCCGCCCACTGCTTGAGCCGCGCATGGAGCGAGGGCGGAATGCCCACCAGATCGCCGAGCACGGCGATGGGCACACGGATGGAGAAGGCCTCCACGAAATCCACCGTGCGGCCCGAGGGGATGGCGGCGGCGATCTGCCAGGCGAGCTCCCGGATGCGCGGCTCCAGCCGGGTCATCACCGAGGCCCCGAAGGCGCGGCTGACGAGCGAGCGCAGCCGGGTGTGGTGCGGCGGATCCATGACGAGCATGGAGTCGGCCATCGGGTAGTCGGGAATCCAGTCCGGGCGGTAGGTCCGCCGGATGCCCTCCGAGGAGAAGAGCTGGGGATTCTTCATCACGGTGACGACGTCCGCGTAGCGCGCCACGGCCCAGATCCCGCCTGGATCCACCTGGCTCACCGGCGCGCTCCGGCGCAGCTCGGCATAGAGAGGATAGGGATTCATCCGCACTTTGGGTGCGAGCAGGTTCACTCTGCCGCTCATGAGCAGGCCTCGGGGGGGTTGGGGGGAGCAGCAGGCTAGATCGTCACCCTGCCCCTAGGGGGCCGAATGGAAATGAGCCCGCGGCACGCGTCAATAACTGTATGAGATGGGCTTGGATGCCTGCCCGGTCCCACGTCACAGATTCCGTTGGCGAACCCGACTTCCGCCGTTAAATCAGCGCCTCCCATGCACAAGACGCACCTCGTTGGAGCCCGCACCCACAATCTCCAATCCCTGTCGGTGGACCTCGCTGAAGGCGAGCTGGTGTGCCTCACCGGCGTGTCCGGCTCCGGCAAGTCGAGCCTCGCGCTGGACACCCTCTACGCCGAGGGGCAGCGCCGCTTCGTCGAGAGCTTCAGCCCGTATGCCCGCCAGTTCCTCGAGCGGCTGGAGCGGCCCCCGATGGACACCCTGGAGCCCGTGGCGGCCGGCGTGGCGGTGGATCGCCGGGCCCCGGTGAAGAGCTCGCGCTCCACGGTGGCGACCCTGGCCGACGTGGAGGCGTATCTGTCCGCGCTCTTCACCCGTGAGGCCATGCCCGTGTGCCCGACCTGTGGGGTGGAAGCGGTGCGCACCGATGCGCGCGTGGCCGCCACCGCCGCGCTGGCCGCCGAGCCCGAGGCGCTGGCCGTGTTGGCCTTCCCCCAGCGCATCGCGGACACCGCCGAGTTCCTCGACGTGCGCGCCCGGCTGCTCAAGGACGGCTACCACCGGCTGGTGGTGCAGGGCGAGGTGCGGGAGCTGGAGTCGCTGCGGCCCGCCGAGGCCACCGACTCGGCCGGCGTGGCCTACGTGGTGGTGGACCGGTTGAAGCTCTCCCAGGGGCAGCTCGGCCGGGTGACGGCGGCGCTGGAGTCCGCGTGGGCGATGAGCAACGGCGAGGCGGTGGTCTTCACCTCCTCGGGCATGCGGCGCATCCGCCGCGGCCTGGTGTGCCCCAAGTGTTCGCGCGAGTTCGAGCAGGCGCGGCCCGGCCTCTTCAGCTACCAGTCGCCCACCGGGGCGTGCCCCACGTGCAAGGGCTTTGGCCGCACCATCGGCATCGACTGGGCCAAGGTGGTGCCCAACCCGACGCTGAGCCTGGAGAAGGGCGCCATCCGTCCGTGGTCGGGCAAGACGTCCGAGTGGGAGCGGAAGATGCTGTTCCGCTACGCGCGCGAGCACGGCATTCCCACCGAGGTGCCCTGGGAGCGGCTCACCCCGGCGCAGCGGGAGCGGGTGCTGGAAGGCGAGGGTGACTACCACGGCGGCCGCTCGTACCCGGGCGTGCGCGCGTGGTTCCGGTGGATGGAGAGCCGCACGTACAAGATGCACGTGCGCGTGCTGCTCTCGCGCTACCGGGCCTATACGCTGTGCGAGAGCTGCCAGGGCGCGCGCCTGAACGAGTCCGCGCGGGCCTGGCGCGTGGGCGGGTTGGATCTGTCCGCATGGCACGGGCTGGAGCTGTCCGATGCGCGCGCGCGGCTGGAGGCCCTGCGCACGCATACCGGCCAGGGCGAGCTGGTGCGCCGCGAGCTGGCCGGGCGCCTCGGCTACCTGGAGCGGGTGGGTCTGGGCTACCTGACGCTGGACCGGCCCGCGCGCACGCTGTCCGGTGGCGAGGCGCAGCGCGTGTCCCTCACCGCGGCCCTGGGGACGTCGCTGACGGGGGCGCTCTTCGTCCTCGACGAGCCCACCGTGGGACTGCACCCCGCCGACGTGGGTCCGCTCACCGGGGCCATGGCCGAGCTGGCCACCCGGGGCAACATCGCCCTCGTCATCGAGCATGATCCGCTCGTCGTCCGCTCCGCGCACCGCGTGCTGGAGCTGGGCCCCGGGGCGGGCAAGCACGGTGGGAAGCTGTGCTTCGACGGGACGCCGCAGGCGCTGGCGAAGCGCGCGGACCTGCCCACGGGCCGGCTGCTGGCGGGAGTCGGGGAGGTGAAGCGCGAGCCGCGCCAGCGCACGGGTGAGCTGGTGGTGCGCAACGCCCGGGAGCACAACCTCCAGGGCGTGTCCGTGAGCGTGCCGCTGGGCGTGCTGTGCGCCATCACCGGGCCGAGCGGCTCGGGCAAGAGCACCCTGATGGACGAGGTGCTGTACCGCCACCTGGGGCGCGCCCTGGGCGAGAAGGACGTGGAGGTGCCGGGCGAGGCGGATGGCGTGGACGGGCTGGAGGCGGTGGAGCGCGTCACCTTCGTGGACCAGTCACCGCTGGGGCGCACCTCGCGCGGCAACGCGGCCACGTACACCAAGGCGTGGGACCGGCTGCGCGAGCGTTTCGCCTCCGAGCCCGAGGCCGAGGTGCGCGGGCTGACCTCGGCGCACTTCTCCTTCAACGTGGACAAGGGACGCTGCGAGGCCTGCTCGGGCGAGGGCTACGAGACGGTGGAGATGCAGTTCCTCGCGGACGTGTCGCTGCTGTGTCCGGTGTGCCGGGGCCGCCGCTTCAAGGAGGAGGTGCTGGCCATCCGGCACCACGGCCTCTCCGTGGCGGACGTGCTGGAGCTGACGGTGGACGAGGTGCTCGCGCGCTTCGCCGGCGACAAGCCGCTGGTGCGCGCCCTAGGGCCCGTGTCCCGGCTGGGCCTGGGGTACCTGCCCCTCGGCCAGCCCCTGTCCACCCTGTCCGGCGGCGAGGCCCAGCGGCTCAAGCTGGCGCGAGCCCTGGCCAGTGAGGCCAAGGGCTCGCTCTTCCTCATCGACGAGCCGAGCGCCGGCCTGCACGACGCGGACGTGCGCCAGGTGCTCGCCGCGTTGCACGAGCTGGTGGACCGCGGCGCGAGCGTCGTCGTGGTGGACCATGATCTCGTCGTCATGCGGGGCGCGGATTGGATCATCGACCTGGGCCCGGGCGGTGGCCGCAATGGCGGGCGCCTGGTGGCCGAGGGCACGCCGGAGCAGCTCGCCCGGAGCAAGGGCCTCACCGCGGCGGCGCTGCGCGGGGAGCTGGCCGCGCCGGTGGTGCCGGACAAGCGCGGCAAGGGCGCGGTGGAGGTGGCTCCCGCCATCGAGGTGGAGCACGCGCGCGAGCACAACCTGCAGGAGGTGTCCTGCCGGATTCCCCTGGGGAAGATGACGGTGGTGACGGGGCCGAGCGGCTCGGGCAAGAGCTCGCTCGTCTTCGACGTGGTATTCGCGGAGGGGCAGAGGCGCTTCCTGGAGACGCTGACGCCGTACGCGCGCCAGTTCCTCCCCACCATGCCGCGCCCGGACGTGGAGCGCATCAGCAGCATTCCCCCGTCGGTGGCACTGGAGCAGCGGACCTCGCGCGCGGGCGCCACCAGCACCGTGGCCACCGTCACCGAGGTGTCCCACTACCTGCGCCTCCTCTTCTCCAAGCTGGGCCAGCCCCACTGCCCGCGCGACGGCGAGCCCATCGCCGCCACCACGGCCGAGGCGCTCTACGCGCAGCTCACCGCCATGAAGGGTGATGGCACCGTGCTCGCGCCCGCCGTGCGCGCGCGCAAGGGCACCTACCTGGATGTCTTCACCGCCGCGGCGCGTGCGGGCATCGAGACCGCCATCGCCGACGGGAAGGTGGTCTCCACGGATCAGCCGCCCCAGCTCGTGAAGTCGCGTGAGCACGATATCGACCTCGTCATGTACCAGGGCAAGCTGGCGAAGCTGCCGCGCGAGGTGTTCGACAAGGCGCTCACCTGGGGCAAGGGCGCCCTGAAGGTCCGCTCCAACGGGAACAAGGAGACGCTGCTGTCCAGCGAGCGCACCTGCCCCGTCTGCGGCTTCTCCGTGCCGGAGATGGACCCGCGGTGGTTCTCCTTCAATACGAAGCAGGGCCGGTGCGTGGACTGCGAGGGCACCGGTGTGGAGGGTGGTGCCGAGGCGCTGGCCGAGGGCCGCTCGGAGCCGTGCCCCACCTGCGAGGGCTCGCGCCTGGAGCCGGTGCCGCGCGCCGTGAAGCTCGAGGGGCAGCGCTACCACGAGGTGGTGCAGCAGTCCGTCACCGCCGCGCTGGAGCAGGTGCGCGGGTGGAAGTTCCGCGGGGACCGGGCGCTGCTCGGCGAGCCCTCCCGGCAGGAGCTGCTGCGGCGCATGGAGTTCTTGGACAAGGTGGGGCTGGGCTACCTCTCGCTGGATCGGAACGCGTCCACGCTCTCGGGTGGAGAGATGCAGCGGCTGCGGCTGTCCGCGCAGCTGGGCGCGGGCCTCACCGGGGCCATGTACGTGCTGGACGAGCCCACCATCGGCCTGCACCCGCGTGACACGCACCGGTTGCTGTCCAACTTGCGCGCGCTGGTGGACACCGGCTCCACCGTGCTGGTGGTGGAGCACGACACGGACACCATCCGCGCGGCGGACCACCTCGTGGAGCTGGGTCCCACGGGTGGCCGGGGCGGCGGGCGCATCCTCGCCGAGGGCCCGCCCGAGAAGGTACTGCAGGTCGAGGATGCTCCCACGGCCCGCGCGCTCCGGGAGCCCGCGGTGCTGGCGGGCACGGCCCGGGGTGCACCGGAGAAGTGGGTGGAGCTGAAGGGGGCTCGCGCCAACAACCTCAAGGGCGTGGACCTGCGCATCCCGGTGGGTCGGCTCACCGTGGTGTCGGGGGTGTCGGGCTCGGGGAAGAGCACCCTGGTGCGGCACGTGCTGTACCCGGCCCTGCGCGAGAAGCTCGGGCTGGTGACGACGCGCCCGGGGCCCTTCAAGTCGCTCACGGGCATGGAGGCCATCCGCCGCGTGCTGGCCGTGGACCAGTCCCCTATCGGGCGCACGCCGCGCTCGGTGCCGGCCACCTTCCTGGGTCTCTGGGACGAGCTGCGCCGGGCGTTCGCCGCCACGCCCGAGGCCAAGCTGCGGGGCTTCTCTCCCACGCGGTTCTCGTTCAACATCACCTCTGGTGGCCGTTGCACGGCGTGCGAGGGGCAGGGCGCTATTTCGCATGAGATGTCCTTCCTCCCGGACGTCGTCACCCCGTGCGAGGCCTGCGGCGGAGCGCGCTTCGACGCGGCCACGCTGGAGGTGCGCTACCACGGGCTGACCATCGGCGACGCGCTGCGCCTGTCGGCGGACGAGGCCAAGGACGTCTTCCACGCGATACCCAAGGTGGCCGCGCCGCTGTCCTGCCTGTCCGACCTGGGCGTGGGCTACCTGCAGCTCGGCCAGGGCTCGAACACGCTGTCCGGTGGCGAGGCGCAACGGCTGAAGCTGGCTGCGGAGCTCACCGCGTCCACTCGCCACGAGCCCACGCTGTACGTACTCGACGAGCCCACCACGGGCCTGCACCTGGGAGACGTGTCGAAGCTGATCGCCTTCCTGCGCCGGCTGGTGGACCGGGGGGACACGCTGGTGGTCATCGAGCACCACCCGAGCGTCATCGCCTCGGCGGACCACGTGGTGGAACTGGGGCCCGAGGGCGGAGAGGCGGGCGGGAGCATCGTGGCGGAAGGGACGCCGCAGGAAGTGGCCCGGCTGAAGACGGCCACGGGCCGGGTGCTCAAGTCGGTGTTCGCCGCCGATGAGCCGCTCCGGAAGGCCGCACGGGGGCGGTGAGGCCGGGAATCCCATGAGCCAGACTCTTACCGCCCAGGACCTCTGGCCGCTCGTCCAGAAGCTCTCACGTGACGAGCAGGTGAGCCTTGCGAAGCTCGCGCTCCGAGCCGCCGCGCAAAGCGGTTCCTCCTCGGATGCGGAGTCCTACCGGGCGGCTTCGCCATCCGTGGATGAGTTCTCCTCCCAGGAACTGCAGTTGGCATGGGAGGCGGAGGGATGGGAGGAGTTCGATGCGCAGTTGTGAAATCCGCTGGTACACGTTCGCGGGGCCTGACAAACGATGTCCCGTTCTGCTTCTGACACGCAGGGGTTGTTGAGCTGGAGCGAGTATGCACAGCGGTGTCAGCTTGCTGGGTTGCCACGCCATGAGAAGTCTCCCGCCTCTCATGGCGTAACGCCCGATACCCTTCGGCGACTTCCCGGAAGGGGATTAAGGTATTTACTATTTGAGGAGGAACGCCTCTCGCAACGTATCAACGATGCGGCGGTGACGCTCCTCCAGGTACTCCTTCGTCAATGCAGGCTGCGCTGCCAACTCCACAGTCATTGCAAGGATGCTTTTACCATAGACCTTCTTCTTTTTGGAGAAGTCATAGTTCTTGTTCGCGGAGTTCCTGGAGGCGGTCAGCAGCGTCATATTTCCGAGGCGGTAGGTAAACCCCTTGCGGAAGGCCGCATCGAAATCCGTAAGCCAGTTGGTCCCGTCGGCAGGCTGCTGGGGCATTATGTGCTCTAAAGTTGCTTGGTCATACTGAAGGAACTGCTTCACTACATCCGGCCCTGCCTCCTCGCTGTGCCAAACATAGGCGAAAAGCAGGCGCTTTGCGTACTCGTTACTTTCGATTGGCTCTTCCAGGAAGTCGACCAGCGACTTCTTCTCATGGGCGCTTAACACGAACACTTGGCGCGCCTGCTCAAGTCTCCCCTCGTTCAAGTGTTTGATGGCAGCGTAACTCTTCTGGCTCGTGAAGCGACCCACCAAATACACGTAGAGGGCGTGGCTGCGATAGGTACGAAGGAATGCAGAGAGTTCCGTGTCCTCACCGCCCTCGTACTTGCGGTGCCGGAAGAGTGCCAACAGAACGTCATACGTGTAGCGCTCGTTGTTCAGGAGCTTGAGGAAACTCACCGAGTTGCGGATGGCGGTGTCCTCAATGTCCGTCTCCGCGTTGACGATGAATTTGTACCACGCGAGATGTTGCTCCAGATCCCGGTAGAAGATCTCGATCTTCTTCTCAGTCGGACTGTCGCGGTAGCCACGCTCGAAGATGCTTTGTACGTCGTTGAATGCGGACATCCTGGGTTGGGCGGCGCTGATACTCTCGGTCCACCGGCCAATGAAGCCCTCCGTCAGCGGGTACTCAGCCTCCAGGCGCTCCCAGCGTTTATCCGGATTGGGGATCTTCGCCTCATCGAGGCGCTGCAATACGAAGTTTCGAAGCAGATCGACGCTGGAGAGCGGCAGCCCTCGGTTGTTCAAGATTTCGAAGATACGATAGGCCGTCGTGAAATCAGAACTCTTGATCAGCACAATGGCGACGCGCGCTTGCAGGAATTTGAAAAACTCATCAAACTTGCGGACTTCCTCTACGCTCGCAGGTTTGGCTGCGAAGAATTTCTCCCGGAGGCGAGAGTGAAAGTAATCACGGTTTTTGAAGTAACGCCCAGCGATTTCCTGGTTCTTCGGGTCGAGTTTCCCAGGCGGGCCCTCCGCCTTACATGAGACCGCCGCTTCAAGGAGTTGGTTGAAATCACCCAGCACCGTTCTCTCGACCTTGAGTTTCAGGGTCGGTACCAAGCCCAAGCTGGCCTCGTTATAAGTGAACGACTCCAGAGTTTGAATGGCCTTACTGAACCACCGACGGATGGTATCGTCCCCGTCTGGCACGAGGTGATTCTCCGCCTCTCGTAGGAAGCATCTCATCGCGGCGAAGAGAAGCACAAGCGTGGTCAGGCGCTGCTGTCCATCGATTACCTCGTAGGTTCGCAGCTTGTCACGCTCCTCGATGATCACCATTGAGCCGAGAAAGTATTCGCGATTGTTCTCCCGGTTTTCTTCGAAGAAGTGCCAGAGGTCATCCCACATCTGGATGACTTGACTGTCCCGGTCGCTCCGCCCCACCGCCTGCCAGGAATAAGGTCGCTGGTAAGGCGGGATACGATAGGTTGTGCCACCAGCAAAGAGACTGTCCAGCGAGCTGTGCTGCGGGGTGAACACTGTGGTCATCTTATTACCCTTCCTCTTCATCCCCTCTTAGGACACGCGAGCAGCGTGGGTCCAGCAGGACCTTCATAATAGGCTCAGTGCGTACCATCCTTCCGCAGCAGCCCCAATCTCAGAGGTGGGCGGGGTTATCGGATCGGCAGTTCGTTGTACTGATGCTGATGCTGCACGGGAGCAATAGGCAGTGACCCACTGTTCACGGTTGGCGTCATCGTCATGGAGGGCATGCGTCTAACGCTGCGTGCATCCGTCTGGCCACTGCGCTCGTGGACTGCTGCTGCTTCTTCGCTGCCGCATGTCCGCTGCCGCACCATCCCCTGGTTACCTTCCAGAAAAGTAGGAGGCGTCCTCCGAAGTCTTCCTCCACTTGGGCATGATGCGGCTTATGCTCCGCCGCCTCGTCTGATTGCTTCTGGTTAACACCCTCTTAGTAGGCGCGGGACAGTGGGGGCGTGCGGCCGGCTCGGTATCGCCCTCGTCAGAAGTTGCTGAATCCACCGCCCTCCCAGGTGTGGAGGGCGATGTACAGGCAGGTGCTCGGGTCGCGGTAGTGCTCGGAGATGTGACGCGCCAGGGCCTCCACGCCGCCGGGGGCCCGCACGTAGCACCCCTCGGGGTCGTTGAAGTGCGCGAGTGAGTAAGCGCCCGGCTTCAGCTCCACGGGCTCCAGGCGCGCGATCTCCGGATCCGCGAAGAACGTCGCGCAGGTGGCTCCGCCCGCCGCCGCATGCTCACGACAGCGGTTCTCCCAGTCCTTGAAGGTGCACTGCAGGTGGAGGGCCCCCTCGGGGGCGCGCAGGAGCACCGGCGGGTTCTGCGACGCGGAGAAGCGGGCACTGAGCGGGATCAGCTCGATCCGGTCCTCCTCGAGCACCAGCCGGTACTGGTCCTCCTGCTTGCCGTGCCGCAACCGCAGCGTGAAGGTGCCGCGCGCCGTCTCGGGCAGGACGACCAGGCCGGACGCGGGGCCGATGGCGGCCGGACAGGGCCCCGGCTGGAGCTTCACACCACCCACCTCCACGCGAAGCTCGCCCGGCGACGTGCTCAGTCGCGCTGGAATCTCATAGCCGAGGCAGCCGTACATCTGCGCCGTGGAGAGGCGCATCTGGAGTGACGTCCCTTGTCCGGACGGCTTGGGCAGCTCGTAGACCTGCAGCAGCAGCCACGCCTTTTCCGGCGGAGGGGGCGGTGGCGGTGGCGGTTCAGGCGCCACGGCAGGGGAGCGTGGGACGCACGCCAAGGGGCGGCCTTCGGCACGGGGGGCAGGGGAGGGCGTTGGAGGAGCGGTGGCCTCGGGTGGAGGTGCCTCCGCGGGGGCCCGAGCCTGTTTCTCGGGGGCCTCCGGCCCGCGGTGGACTCCGGGCAGGCACGCTCCGGCGAGGAGCAACATCAGACTCGTAAAGAGGGGGAGGGGACGCGGCCAGGGGGAACGAGAGCGCATGGGGCGCATGAACGCGCGAGCCCGCTCCGAGGTCTGCAATCGCCGCCCACCTCGTTCGTAGGGGCCAGGGGACTCGTCCGGCTGGAGTTTCCTCCGGGGCGTGCCCTAGAGTCGTGGCCGCCCCTCATGCGCTGTCCTTCCTGCCAGAACGAGAACGATGCCGGTGCCGCCTACTGCGATATGTGCGGCATGGATCTGACGCCTCCCAGGCCCGCCCCGGGCGCCAGTGCACCCGCGCCGCTGCCGCCCCAGCCGGCCAACCCGCATCAGAAGCGTCACACCGTCTTCGAGCCGGACCCGGCGGCGCCTCCGCCTCCGCCCGCCCACCGGGGCGCGGACTTCTTCGCCAATCCGCCCCCGCCCCGGCCCACCTTCGACCCGCGCGATCCCTTCGCCGCCGCGTCCATTCCGCCCTCGCGTCCGGCCCCGGCACCCGCCGTCATGCCGCCGGCTCCCTCGCCCGCTCCCGCCGCCCCGGCCGCCGCCCCGGCCGCCGCCCCGCCGCGTCCCAAGGCCCGCACCATCGTGGAGACGGGAAGCGAGAGCCCGGCCGCCGCGGGGCTCGTCCGTGGCGCCCTCTTCGAGTACCGCGGCCCCACCGATCCCGGCCGAGTCCACCCGCTGCGCGCCGGGCGCAACGTGCTCGGCCGCAATGCCGACTGCGACGTGATGATCGACGACGGGCGCGTGAGCGGCCAGCACGCCTTCCTCTTCATCCGTGCCGAGGATGCCTCGTTCATCGACGTCTCCAGCAACGGCTCCATCGTCAACGGCGCCGTCGTCCACGGCGAGCAGATCGTCCTGCAGAACCAGGCGGTGATCACCCTGGGCGGGACGACCCTCGTGCTCGTCATCGTCCCCGAGCAGTTGCTGTCCCGGCGCTCCTCGTGAGCGGCCGAGGGGGGAGCTCCATGCATCGCACCGTCCTCATGCTCGCGGGCCTGCTTGCCGCGCTCCTCGCGGGCCTCCCCGCGGCCGCCGCCGACAACGGGCTCACCGTGCTCGCGGTGCCTCCCGCCTCCAACGGGCAGACGCGGCTCCAGATCGAGGTCACCGACCCCACCCTCCAGAAGGAGCTCCGGTCGGCGGGGGCCTCGCTGGATCGCTTCCGCGTCGCCGTGGAGCAGGCCGGTGCCCAGGTGAAGGCGGTGGCCCGGATGGCCGACTCTCCCAAGGAGCGCCGCTACACCGTCCTCGCCTTCGATCAGTCCAAGTCGTTCTCCGCGTACTGGCCCCAGGCCTTCGAGCTCGCGAAGGCCTACGCGGATGAGCTCGGCGCCCGGTCCCGGAACCACACCGTGACGGTGATGACCTTCGGGAAGAACAAGGCCACTCACTGCGAGGAGACCACCGCCGCCAGGCTCCGGGCCTGTCTGGAGCGGGTCGAGGCGCTCGGCACGGACCAGCTCGTCACCCGGCTCAAGTTCTACATCCTGCAGGCGGTGCGCGAGGCCGCGCGCAAGCAGCCGCTCCCTCGGGGTGGCTCGCGAGAGGTCATCGTCTTCACCGATGCCGGCGAGGAGTCGGCCGCGCTCAAGGTGAAGGAGCTCGCCCGCGAGGCGCGCGAGCGGGGCGTGCGTGTCCACGTGGTCGTCTTCAGCGGCCAGAGTGCCGGCAAGGGCATCGCGCAGAGGCTCGACGAGATGTCCCAGCTCGCCGAGGGCTCCGGCGGCCGCTACATCCAGGTGGAGGACGTCGATGCCCGGCAGGCCGTCACGGGGCTCGTGGGCGCACTGGAGCACCTCTACTGGCTGGACGTGGCTTTCTGCGGCGTGAAGCCCCGGCAGACGTCGGACCGGCTCTCCGTCGAGGCCCTCGGGGGCCAGACCCCCACCTGGAGTGATTGGATCGCCTTCCGGCAGAGGGCCGAGGGCTCCGCGACCGCCGCTTGTCCGGGAACGGTCGTCATGGGTTCCTCCCAGGCGCAGGCGGGCACGGGGGCGAGGCCCGGCACTCCCGGCTCCACGGCCCAGCCGGGGTCCAAGCCGGGCACGGGTTCCCCGACGCAACCGGGGACGCCCACTGGCAGCCCCGGGACGGCGACGCAGCCCGGTGGCGCGGTCGGGACTCCGGGTGGCACGACGCAGCCCGGTGGCGGGCCGGGCGCTCCCGGTGGTTCGACGCAGCCCGGTGGTGGGGCGGGCGCTCCCGGTGCGGCTGGCCCGGCGGGGGCTCCTGGCGCCGATGGGGCCCCGGGTGGGCTGCCCTGGTGGTTGCTGGCCCTGCTCATCGGCCTGGGTCTGCTGTTGCTGATCGCGCTCATGGTGCTGCTGTCCCGGCGCCGCTCGGAGCCGGCCGCTCCGGCCGCGAATCCCTCGCCGCCCGTGGCCGCGCAGCCCGCCGCTCCACCGCCCGCGGCCGAGCCACCTCCCGCGCAGCCCGAGTCTCCTCCGGCGGCTCCCGCGGCGTGGAAGGATCCTTTCGCCACGCTGCCGGAGACGCGGCTGGTGGTGAGCAAGGGGCCTCCGGGACTCGAGCCGTTCTACCGGGTGCACAAGTCCACGTTCACCATCGGGGCGCGGCGGGGCGAGATGGACCTCGCCGTCGACCTGCCCCAGCTCAGCGGGCACCACGTGACCGTGCAGCTCTTCAAGGCGGGCAACGTCTTCGTCAAGGACGAGCACTCCACCAATGGCACCTTCGTGGACGGGCGCCGCCTGAATCCGGGCGAGCGCGTCCAGGTGCGGCCCGGCCAGAGCATCCGCCTGTCGCAGCACCTGGAGCTCACCCTGGTGCAGCCCGGGCTCCAGCCCGCCGAGCCTTCCGCGGGAGTGCCCATCGCCGCGGCACCGCCCTCGGCCCCCGCCGACCCACAGCCGTCCGCCGAGGCTCCTCGGGCGAAGGCGAGGACCCTCTACGCACCCGCGAGGGGAGATGACGAATGAGCCTCCCGCTCTACATCCACGGGAGTTCCGATGTCGGGCGCCAGCGCGCGCAGAACGAGGACTCCTTCCGCGTCGCCGCTCAGCCGGACGGCTCCCGGCTGCTCGTCGTCTGTGACGGCATGGGCGGCCACGAGGCCGGTGAGGTGGCCAGCCAGGTAGCCAGCGATCGCCTCGTCGAGGTGCTCGCCACCAGCCCGTCCGACAACCCGCCTGCCGCCATCTACCAGGCGTTCGTCGAGGCCAACCAGGCGGTGCTCGATGCCGTGGTCACCCGGGGCGCGCCGGGCATGGGCACCACGGGCGTCATCGCCTGGGTGATGAGCTCGCGTTGCTACGTGGGCTGGGTGGGCGACAGCCGCCTCTACCAGTTCCGTGCTGGAGGGCTGATCGAGCGCACGCGGGACCACACGCGGGTCGCGCAGCTGATCACCCACGGCATCCTCACGGCCGAGGAGGCGCGGAACCACCCCGACGCGCACGTGCTCGTGCAGGCGCTGGGGGGCAGCCCGGGCGTGCAGAAGAGCTTCAAGCCCGAGGTCTGGACGGAGCCGCTGGAGCTGCGCTCGGGCGACGTGGTGCTGCTGTGCAGTGACGGGTTGTACGACTTGATCGAGGACCACGAGCTGTACCGGCTCATCGAGGGGCGCGACTACCAGGACGCGGTGGAGCGGCTCATCCAGACAGCCAACGAGCGCGGGGGAGCCGACAACATCACGGTCATCCTGCTGGTGGCGGGACAGCCCGAGGTGCCGCGCACGGCGAAGGGTCCCCAGGAGGCGCGGCGGGAGACGCTCCCGGACGGCATGCCGATGCTCGCGCCCGAGCCCGCGGTGCAGGCCGAGCCCGCTCCCGAGCCGCGCAAGAGGGTGCCCGCCGCTCCGGTGGTCCCAGCGGCGCGGGCCGAGGCCGAGCCAGCGGGGCGTTCCGGGCGCCGGGTGCCCCTGTGGTGGGTGCTCGCGACGGGCATCCTGACGATGGGCGTGGGAATCGCCCTGGGGCTGGGGGCTGGCAATACAGCGTCGCCACCAGCGCCCGTTCAGGGCCCCTCCGCCACGGTGGAGAGCGATGGGGGAACCGCGCAGGACGCGGGGGTTGCGCGGACTCCAGCACCGGCTCCGTCCGGTGAGTCCCGTGTCACGGAATCCGGAGGGAAGTGATGCTCCGCGTGCTCGCGGCGCTGTTCACCCTCGTGCCGCTCCTGTGGACCATTCCCGCCGGGGCCCAGGGCGAGGTCGGGGATACCTATTGTGTCGGAGGGTATGAGGGGACTCCGCCGAACGTGGTGGCCGCGTGCGACAGGCCTGACGTGCGCGCGATGCACCCCAGGTGGCACTTCCACAACTGGGTCACCAACGGGCGGGAATGCTTCGCCTGCTACGACGAGAACGACTCCACCTGCGAGACGAAGTTCCTCCAGCGCAACCAGGGCACGTGGAGCCGGGGGAATGAATACGACTGCGCGCGGGTCTACGGGGAGATGCACACGGCCGGTGTCGTGGTGGAGCACATCATCAACGGTGAGCCCGTCACGCCCCCGCCGCCGCCCCCGCCGATGCAGCTCGAGGCTCGGGTGGAGCGCATCTCCCCTGGCCCCTATACCGCGGGCGACCAGGTGACGGTGGTGGGCGCGGTCCGAGATGAGGGCGGAGCGCTGCGCCGCATCACCGGTGGGACGTTCCGCGTCACCGACGCGAGTGGCCAGACCACCGAGCACAAGGGCACCGTTCAGCCGGACGGCACCGTGTCGGCCGGGTTCTCGCTGCCGCCCTCCGACTCCGCCCGCATCGAGTTCATCCCCGAGCGGCCGCCGCTTGGCGACAACGAGACGCTCCGCGCGGCGGCCTCCGAGGCCCAGAGCCTGAAGGTGGAGGTCTGCACCTTCCGGGCGCGCGTGGTGCAGCCCACCGTGCACGAGGCGCTCGTGGCGGGACAGTCCACGCCGCTGCTCGCCCGGCTCTTCGATGCGGCGGGACAGGTGCCGGTGGCCTCGCCGCCTGCGGGTCTCTCGTTGGAGTTCACGGTGCAGGTGGATGGGGAGAAGCCGCAGGTGCTCCGAGCGGACAGCGGGCTCGCGGCCACGTGGACTCCGCCCGCGTCCCCCAAGCCGCGCGAGGTGCGGCTCAGCGCGGGCGGGCGCGTGGGCGAGCGCGTGGTGTGCCCCGCGGGCGAGGTCTCCGCCACGGTGAGCGACCTGGGGCTCGGCTTCGACACCTCGGAGCTGCCGCGCACCTGCTACGTCGGGCTTCCCTGCCAGGGCACGGTGCGGCTCCTCCGCCCGGAGCCGGGGACGGGCCGCCAGCAGGTGGACGCGCTGCTCGCGGATCCCAAGGTGGAGGCCCGCGTGGTGGACACGGGCGAGGAGCGCTACCGGGGGCCGCCCCGGGCGGATGACCGGTACACGTTCTCCGCCACCTACAGCCAGCCCGGGAACATGAGCTGGTCCATCGTGTTCCAGACACCGAAGGGGCCCGTGGCCATGCCCGCGCACGAGGTGCGGGTGCGTCCCCCGTTGAAGCTGGAGCTGCCGGCGGAGCTGGATTTCGGCACCGTGGCCGCGGGCTCTTCCGTGGCGAAGGCCTGCCAGAAGCTCGATTTCAGTGGCTCGCAAGCCGCCGAGGAGCACCGCTGGGAGCTGCGCGCCGAGGGGCTTGGCGGTTGCCAGTCGCGCCCGGTGCTGCGCTTCCTCAATGCGCTGGGGCAGGAGGACTCGCGCGGCCTGGAGCCCTCGCTGGGCATCGAGGCGTTGGATCCAAAGGACCGGCGGCTCGACATCTGCCTGGAGGTGCCGCGCTGCGCCGGGGAGGTGTCACCGGACTCGGCCGTGCTGCGCGTGGTGCCGCTCACCCCCGAGTTCAAGGCGCAGGAGAAGACGGTGCGCCTGCGCTGGAAGGTCGAGGGCCAGGGCTTCCTCGGCTGCCACGGCGCCTGGGTATGGCCCTCGCTGGCGTTGCTCGGCTTCGGGCTTTTGATCGCTGGTTTCACCCAGCCCGCGCGCTTCCCGCCCGGAGCGTCCATCCGCGTGGCCGGGAGTGAGCGCGGCATGCGTCAGTCCGCCTCCATCCTTCTGCAGGCCTGTCCTGGCAGCAGCCCCGGCTTCTACCGTGACGCGCGGCTGGGCCTGCACGGGGACGGCGAGGTGAATGGCCGTACCCGGAACGCGGTCATCCTCCTGCGCGCCACCCGGGGTGCTGGGGTGGTGCTGACGGGCCTCGGCCCCCTGGAGCAGCAGGACCGCCGCACCCTCCAGTGGGAGCCGGTGGCGGACCTGGCGCAGGGCCATGTTCCTTCCCCCTCGGTGCTGTACCGGGCCGGGGGCACATACTTCAAGGTGGAGCTCTAGATGATGCTCGCGCAACTCGTCCTGCCCCTGCTCCTCTCCGGAGCGGCGGGCGGGGGCAACGAGATCGTCCTCATCCTCGACAACTCCTGCTCCATGGGCGTCGAGTCCCGGGACGACCGGGGCCGCCGCTATCCGGCCAACGATCCCGAGCGCGCCGCGGTGCTCGGGACGCTCATCGTCGAGGGCCTGGCGCGAGGCTCGGCTGACCGCGTCGGGGTGTTGGCCTTCGGTGACAGCGAGCGGGACCCGCCCCGTCCCGCGCAGGACGCGGACGCCATCCGTGCACTGCCTTATTCGCAGGGCACCTTCTACAAGCGCCCGCTGGAGGAGGCGGGGAACCGGTTGCGGAGCTCGACCCTGCCGAACCGGCTGTTCCTCTTCTTCACGGATGGTGCTCCGCAGGACTTGAAGGACCCGTCCGAGGGTCCCCGGACACTTGGAGTCTCCGAGGGGGCTGATTTCGAGACGCTGGTCATCGGGCTCTTCGGCAGTGAGGAGATTCGCCAGACGGGCGAGCAGTTCCTCCGGCCGTTGGTGCGCAATCCGCAGGACCTGGTCTTCGTCCAGAAGCCGCGCGAGGTGATTGAAGCCTTCACCCGGGGCTATGCGCGCGTGCTGGGCTCGCGGCCGGAGACGGGCTCGCTGTCGCCCGGCGAGTCGAAGACGTTCGAGGTGGGCAAGTACGTGGTGGAGGTGCTGGTGGCCACGGCGTCGTCCTCGCCCGGGCCCGCGTACACCGCGAAGCTGGAGGGCCCCCAGGGCAATGTTCCGGTCCAGGCCTCGGGGGACAACGGCTGCCCGCCCGGCGTCCGTTACGGGGGCGCGCCGAAGCTGTGCCAGCCGCCACACCGGCACTATCAGGTGTTCCGCGCGCCCAACTCGCCGGACCAGCCCAGCCGCTGGACGTTGTCGCTGCCGAAGGGCGCGGGTGACATCGATTACGGGCTCATCCTCCGTTACGACCTCGAGGCCTCGCTGGCGGTGCCGGCGACGGCCCGGGTGGGAGAGCCGGTGCGGCTCGACGCGCGGCTGCTCTTCCAGGGGAAGACGTTCGATGACGAGACCTTCTTCCAGGCGGACGGCTTCGCGGCCGTGGCGACGCTCGACGGCCAGGAGGTGCCGCTGCGTCACGAGGGGGGAGGGCGCTTCGTGGCGGACTGGACGCCCTCGCAGCTGTCGCGGGATGGGGCGCCGACGCCCGTGCAGGTGACGTTCCGCAACGCGTGGATGGAGCAGCGCGCGCGCCGGAACGTGCAGGTGGAGGGCTTCCTCGACCTGGCCCTGGTGCCCCATCCGGCGTCGATCGACTTCGGCCAGTGGCGGGGCGAGCGCTCCGAGACGCGCCGGTGCGTCACGGTGGACCTGTCCCGCTCCACCAACGCGGACCGGGTGCCCATCACCTGCACCGCGCAGGGGACCGTGGAGGATGGCGTGCTGAGTTGTGGTCCCGTGGCGGGCTCGGAGGCGGACCTGGGCAATGGGCGCAAGGGACAGCCGCTCAAATATGAAGTCTGCTTCGCCGCCGAGGGGTGCTGCGGACAGATGGCTCCGCATGGGCTCGGGGTGCTCTTCTCCGCGACGCATCCGCATTATGCGGCTTCGGCCGTGACGGTCCCGGCGGTGGTGAAGGTAGACGAGACAGGTTTTCTGCGCTGCTGGTGGCCGTGGCTGACATTGGCGGCGGGGATGCTTGGCTTTGGTTGGATTGTGGCGGGCTTCGTGCGGCCGCATGACTTCGACCCGGCGGCGAGCGTCTACGTGGCGGGCTCGGAGATGGGGCTCAAGCGGGCCTCGGCGCTCACGTTGCGCGAGACTCCCGGGGGCACGCGAGGCTTCTACCGCAACGCGCGGATGTGTCTGAACGCGGGGGGAGACTTCGTGCGCGCTCCGCGAGCGGCGGTGCTCGTCCTGGAGGCGGGACCGGGAGGCTCCACGCGCTTCGTGACCGCCGCGGGACTCGAGCGCAAGGTGCAGCGCACCGGGAAGTGGGAGCCCGTGCCGGCGGAGGAGTTGGCCATCGGGTACACGCCCAACACGGTGTACCGGCTGGGCAGCCTGTACCTGAAGTGGAACTGAGCGCAGCGGACGCAACCCGCGGCTGCTGTTTGGCGCCTGACTCATGGGCTGGACGCCACAGCGTCGGATGGGCTTCTCGTGGCAGATTTGACGAGATGAAATGGACCATTCTGGTGGTCGCCGTCGTGATGGCCAGCCTCGGATGTGCCCACCCGCAACGGCCGGAATCTCGGATCTACGTCATCTCCGAGGACGCGCGGGGAGTTGGCACCGCCCTCGGTACTGGAGGCTCCGGTTTCCGTAACTGTGATGCGGAGCAGAGGGAGTGCTTCAATGATTGTTGGAATACTGAGCCTTTGCCCTACCCTCATGAAAGGCGTGACGGAGCATTCTACCAGTACTGCGAAACTGAGTGTCTCAAGGTGTTTATGGAATGCGAAAAGGCAAACGAGCAGAAGGTACGGGAACTGAAATTCTCGCGTGTTGACGAGGCGATTGAGTGGATTCGAAATCACAAGGCCCAGGTGGCTCTTGGGACGGTAGTTGTCATCGTCGGCGTCGCCTTTGTCATCACGACAGGCGGTTCTGGAGCGCTGATCCTGGCCCCTCTTGCCCTCTAATCCGGTGCGCTAATGGCCTATGATTCGGATTTCGATGTTCAAGCTGTGATGAAGACGCTTGGGACCATCAGCGACAAGTATCAGAAGGACTCGCCGGAAGATGAAGCCCTCCGGATCGCAGCGATAGCCTTGCTCTATGTCCGAGACATCCAGAAACTGGAGGACTATCGCAACTACTTCCGGGAGTTCGTCAGGGGCAAACCCATCATCGTTTCTCAAACGTTCTCAACGAGAGAAGAAGCGGATGAATGGCTCGCCAGTGGAAAGGCCAAGGATGGCGAGCTCGTCAGCATCGCGGGCCAGGGGTTCACCGCGCATCATCTGCCAAAGGGATGGAAGTTCCTCCGGTCGAGTTTGCCGGAAGAACTGGAGCCGCCCCCGGATCCGCCAGACCCCCAGTAGGAGCCAGGCCGCTCTTCGGGTGTAAGGGTCGTGTGGTACCCTGAGCCATCGCCGCGTGCAGTGGCCCCCGGAGGGGTCCTGGCGCGGGGGGCAGCCCGATGGGGAACCAACCCGAGATCGTTCGTCTTCGTGTCCTCTCCCAGGGAAGGGAGCAGCGCGAGGTTTGTGCCTGGCGTGTCGGTCCAGGCATCTACCTGACCGCCACCTCCCACCTGCTGGGGCCACTGCGTGGGGATACGCGCCGTGTCACGGTCCAGGGAGCGGGTCAGCCGAAGCAGGTGCTCGTCGTGGAGTCGGATGACGATTCCAACCTGACGCTGCTGGCACCCGAGGTGGAAGGCGCGGAGGACTGCGAGGGCGCCGGGAGCGCGGCCCTCAAGATCGAGGTACTGGATGCCTCGGGAGACGAGGAGGCGGAGTGGCCGCTGCTGGCGGATGCTCCATCGGACGTCTCGAGCTGTACCGTGCTCTTGTCCTCTGAGCACAAAGGACAGCGGGTTCTGGGCCGGCTCACTCCCAGGGGGGATGCGCTCGAAGTGACCACGAGCCCGGACTCCGGAGTGGATGCTCGCGAGCTGCTCGGCTGCCCCGTGCTTCAGGGTGGCCAGGTCGTGGGGCTCGTGACGCAGCGGACGCGGACCGAGGGCACGGTGCTCGCCGTCACGGCTTCCACCATCCTCTCGCTCTGGCGGCAGCGGAGCGGCGCCGGGCCCCAGGATTGGCGGCAGCGGAGCTTCGCCTACGGGACCATCAAGCTGTTCACGGCCGCCATCGGGGACCCCGAGGCCTGGAAGCGTGAGCTGTCCTCCGTGGACCCGCGCCTGGAGCCGGGCTTCGGGGCGTACCAGCTCTCGCTGGATCAATGCCAGCAGACGCCGTTGGTGCTCTTCCTGCTGCGCTGCCTGTTGGGGCCGCTCGTCACGGTGCTCCTGTTCGATCTGTCTCTCGCGGGCGCGCTCCTGTTCTACCCCGGCATCTTCCCCACCGGCCTGCTGAACGTCCTGTCGCAGCAGCTCGTGATGAGCTACTGCCTCGCGATCGTCGGAGCGATGGGGCTGAGCCTGCTCACGGGCGTGGGGGCCGCTGCCGGTTCCGCGACGGTGGGCGGGCTGGCCGGAGGCGTCGCGGTGCTCCTCACGCTGCCCATCCTGGAGAGCACCTGGAGCGTGGCGGGCATCACCGTGGGGGCCATGTGCGGGACGGCCTCCGGAGTCCTGTGGATGCAGCGAGTGGAGGTCCGGCGCAAGCCCACCCGGGCGCAGTTGCTGGCGATGGGGTGGGGCGTGCTGGAGGCGCTGATCCTGTTCGTCGCGCTGAGCCTCATCGGCCTGGAGTTCACCGGCGCCAGGCTGTCCTGGGGCGGCGAGCGGGAGAAGGCCATGGGGGCCGTCCTCGGGCTGCTGCTGGTGACGCCTGGCCTGCTGGCGTTCTTCCTGCGGCGGCGGGAGGCCCCGGGTCAGTGGTTCGGCACGGTGCTGCTGGGCATGGCCGCGGTCTTCGCCTCCCTGGGCGTCATCCTGCATCCCATCATGGTCAGCCGTCAGCCGGAGAGCCTCATGTTCGGCGCGGGCCTGGGCATCCTGACGGGAGTGGGGCTGTGCGGCATCTTCAGCCTGATGCACGCGCTGGCGGAGGACTTCGGCGCGGGCCCCTGGAGCGACGTGGCTCCCGTGCTGGGGACCTGCCTCCTGCTGCCGCTGGTGCTCCTCGCCTTCGCGGGGCCGGCGGGGGTGTCCCTGGCCCGCTTCGCCGGGTGCCTGCTCACCAGCGGTCTGCTGAGCTTCGTCTTGATGATCCTCCGCCAATGGGTACCGGTACCGGCACGCTACGTCGGTGCCGGGCAGCGCAAGTCAGGGGTTGGCGTGGAGCCGGGCCAGTAGTTCCTTTGAGGTGTCCTCCGCCCCCGACGCGACGTGCTATATCGGGCACGTAATCTCTACATGCAGTGGAGATGACGCGGAGGGGGATGTCTTGGGGCTGCTCGCGACGGAGAAGTTCAACCCGACCCTGTTCGTAGGGCTCGGTGGTAACGGCGGGAAGATCGTCCAGTTGCTCGCCGGCCGGTTGCGCCGCCATCCCAACTGGGAGCGCATCAAGTCGATGACCCATTTCGTGGGCATCGACACCAACAAGGATGACCTCGACAAGCTCAAGGACATCCCGGTGGAGAACCGCTTCCTCATCTCCGCCTTCGACGCGCGCGCCTACATCGAGCGCAAGCGCGGCCAGCGCGAGCTCCAAGAGGACAAGCTCGTCACCCAGTGGGTCCCCTCCACCTACCAGTTCCGCTCCACCCAGGGCGCTGGCGCCGGGCAGATCCGCATGGAGAGCCGCCTGCGCCTCTACTACAACCTCGAGGAGGACCGCCGCGGCATCCGCAAGGCCCTCCAGAAGCTGCTCGACGAGTCCACCCGCCGCGAGAACCCCTGGCGCGACAACGAGAACCGCGTCGTGCGCGTCATGCTCTACGGCTCGGTGGCCGGCGGTACCGGCTCGGGCGGCTTCCTGCCCATGGCCTACCTGCTGCGGCGCATGGTGCTCGATGCGGGCTGGGGCCGGCCCAACGTCACGGGCGTGCTCACCCTGCCCACCGCCTTCCTCGACAAGGTGAAGCCCCAGCTCCACCCGGACATCCTCGCCAACGGCTACTCCGCCCTCAAGGAACTGGAGTACCTCAACCGCCAGCTCGACTACGCGGGCGGCTCGGGCGAGATCGAGTTCCACTACGACCCCGGCAGCCAGGACCGTGACCGCCAGGTCGTCGCCGAGCGCCCCTTCACGCTCACCTACCTCATCGACCGGCCCGACCAGCTCTCCATCGAGAAGTACGAGAACGCGGTGGCCGATGCCTGCTACCTGCAGATCTTCTCGCCGCTGCTCGGCGCGCAGGCTGGGGAGTACGACAACTACGAGAAGCACCAGAAGAAGCTCGCCCTGGGCCACTTCTCCGTGCACTACGGCTCGTTTGGCACCGCGCTGCTGCAGCTGCCCCGCCGCGACATCCTCAAGTACGCGGGCCTGCGCTACGTGGCGAGCGCCTTCCGGCAGTTCCTCTGCTTCGGCGCGGACCACCCGGACTTCCAGGTGCCCTACGGCGACCCGGCCTTCCAGCGGCTGGAGCCCAACGAGAAGAACCGCCGCATTGACGAGAAGTTCAAGGGCTACGTGGCCTTCCGCGCCTCGGACGAGGAGCGCCGCGACGAGAAGGGCCAGTTCTACGGAATCCAGCAGCAGATCGGGAAGGGCGGGAAGAACCTGGGCGAGGCCTTCCGCGAGAAGCTGGAGGCCATCTTCGGCAGGCTGGACGAGCAGATCGACATCCCGGACGTGGAGAAGCAGTCCATCAACCCGGGCAACCCGTCGCTGAGCCGGGCCATCGCGGTGCTGCGGCGGGCCAAGGACGAGTCGCGCGCCCGCGTGTGCGGCGAGTACCTCGAGGCCCAGCGCGGCGACGTGCGCACCGGCCGCTTCTTCGAGTCCTTCTTCAAGGAGTACGAGGTCAACCCCATCGCCCAGCGGCTGTTCCTCGTGCGCCTGCTGGAGCAGGGCTTCATCGTCCCCTTCAAGGACCCGGAGGAGGGCGCCTACCTCAAGGCCGAGGGCATGCCGCCCGACCTGGACAGCCCGGAGCTGCGCCAGGAGATCGCCCGGCTCGACTCGGAGATGACGAAGCAGGCGCAGCCCGGCTTCTTCCAGAGCATCACGGACCGGGACAACAAGGCCTTCGCCGCCGCCAAGCTGCGCTCCGTGGCCAAGGTGGAGAGCTGGGCCAACGAGTTCCGCGACGAGATCAAGCGCTTCTTCTGGAAGTCCTTCGAGAGCGAGCTGCGCAAGGACGCCGAGGCCCGGCTGGAGTCCTTCCGCAAGGTGGCCCAGGTGGCCGACGAGCGCGCCCGGGACGCCGAGTCCCAGGCCGAGCGCTTCCGTAAGGATCCGGCCGCGGTGGACGCGGGCTCGGACGTGGCCCAGTACTACCTGGACGCCGAGGTGCTCCGCGACGACCGGCGCCGCGAGCGGCTGTGGAAGGAGTTCTACAGCCACAAGCTCGACAGCGACGCCAACTTCCGCGTGGCGGACATCTTCGACTCCGTCACCGAGGCCTTCACCCCGGTGCGCGACCCGAGCGGCCAGTTGCGCGCCCGCGATGCCAACGAGATCGTCCAGCACGTGCGCGGCAAGCTGGAGACCCAGGCCCTGCAGGTCTACGGCCGGGTGATGGAGGAGATGGGGCTCGATCTGGCGACGGGGTTGGACCTGGAGCAGCGCTACATCGCCCTGCACAAGGCCGGGAAGGACCTGGAGGAGCTGCGCCGCAAGGGCAAGCTGGAGGACGAGCTGCGCGCCGTGTCCGCCACCGAGGTGCGCCGCGGCATCGAGGACCGGCTCAAGCGCCTGTCCGACGAGTGCGTGCTGCTGGCCCATATCGACGCCACGCGCCGCGATGACCCCACGGTGACGCCCGCGGACGTCTTCTACGCCGGCCTGCACGACAAGTACGCCAGTGACGAGGAGGGCTCGCTCTGGAGTGTCCTCAAGGGCGTGGTGTCCGGCACCAACCGCGTGGCGGGCTGGGAGGAGCGCGACTCGCTGGTGCTCTACCGCGCGCTGCTTGGTGTCCCCGTGTACTGGTTCAAGAACGTCCAGTCGGAGCTGTACTCCGGCTACAAGCGCGTGCGCGACGACAAGAACCGCACCTACCCGCTGCACATCGAGGCGGTGTGGGAGTCCTCGCCGGGCCTGCCGGACCTGGATCCCGTGGAGCTCAAGCGCGCCGAGGAGCGCCGCACCGCCGAGCGCTCCGCCCAGGCCTCGCGCGAGGCCCGCGAGTCCCGCCTGCGCGCCTTCACCCTGTGCGCCCTGTTCGGCGCCATCTCGCGCGACGAGGAGGGCTACCACTGGAGCTTCGCCGGCACGAAGAACAAGCTGGCGCCGGACCGGGTGCGTGCCTTTGATGCCTTCGAGGCCCTCGACCCGGTGCTCCGCGGAGACCTGGAGAAGAACGCCCGCGACTCGTGGGTGACCGCGACGGCGGAGCGGCCCGCGCGCGCCAGGCTGCTGGAGGAGGTGCAGGCCCACCAGCGCCGCCTCACCGAGGCCTATGCCCGCGCCGTCTCCGAGCAGAAGGACGCCGAGCGCCGCTTCCTCCAGGACGAGCGCAACGTGGTGGAGGCGCTCGCCGCCGAGCTGAGGAGCTAGCTTGGACGCCGCCGTCTCGTACCCCACCGTCCTGCTCGGACTGGGGCGCTTCGGCCACGAGGTCATCGGCCGCACGCTCCAGTCCCTGGAGGCCTCTTCGCCCCTGCTGGGCGTGCTGCGCTGCGAGCCCTCGGGCGTGGCCGCCGGGCTCCAGCCCCTGTTGGAGGAGTTGTTGCGCGCCGGCCGCGGTTCGGGCGAGCGGCGCGACCAGCGGTTGGATGTGATTGCCTTCGGTGCCGCGCTGCAGGGCGGTGACGATGATCTGCTCACCGCGTGCGAGCAGGCCGCGCGCCTGCTGGCCGAGGGCTACGGCACCATGTTCCCGCCGGACCGGCCTCCGGAGCAGCGCACTGCCACGTTGCACCTCGTGGTGCAGGTGCCGGCGCTGTCCAGCCCCCGGGCCTCCGTGGTCTTCGCGCGGCTGGCCGCCCTGGAGAGCTGGGCCCGGGCCCGTCCCGTGTTCCCCCTGCTGGCCCGTATCTGGGTCGTGTCCCAGCAGACCGCCGCAGGTACCCTCACCTCCGAGGAGATGGTGTCCACCTGCGCCTCCTTCGCGCTCGGCATGGTGGCCTCGGGGCTGCGCACCGAGGACGAGGTGTCCCGCCGCCTGGCCCACCCCGCGCGTGACGAGGGGCTCGTGAGCTTCGTCTCGCTGGCCTCGGTGGAGCTGCCCGAGTCGCGCCTGCGCACCTATGCCGCCGCCCGCGCCGCGTATGACGGGCTCGGCGTGCTGGTGGAGCGTGTGCAGCAGCCCGGGACCGATGCCACCCTGGCCATGGGCGCCGTGTCCGCGCTCCAGGCCGATCGCTGGCTGGCCCCCTTCGTCGAGGGACAGGCCGCGCAGCTCTCCCGGCGCCTCGCCGCCGAGCTGTCCCGCTCCCCGGTGGATCTCCCCGCGGAGATCCGCGTGGGCCCGCTCGACACGCCCGAGGAGATCCGCGCCAACCACTCCGGGCTCTTCAAGCCGGCCTCGGTGGAGACCTCGCCCACCACCGTGGACCAGGCCCGCACCGACGAGACCTTCCGCGCACTCGACCGCGCCGAGGCCGAGGTGGCCACCTCGGTGGAGCAGGGCATCCAGGCGGTGTTCGATGCCTCGCTCGGGCCCTCGTCGGGCCTGTCCCAGCTCCCCTCCGTCGAGCAGGGGCTCAAGCGCGTCATCGCGCAGCTCCACGACGAGCAGGCCCAGGAGGACGCGGCCCTGCGGAAGCTGGACCCGTCCCAGCCGCCCGGGCCTCCAGTGGACCCGCACCGCGAGGAGCTGGAGAAGGCCGTGCTGGAGCTGCCCTCGAAGCGGATGGCACTGGCGGCCGCGGCGGCGCTCGCGCTGGCCGTGCTGCTGGGGGTCTCCTTCGGCACGCTGGCCGTGATGACTCCGGCCTCGCCCCCGGGCGGTGCCACGATCTCGAGTCCCACGATTTCGACGACGGCTCCCCCGGCCACCCAGGGCTTCGACTGGCGCGAGGCCCTGCCGTGGATTCTTGGAGTGCTCGCCGCGGCGGGCGCTGGAGGCGGGTGGCTCTACTTCGTTGGCAACCACACCCGGAAGGAAGTGCGCCGGGTGTTGAAGCTCCGGCGTGACGCGTTGGAGTCGCTGGTCAGCCGGGGCGGGGGAGGGCGGCGCGCGAAGCAGGCGGAGCTGCAGTTGGTGGTGCGCCGCAAGCGCGCCCGCCGCGGTGCCATCCTCGCCCTGGAGAACACCGTGGCCCGGCTGCAGGCCGTCCGCCACGCGCTGCTGGAGGCGAGGGATCGCAAGCGTCAGGAACTACTGGCGCTGGGCGTGACTCCGGCCGTCGAGGCCCGGTTGGACGACCTGGGGCCGTTGCTCGGCGCGGGTGGGCTGCTGCACAGCTCGCTCGTGCCTCCGGAGGTCATCAGCCGGTGGATCGCCTCCCGGCGGGAGATCTCCGAGGACCGCGTCTGGGCGGACCGTCTCCTGGAAGGCGCCTGGCCCGAGGGCGGACTGCTCGAGGACGTGCCGTGCGGTGACGCCGCGCGCATCGACGAGCTGAGTCGGCGCCAGGTGCAGCCGATGGCCCAGCGCAGCGTCATGGACGATCAGGAGGCGGGCCAGCAGGCCGCGGACGTGCTGCGCGACTTCGGCTCCCGCATGGGGGCGGTGCTCGCTCCGCCGTGCCAGCCGCTGAACGCGCATGGGGATCCGGTGCTCGGCGTCCGTCCCGGCGAGGGCTTCGTCATCGCTCCGTCGGCGGGGCGCGACACGCTCGATGCCGGTCTCCGGGACGTGCCCACGCGGCTGCCCATCCTCTGGTCTCCCTCGAAGGCCGCGCGCGTCATCTTCCTGCGCACCTGGGAGGGCTTCTCCGTGGAAGAGATGTCGCGGGGGGCCCGTGCCACCCCGCAGCCCGTGGTGGTTCCGCGAGGTGCGCGATGACGCTGCAACTCCCGCATCTGTCGCAGCAGCTGACGACGGTCCTCTACCTGCTGGTCTGGGTGCTGTTGCTCGGCACGCCCGTGCTGGCCTGGGTCCTGGCGGCGCTCGTGGTGGGCCCCGGTCCCAACTCGCGCTGGCGCCGCGCCGCCCTGCCCGTGGGCAAGGCCGTCCTCGTCACCCTGGCCCTGGTGCTCCTCACCCGGCTGGTGGAGGCCGCGAGTGCCTCCATGCAGGGAGGGCCGCTCGGCTGGCTCCATGCGCTCACGGCGCTGCCCCAGAGCACCACGCCGGGCGTGCCCCAGGTGCAGTTCACCTGGTTCCCCCTGGATGCTGTCCTGCTGCTGGCCCTGCCCCACGCCGCCGCCTTCCTCCTCGCGACGCTGGTGTTCGCCTTCCAGGAGTCGGGCCACACGAGCCTCGCGTCCTTCCGCGTGCCGCTCGCGGACCCGCTGGCGCTCGTCCTGGTGGTGGTGCCGGTGCTCGCCCTCATCGCGGTGGATGCGCCGTGGCGGCAGGACAAGCCCCGCATGCTGCTCGACCTGGCCGCGGTGCTGCCCATGCTGTGCGTGGCGCTCGCGGTGTGGACGCGCTCCGAGCGCCTCGCGCCTCCGCCCGCCAAGGAGGAGGCTCCCCAGCCCCAGACACCCGCGCCGCTGCGCGCGGACGTCCCGGGTATGTGGCGGAAGCTGGGGGCCCTCGAGTCCCAGTCGCGTCCGCTGCTCGCCACGCAGGGCACGGCCAGCAGCACGGACTCCGCTCCCGCCTGGAGCGTCGCCGCGTGGCGGGACGCGGGTGCCACCGGGGCTCCGCCTCGGGCGCTGGAGGAGATCGCCACCGCGTGGGGCTCGCCCAACCAGGGCTGGCTCGTGGGCGACCTGCCGGATCCGACGGAGCGCTACTTCCTCACCTCGTGCGTGCTGCTGGCGCTCCAGCGCGAGGGCCTGCCGTGCCTCGTCATCAGCGACGAGCCGGAGGCGCTGCGCGACGCGGTGCTCGAGGCCATCTCGCGCAGTGGCTCGTGGCCCTCGGGGCCGCTGCTGGCCGGCGAGGCGGCGATGCGCGAGGCCTTCGCGGGCAACCGGATGCCGGCCGCCGTCTTCCTGGACGTGGAGCAGCTGTCCGCCGGAGGCATCCGCGCGCTCTCCGAGACGCGGGGCGGCTGTGGCCGGCTGTGGGCCCGCTCGGTGGGGCTGGTGCTGCTCTCGCGCGTGGACCGGGGGACGCCGTTCGCCTCCACGCACCGCATGTTCACCCTGCGGCGGCTGGAGCTGGCGCTGTCGGCGGCCGGGGCGCGCTGGAGCGTGCTGGCCACGGGCGTGGGGGGCGGGGGCACGCGGGGGCTGGTGGAGCAGATGTTCCCCGGCATCTCCGTGCGCGAGGTGCCCTTCACCCCGCGCGCCGCGGCGCCCGTGCGCGTCTGGCGCGTGGTCGAGGGCTTCCGCGCCCAGCCCGGCACGCCGTGGGTGCGCCGGGCCCTGGAGCCGGTGGTGGGGGCGAAGCTGCCCGCGGCGGTGGGAGACCCGGGCGGAGCGTTCGACCTCAAGGCCGTGGACTTCTGGGGCGGTGAGCTGCGCTTCGTCCGCGACGTGTCTCTCTTCGGCGTGGCCTCGGTGGGCACGCTGGACGAGGCGTGGCTGGTGGCCGCGTACCGGGCGCTCCCCCACCGGGTGCCGCTGGCGGACGGGCAGACGCATGACGCGCTGTGGGGCCTCGCCGACAACCCGGTGACGCGCTTCCTCACGCGCGATGGCAACCTGGACGGGCTGTCGCGCCACGGCATGTTGATGCCGCCGCGGCCGCTCGTGGGCTACCACAACGGCGCGCTGGCCACGGCCCACCTCAAGGCCGCGATGCAGGAGGGCTCGCAGGACGTGGAGTCCCTGGCGGCCGTCTTCGGCCGCTCGCGCGTGGAGCAGTTGCTGGGGCCGAAGTTCCGTCCCGAGCGCCACGTGGTGCGGCTGGCCGCGGGCCGCCCGCCCGTGCGCAGCCCCGTCGTCCCGGCGGGCATCGCCGAGGCCGTCAACCCGCTGCGGCGCACCGTGAGCGAGCAGGTGGTGCGCATCCTCGACGTGCACAGCGGCCAGCTCCTCACCGAGGTGGACCGGCTGATGGCGGAGACGCGCTACTACCCGGGCCGGGTGTTCGCCGTGGGCGACGCGCGCTACGAGGTGCCCCTGCACTCGCTGGACACCAAGCGCAACGAGCTGCGCGTCAAGCCGGTGCCCAATGACAGGCCCCTGACGAAGCCGCAGCTGCGCATCCAGTTCGAGTCCGCCACCGTGGTGGAGTCCCCGCAGACGGTGCGCACCGGGCGGTGCGTGTACCAGGTGTGCACGCTGGAGGCGACGGTGGTGGAGAGCGTCACCGGCTACTCGCAGCTGGGGCGGCCGGGCCGGGTGGACGTGGGCGCGGTGAGCTGCCGCTACCGCACCCGCGTGCGCGGCGTCTTCTTCCCCGCGGCCACCACGCCCCAGGTGCTCGTCCATCTGGCGCGCTCGGCGGACGGGGTGCTGGTGGCGCACCTGCTCTCCAACGACGAGGACATGGACGTGGTGCCGGTGGGGCCGGGCATGTTCCCGGAGGCCCCCGCCGGCATCGTCGTGGTGGACCGGCACCTGCAGGGCATGGGCGTGGCCGAGGCGCTGGACCTGGCGCTCATCGACGACACGTTCAAGTGGGTCCGGGCCATCCTGGCCAACTGCAAGTGCCCCAACGGGTGCCTCGAGTGCACGCCCCAGGACGTGCTCGCGTCCGGCCCCGACAAGTCGGGCGTGCTCGGGCTGCTGGGATAGGCGGATGCAATCGCCATGGCGGGTGAGCGTATGAGTGGTGACATGAACCTCCTCCAGCCGGGAACGCAGCTGGATGGCCGCTATGAGGTGGTCCGGCTGCTCGGGCAGGGCGGCATGGCCGCCGTGTACGAGGTGCGCCACCTCGGGCTGCACAGCACGCACGCCCTGAAGGTGCTCAACGCGGACCTGGCTCGCAATGACGACATCCGCGGGCGCTTCCTCGCCGAGGGCCGCATCCAGGCGCGCATGCGCCATCCGCACATCGTCCAGGTGACGGAGATCGTCACCACCCCGGTGGCGGGCCTCGTCATGGACTACATCGAGGGCCCCACCCTCGGGGAGTTCTGCCGCGGCCAGGGGCTGGAGCCCCGGGTGCTCCTGGAGGTGTTCCTGCCGGTGCTGGACGCCATGGAGGAGGCGCACAAGCGGGGCGTCGTCCACCGCGACCTCAAGCCGGACAACATCATCATCGGCAAGGACAGCCGGGGCCGGCTCCAGCCCATGGTGACGGACTTCGGCATCGCCAAGCTGGTGGAGGAGGGTCCGGGCGGCAAGGCGCGCACCCAGGCCGGGGCCCGCATGGGCACGCTGCTGTACATGAGCCCGGAGCAGATCCGCGGGGCCGGCGAGGTGGACGCGCGCACCGACATCTTCGCGCTCGGCGCCATCCTCTACGAGGCCGCCACCGGGCGGGTCGCCTTCCATGCGTCGAGTGACTTCGACACGATGAAGAGCATCGTGGAGGGCACCTACGAGCCTCCCGAGCGCGTCGTGGGCGGTCTGCCCCCCGTCATCGCCGGCTGCATCCGCAAGGCGCTGGCCGTGGACCCCGCCGAGCGCTTCCAGGACTGCGCCGCCTTCCGCGAGGCCCTGGAGAACGCCTTCGACGCTGGCGCGCAGGCGCCCCAGAAGCCGTCCCGCTCCTACGCGGTGACCCAGGTGGAGAAACCCGCGTCGCCCGCGCCCGACGCCTCCGCCTTCGCGCCGACCTACGTTCCGGGGACCGGACGCCTCCCGCAGGCCGACCCCCCTCCGCCCGCTCCGGCTCCTCCCGCTCCCGCCCCGGCTCCCCCGGCTCCCGCGCCGGTGCCTTCCGCCTCCATCCAGCGCGCTCCCGTCAACACCGTGAGCGTGAGCCAGAAGGACGTGGCGAAGGCCTCGCCCGGGGCGGTGTCCCGCTCCACGGGCTCGCCCGGCGTGGCCGTGCTGCTGAACATGTTCTGCCTGTCCGGGGGCGGTCAGCTCTACAACGGCCAGACGGCCAAGGGCGTGCTCGGCCTCATCGCGTCCCTCTTCGTCATCAAGAACATGTTCACCGGAGGAGGGGGCCCGGGCGTGTGCTTCTGGCTCACCTGGTACATCGCGTTCATGGTGGACGCGTACCGGATCGCCTCCAAGCTCCAGAGCGGCAAGCACGTGGGGCCCTGGGAGCTGTTCTAGCTGGAGTAGAGTCGCGCCATGTTGAGCCCGGGGAATGTGGTCGAGCGCTATGAGGTGGAGCGCGAGCTGGGCGGCGGCGGCATGGCGCGCGTCTACAAGGTGCGCCACGTGGCCCTGGGCAGCGTCCATGCCCTCAAGGTGCTGGACCCCGAGCTGGTGGGCAACGCGGAGCTGCGCGCCCGCTTCCTGGACGAGGGCCGCATCCAGGCGCGTCTGAGGCACCCGAACATCCTGGTCATCACCGACGTGGTGGTGGCGCCCGGCGTCGCGGGCCTCGTCATGGACTACCTGGAGGGCGAGTCGCTCGACAAGTACCTGGCCAGCGCGCGGCGGCCTCCGGACGCGGACGAGGTGCGCGACATCTTCCAGCAGGTGCTCGCGGCCATGGGGTTCGCCCACGAGCACGGTGTCATCCACCGGGATCTCAAGCCCTCCAACATCTTCCTGGAGCAGGTGCACGGCCGGCGGGTGGTGCGCGTGCTCGACTTCGGCATCGCCAAGGTGTCCGGCGCCGAGGGCCGGCCGGTGACGCGCACGGGCTCGCGCATGGGCACGCCGCAGTACATGAGCCCGGAGCAGATCCGCGCGGCCGAGGACGTCACCGTCCGCTCGGACATCTTCTCGCTCGGCATCACCCTCTACGAGCTGGCCACCGCGCAGCCGTGCTTCCAGGGCGAGAGCGACTTCTCCATCATGGAGAAGATCGTCCGGGCGGAGTTCGTGCCACCGGACGTGGTGCACCCGGGCCTCGAGCCGGGACTGCGCGCGGCCATCCTCCGGGCGATGGCGTTGGAGCCGGAGCGGCGCTTCGCCTCGTGCCAGGAGTTCTCCGCCGCACTCGTGGAGCAGGCCCCGGCCCGGACGGCGACGCCGCTGCGGGTTCCCGTGACGCGCATCCCGGTGACGGTTGCGCCCGCGCAGCCGCCGGAGCCTCCCGCCGTCCAGAAACCCGAGCCCCGGCCCGAGCCCGTCCAGGCGCCCGCCCCCCGTGCCGTGGAGGCCCGTCCGGCTCCGGCCGCGCCCGCCCGCCTCGCCGAGCCGAAGCCCTCGGCTCCCATCGAGAAGAAGGCTCCGAAGCTCGCGAAGAAGCCTGTGCCTCCCTCCCCGGAAAAGGCCGAGGAAGCAGAGGCGGCTCCCCCTCGCGGCAGGCCCTGGCGCTGGGCACTGCTCTTCGCGCTCGCGGGGTTGGTGGCCCTGTTCGGCTCGGGGCTCATCGGAATGCTCTTCGGGGGCTCCGCGCCGAAGGGGGGCGCTCCGGTGACGCGGCCCGGGGGCTCGCCGGGGACCCGGTCCTCCGCCGCGCGGGACGAGAGCCTGTCCATCGAGGTCCGGCCGGCGAACCTCACGACGTTGGAGTTGATGGACCCCCAGGGCCGGCAGTTCACGGTGACCGGCCCCTATGTGGACCGCAAGCCCACGCCGGGGGTCTGGCACGTGATGGGAAGGGCACCCGGCTACGAGGACGAGCGCTGGACCGTCGAGGTCACGCCGGGCAAGCCCGCGAGCCTGCGCGTGAGCCTCACGCACCGGGGCGGGCGCAAGAGCCCGTAGCTCGCCGGGTCATCGATTCATTTCAGACAAAAACCCGGGACGGGCATGGTGCGTGGGGGCTCGCCCGGACCCGCGTCCTGGCAGAATGAATGACGCACCTGTGGTGGGGGGGGCTCCACCGCCACCCGGCGAGAAGACGCCGGGCGCGTCCGGCACCGCTTCGAGTGATGCAGGAGAAAAGGGCTGCCATGAGTGCGTCTCGTTGCTTCTCTTCTGTCGATGACTCGTACTGGCCGCTGCTCATCAACCGGCTCGAGGGAGAGGCGTCGAATCAGGAGTTCGACGCCTACCTCGCCCAGAGCACCCGCTTTCTGGGCCGGGGGCAGCCGCACGTCCTCGTCGTCGACTTGAGCCGCGTGGGCAATCTGCCATCCGAGCAGCGCCAACGGCTGGCGGAGTGGTTGCGGCAAAATGAAGAGCCCATGCAACGGATGGTGCTGGGGGCCGCCTATATCTGTCCCTCGGCGCTGATCCGGCTGGGGCTGAGCATCATCTTCCACCTGAAGCGGCCGCCCTTTCCCTATCTTCTCGCCGCCCGGGAGGGCCAGGCGATCACCTGGGCCCTCAGCCAGCTGGAGGCCGTGGGTCTGCGCGAGCCCGCCATGCGCATCCGGCATGAGCTGGGGCTGGTTTCCCAACCTCGCGCCGGTTAGCCCCGGCCCTCACGCCCCCTGGAGCTCCTTCGCGGTGGCGAGCACCTCCGCCACCACCGTCTGGACGTCCTCCGCCGTGGTGCGGTGGTTCACGAAGCAGGCGCGCAGGGCGAAGCGTCCCGACAGCGTGGCGTTGGAGAGGTAGACGCGGCCACGCGCGTTGAGGCGCGCCATCAGCCGCGTGTTGAAGGCATCGCGCTCCGGCTCGGCCAGCCCCGCGACGTAGCGGAAGCACACCGCGCTCAGCGGCACGGGCGCGAGCAGCTCCAATTCGGGCTCCGCCCGCACGAGCTCCGCCAGCCGCGAGGCGTTCTCCAGGTCCTTGCGGATGGCCTCCCGGAAGGCGCGCAGCCCGTGGTAGCGCACCGACAGCCACGGCTTGAGCGCGCGTGCACGGCGGGAGAGCTCCAGGGACTCGTCGAAGAAGGCGAAGCCCTCCACGGCGTCCGCGCTCATGGTGCGCACGTAGTCGCCGGAGAAGGAGAAGGCGCGGCGCGCGGCGGTGGCGTCCCGGTAGAGCAGCACCCCGCAGTCCACCGGCTGGTAGAGCCACTTGTGCGCGTCCATCGAGAGCGAGTCCGCCAGCGCGAGGCCCTCGAAGCGCTCGGGGACGGCCATCGCGGCCAGCGCGCCGAAGGCCCCATCCACGTGCATCCAGAGCCCGTGCCGCCGGGCGATGGCCGCCACCTCCTTCAGCGGATCCACCGCGCCGGTGTTGACGGTGCCCGCGGTGGCGACGATGGCCAGCGGGCGCCTGCCAGCGGCCACGTCCTCGGTGATGGCGCGCTCGAGGGCCTCGGGGCGCATGCGCCACTCCGCGTCCGTGGGGATGAGGCGCAGGTTCCTCCGTCCCAGGCCGAGCAGTGCCAGGGCCTTGGGGATGGACATGTGGACTTCGGTGGAGGCGTACACCACCCCCGAGGGCGAGCCCTCCTCGTTGGCCGGGGCCTTCGCCTCGCGCGCCATCGTCAGCCCCATGAGGTTGGCCGAGGAGCCTCCACCCGTGAGGCTCCCGGTGAAGCCGGGGCAGCCCACCGCCGCCGCCAGTCCGCGCACCACCGCGCGCTCCAGGCTCACCATGGTGGGAGACGAGCGCCACGCGGTGACGTTCTGGTTCAGCACGCTCGCCAGGTAGTCCCCGAGCGCCCCCACCGGCTCGCCCGAGCCGAGCACGTACCCGAGGAAGCGCGCGTTGCCCGCGCGGGCCCCGGCCATCACCGGGCCCAGCGCGTCGAGCGCCCCGTCCTTCAGGCCCTCTTCCGGCAAGCCCTCGGCGAAGAGGGCCTCGGTGTCACGGCCCGTGATGGCGGGCGCAATCGCACGCGAGTCCAGCTCCGCGAGCCACTGCTCGGCGAGGGTGGAGACACGGTGGGCCAGGCGCCGGAAGTCGTCGGGAGTCAGCTCGAGCGGATTCATCGGACGGGCCTCTTATCAGATTGTCCCTTGCCCTTTCCGTCCCGCGGGTTGCTAGCCTCGGCGCCCCATGAACTCCGTCGAGAGCATCATTTCCGAAGTCATCGAGCCCAAGGCCATCGAGGTGGACCGGTACGGTGTCTATCCCCGGGCGGGGATGGACGCGCTGGGCAAGGCGGGCCTGCTGGGGCTGGTCAGCGCCAAGGACGTCGGGGGAAGGGGCGAGGGGCTCCGGGCGGCGTCCTCGCTGGTCGAGCAGGTGGGGACGGCGTGTGGCTCCACCGGCATGGTGCTGTGCATGCACTTGTGCGGCGCGGCGGTCATCGAGCAGCACGGGCCGAGAGAGCTCCGCGAGGCCATCGCGGCGGGGCGGCACGTGACGACGCTGGCCCTGTCGGAGGCGGGCTCGCGCAGTCACTTCTGGGCGCCGGTGAGCACCGCCCTGGCCGTGCCCGATGCGGACACCGTCCGGCTGGACGCGGACAAGAGCTGGGCCACCTCCGCGGGCCAGGCCGACAGCTACGTCTGGTCGAGCAAGCCGGTGGCCGCCAAGGGCATGAGCACGCTCTGGCTGGTGCCGGGCAATGCCCCCGGGCTGTCGTTCCCGGTGGCGTTCGATGGAATGGGCCTGCGCGGCAACTCCTCCAGCCCCATCGTGGCCCGGGACGTGCGGGTGCCCCGCTCGGCGATGCTCGGCGCGGACGGGGGCGGGTTCGACATCATGATGGGCAACGTGCTGCCCCACTTCCAGGTGCTGGGCTCCAGCTGCTACCTGGGCATCATGGAGGCCGCCACGCGCAAGGCGGCGGCGCACGTGACGAAGACGCGGCTGCTGCACACCGGGCAGTCCCTGGCCGACCTCGCCACCATCCGGGCCTACCTGGCGCGCATGCGCATGAAGACGGACATGGTGCGCGGGCTGATCCGCGACACGTTGGACGCCCTCGAGTCCGGGCGCGAGGACGCGCAGCTGCGGGTGCTCGAGGTGAAGGCCGCCGTGGGCGAGCTGGCCCCCGAGGTGACCGAGCTGGGCATGCGCGTGTGTGGTGGCGCGGCGTACCGCAAGGAAGTGGGGATCGACCGGCACTTCCGCGACGCCAGCGCCGTCACGGTGATGTCTCCCACCACGGATCTGCTCTATGACTTCATCGGTAAGGCAATGACCGGAATGCCACTCTTCGGCTGAGACCGGGGACAGGGCCGGTGGAGGCCTGACGCTTTCCTCCTGTCCCCGAGCGCCTTAGTTTGTCTTTGGGAATACGGGGGAGGGGGACGGATGGTGGGATTTTCGACGGCGCTGCTCGCGACGGTGCTCGCGAGCCTTGCGCCCATGGTTCCGGTAAGCGGGGGAAACGCGCTCACCTTGCCGGCTCAACGTCACGCGGTTCGCATCGAGACGGGAAACGGGCGTCCGCCTACCTGGTTGCTCACCGTGCAGCAGGAGGGCGTGGAGGGCCGGGGGTTGTCGTTCTTCCGCTCGGACGATGGCGGGCGCACGTTCCGCTTCGCCGCGGCGATCCAACCGGACGCCAGCCACGCGGACCGGGCCGAGGTGCTCGCGGTGGGCCGGGACGTGGCGCTCGTCTATTCGTGGGAGGCGCCGAAGCTGGCGGCCTCGCGCAGACACGACGTGTACTTCCAATGGTGGCGCTACCGGCCGGAGACGCATGACTGGGCGCCCCAGCCGGCGGTGCGGGTCTTCGACGCCGACGACACCACGGCCTACTCCCGGGCGTTGCTCGCGCGCGACTCACGGGGCCGGTTGTGGGTGCAGGCCTTCCGCCTGGAATCGGATGGGGGCTCCACGGCGGTGATGTCCGTCTCCACCGATGGGGGCGCGAGCTTCCAGCGCCAGCCGAGCCTGGGCCGGGTGAAGCGCCGGGGTGGTGGGCGGCTGCTGAGCCTCGGCTCGAAGCTCGTCTTCCTCTACGCCATGCACGACGGCTTCGAGCCCACGCGCATGCGGCTGCGCGACGATGGCGATCCGCTGGACACCTGGAGCTCCGTGCGCGACGCCTTCCCCGAGGGCATCTACCACGGGGCCGCGCTGAGCGCCGTCGCGGACGGCAAGGGCGGCATGCACCTCGTCTACAAGGACGAGTCCGAGCGCCTCTACCACCGCCACTTCGATGGAAACGTGTTCGGCCCGCGCACGTTGCTGGAGGGCACGCGCGACTGGTCGATGCAGGCCGCCACCACGCGCATCGGCGACACGCTGTACGTCTTCTACAACACCATGCGCGAGCCCAACGTGAGCTACGAGGTTCGCGCCCGTGTGCTGAAGGACGGCCGCTTCAGCGAGCCGGTGGTGCTCGACTCGCGGCGGACGTACAAGGGCTATCCCAACGCCCTGGAGACGTTGCCGGCGGGGACGTCCGAGGTGCCCTGCTTCTTCGGAGACGCTCCCGACGCCAACTCGCGCGGGTACGTGGGCCGCGTGGTCCTCGCGGTGCCGGGGGGAGGGGAGGAGCCGCCACCGGAGGAGGAGGAGCCCGAGCCAGAGCCCGGCCAGCTCCTCTTCGGCGACGCCTTCGCGCGCACCTCGTCGAACAGCCTCGGCAGCGACTGGAAGCTGAGCGGGCTGTGGCTGACGGATGGCCGGCGCGCGGTGAGCGACCTCGACAATCCGAACGGGGACAACCTCGCCCTCGCGCTGCCGTCGCGGTGTGACGACTGCCAGGTGGAGGCGTGGCTGCATGCCTTCGGCGTGGACGAGGCCGGTGTCGTGCTGCGCGCCGAGGGGGATGCGCGCTATGCGCTGGTGCTGCTGCCGCAGGGGCGCATCCAACTGCGCCGCTACCGGGGCGGGAGCTTCACGGTGCTCGGCGAGGCCCCGAGCGGCCAGGCCTCTTCCTGGGATGCGGTGACGCTCTCCCTGTCCGCGTCGGGTGCGGGGCCGGTGCGGCTGTCGGCCTCGGTGGACGGGCAGGTCCGCCTCACGGTGACGGACGACGACCCGGCCGCGCTCACGGGCGAGGGACTCGCGGGATTCGCCACGCCCATCGCCGGCGTCTGGTTCGACGACTTCCTGGTGCGCGCGCTGGGCACCGCGCCCTGACCCTCCGCGCAGCTTTCGCCGCGCCCCTCCGCACGTGCGCAAATCCTGCACTCCGGAAGCGTCGTTTCCGGGGGCAGGTTCCTGGCCTGGGAATTGAAGATTGGGACAACACCATGAGTCCCCGTGCACGTCTTTCCCACACCGGCCGCGTGAAGGCGGCCCTGCTCGCCACGGTGACGCTGCTCGCGCCCGCGGCTTCCCAAGCGGCCGCGCCCGCGCCGTACTCGCTCCCGTGGCAGCTGCGCCCCACGGCGGCGCTCAATGTCGTGCGCTCCGACACGGCCTTCGCCCTGAGCCAGCCCGTGGAGGGCGAGCGGAACCTCACCGACGCCTTCATGCTGCTCACCTCCTACAAGGTGACGCCCCAGCTGGCGCCCTTCGTCCGCCTCGGGGTGGTGCACCACAACCCGGCCAGGGGGCCCTCGGGGACCTCCTTCGTGAATCCGGCGCTGGGTGCCACCTACGCGATTCCGTTCAACGACTCGCTGCGGCTGGCCCTCTTCCTGGGCTTCACCCTGCCGGTGGGCATGTCCGGTGGCAACGAGCCGGAGGCCGCCCTGGCCGCCGCCACGCGCTCGGGCGTCCTGGCCCGCTCCGCCATGGACAACGCCATGTTCGCGGTGAATGACTTCACCGTGTTCCCCGGCGTGGGGCTGTCCTATGCCTCCGGCGGCTTCACCGCCCAGCTCGAGGCCACCGTGCTCCAGCTCACCCGCGTGCGCGGCGAGGCCGTTCAGCCGGATGCCTCGCGGACGAACTTCACCTCCGGCCTGCACCTCGGCTACTTCGTGCTGCCGGTGATGTCGCTCGGCGGCGAGGTGCGCTACCAGCGCTGGTTGTCCACTCCCGCCAGCGTCACCTCGCCCGAGCTGCGCGACAACCTCACCGTGGCCATCGGCCCCCGCTTCCACATCAAGCTCAAGGACGGCCCCACCCTGCGCCCGGGACTGGCCTACGCCTTCGCGCTCGACGCGCCGATGTCGAAGCAGAAGTACTCCATCCTCCAGCTCGACATCCCCGTCGCCTTCTGATTCCCAACCCTTCCCTCTTCCCAACCCTTCCCTCGCCCTCCGGGAGAGGGTCAGGGTGAGGGTGCCCGGGCCCGTTCTTCAACCCGTGGCTCTCGCTGTGGGCAAGGGGTTCAACCCGGGTTCACCCGATACCCTCACCCCGTCCCTCTCCCGGAGGGCGAGGGGAAATGGCCGCGGTTGTCAGCGCGGGTTCCCAGGGGCTCACCTTCGCGGACTGACCTGAAGGAGACTCAGCCGGTGGCCTGCGCGGTGCTGGCGCCGAGCTCGGCGGCCTGGAGCAGGATGGGCCAGAAGTGCTCGGCCATCCGCTGGTAGCCCGTGTCCGAGGGGTGGAAACCATCGGCCGAGAAGTAGTCGGTGCTGCCGGGCAACTCCTGGAGGCTGGGGCCGTGGAGGTCCACGCCGAGCAGGCCATGGCGGGCCACCACGCGGGCCACGGCCTCGTTGAAGGAGGCGATGCGCGCGGAGATGAGCTGGATGGGCAGGAAGTGCGTCGCCAGCCGTGCGATGGGGGCGAGCGAGATGTCCGGCAGGTTGGCCAGCACCACCGGGGCGCCCGTGCTCACGAGGCCGCGCGCCAACTGATCGAGGTTGGACTCGAACTGGTGGGGCTCCACGCCGCGCCACAGGTCGTTGATGCCCACCGCGAGGCTCACCACATGGGGGCGGGACCGGCTGGCCTTGGGGAGCTGTCCGGAGAGGACGGTGGCGCTGGTGGCACCGCTCACGCCCAGGTTGAGCAGGCCCACGCCCGGGCGGGTGCGGCGCAGCCGTTGGAAGAGGTGCTCGACGTAGCCACCGCTGCGCGAGCCCACTCCGACGGCGGAGGAGTCACCCAGGGCCACGTATCTCAGGGAGAGTGCGCTCATGAGGTGCTCTCCATAGCGGCCAGGGGAAGGCTTCGCAGCGCCATCTGCTTGCCCGCTCCATGGGCGGGCAGTGGAGGCCTCGTCCGGAGGTCCGGGTGTGCTCTATTCCAGCACGATGACGCGACCTTCGATTGCCTTCCTGGGCCTGGGCTCGGCGCTGCCGGAGCGGGTGCGAACCAGTGCCGATCCCATCTTCGATCGCATTCGCGAGGCCGCCCGGGCGCAGGGGCTGTCCGAGGCCTCGCTCTTCTACGGCAACCGGGAGCACCGGTGCCTGGCGCCGGACGAGTCGCTGGCCTCCCTCACGGCGAAGGCGGGGCGCGCGGCGCTGGAGGACGCGGGCGTGCGGCCGGAGCAGGTGGACCGGCTCTACGGCTACGTCTCCGTGTCCGAGTTCGTCTCGCCCAATGCGCTGTACCAGGTGCACCGGGAGGTGGGCCTGGGCTCGCACGCGCTGGTGGTGCCGGTGCAGGCCGACTTCGGCAACTTCGTCATGGGCACGGTGCTGGCCTGGGAGGCGATGCTGGCGGGGCACTCGGAGCAGGCGCTCGTGGCCGTGGGGGCGGGGTGGACGCGCAACGTGGACTACGCCCAGGGCCACGCCTTCGGCATCGGGGATGGGGCGGGCGCGGCGGTGCTCGGCGCCGGGGAGCGGCTCGTCCTGGTGGACTACGCCGCCGACACTTTCAGCGACGAGTACGGGGCCATGACGATGCGCCCCCGCCCCGAGGCCGGCTTCACCACCCCCGTGTACGGGCTCGAGCCCAACCGGGGCGTGCAGGCCTTCCTGAACACCGGCATGGAGGGCCCGCCGAGGCTCGTCGAGCGGCTGCTGCGCAAGCACGGCCTCAACGGGGATGACATCACCCTCGTGTCACACCAGGCCACGCGCAAGCTGCTGGACCACTGGAACGAGAAGATCCGCCCGCGCGAGTACCTGCACACGCTCGAGGACTGCGGCAACATGGTGATTGCCTCCATCCCCGTCACCCTGGCCCGCTACCACCGCGAGCTGCGCACGAAGTACCTTGTGCTCTTCGGCATCGGCATCGGCGCGCACCAGGTGGCCCTCCTGGTGCGCGTGTAGGACGCTACTGGCGGCGCTCCTGGAGGCGCTGCTGCATCCGCTGGAGGCGCTCCTGCCTCCGCTGCTCGCGCTCCTCGCGCCGGCCCTCGCGATCTGCCTTCCGCATCATCTTCTCCATCTTCATCTTCCCGTCGTGCCGGGCCATGAAGATGGCCAGCTGCGCCCGCTTCTGAGGAGGCAGGTCCTTGGCGAGCGCCTGGTACATGTCCCGGTCCAGCGCCGTGAGCTGCGTCCGCGCGTCGAATACCCGCTGCACCGCCTGGTCCACCTGCGACTGCGTCGAGGCGTCTCCCCGCGCCGCCTGCCTCAGCACCCGCGCGGACTCCTGCACCTGCTCGAGCAGGGGCCGTCGGCGCTCGTCGAACTGGCGCATCGTGTCCGCCATCTTCAGCGCCTGGGACTCCTCCAGCTCCAGCTCCTCGGCCAGTCCCACCACCCGCATCAGCCGGGTCTGCCGCTCCACCCGCTCCACGGCCTCCTTGTCCTCGGGCGCCTGGGCCAGGGACACCAGGGGAAGCAGGCTCAGCGTCAGCACCGCCAGTCGAAAGGGCTTCATCACAGCGACTCTCCAGGGTTCGGGTTCGAGAAGAAATCGTCCAGCTCGGAGTCCAGGAACTCATCGGCTTCCGGCTCCTCCGGGTCCGCGTCGGACAGATCGAGCGCATCGGCCAGCGGGTCCGCCAGCGCCCATTGCTCCAGCGCCACGGTGTCCTCCTCGGGCGGGCGGGTGGAGGGGTCCACCTGGGCGGTGGGCACCGAGCGCGTGGACGCACGGCGTTGCATCACCGGGCCCAGCACCAGCAGCACCACGGCGGCCGCCGCCATCAGCGCTCCCGCGGTCCGCATCCGCGCCGCCTGCTGCACCAGCGTCCTTCGCCAGGCCCCCAGCGTCTTCCGAGGCAGCTCCGCCATCAGGGCCTGCTCCCGCGCGGACGGGGGCGGCAGCGCGGCCAGGCCGAGCACCTCGCGGTGGGCCTCCGCCTCCGAGCGGCATGCGGCACAGGCGTCCAGGTGCGCGCGCACCCGCGCCTCCTCTTCGGGCTCCAGCGCTCCCGCGGCGAAGAGGGTCAGCAACTCGTCTTGGTCCTGGCACGCCGTCATCAGCGTTCCTCCTCGGACAGCGCCGCCACCTGCGCCCGGAGGCGCTTCACGGCGTGATGGAAATTCACCTTCGCGTTCGTCTCGGTGATGCCGAGCGTCCCGGCGATGTCCCGGAAGCCCAGCCCACCATCCACCCGGAGCGTCAGCACCTCGCGCTGGCGGCGTGGCAGGGTGAGCACCGCCGCGCGGACTCGTTGCTCGCGCTCGGTCCTCTCCAGGGCCTCCTGCGCGGACTCTCCCGGGGCCTGGGGTTCTGGCTGCTCCACGGCCCGGAGCCAGCGCCTTCCCTGGCGGGCATGGTTCTTCGCCAGGTTGAGCGCGATGCGGATGAGCCAGGCCCGGAAGGGCGCGGGGCCCGAGGGGCTCCAGCGGGAGAAGACGCGGCGCGAGGTCTCCAGGGCTCGCAGGAAGGCCTGCTGGGCGAGGTCCGCCGCGTCCTCGGGCCGGGCCGTGTAGCGCCGCATGAGGGAGAAGACCAGGGCCCGGTGCCGCTCCACCAAGGTGCCGAAGGCCGCCTCCTCACCAGCCAGGAAGGCACGGCAGAGCGCCTCGTCGCTCGGCTCGGTGGCGGTCTCCGCCAGCACCAGGGATGTCTCCAGGGCCTTCACGCCTCCTACGAACACCGGAGCCGGCGAAAAGTTAAAGGGGGTTTTTCCCGTGGGTTCCGGGGTCCCCGGTGAGGTTCTGCGGAGTAGGGCAGGGGACCCTACTTGAGAGGTTAGAAAAAGGTTCGCATCGCCGGGGTGTTCCGCTATTCTGTGCGGCGTGGACCTGAAGGGTTCACGGACTGCCCGGGCGGGCGAGGAGTGTGAAGATGGCCGAGACGATTGGGGGCGACATTGGCACGCAGATCCTGAATGCCGTTCAGGGTCTGGGTGTCCGGATGGACCGGCTGGAAACCCAGATGACGGGCCTCAAGGCGGAGGTGACGGACCTCAAGGCGGAGGTGACGGGCCTCAAGGCGGAGGTGACGGGCCTCAAGGCGCAGGTGGCGGATCTGGACTCCCGGATGGTGCGGCAGGAGAAGCTGACGGAGCGCCTGGGGACCGAGTTCCAGCAGTTGCGTGGGGAGTTCCAGCAGTTGCGTGGGGAGTTCCAGCAGTTGCGTGGGGAGTTCCAGCAACTGCGCGAGGACTTCAAGCAGATGATCACGGACATGCAGGAGGGGTTTCGCAGGCTGAATGCCCAAGACGAGCTCACGGCGGGCGCGGTGGTCATGATGGCCTCGGTGCTGCGCCGGCCCACGGATCTCGGCGAGGATCTCGAGAAGCGCCTGCAAGCGCTCCAGACGCACTGACGGCATTCGTGCACCGGGCTTGCCTGCCTGCTCCACCCTGGAAGTCCCCCCCAGGCAGGTTGCCGCCCACATCATCCGGCTGACACAATGGAGGGGCTCAACGGGGGATCCGCATCATGGCAATGGACAACGCGGCCGCACGCATCAAGGGAAGTGTGCTCATCACCCGCATCAATCTGCTGATGAAGCAGGGCGGGGCAGGGCGTCTCCAGCAGGTGCTCCAGCGGTTGCCGCCCGCGGACCGCAAGATCCTCGAGGGCGTCATCATGCCCATCGGCTGGTACCCCCTGGAGCTCAACCTCCGCCTCGACGCCGCCATCGCCGACGCGCTCTCGCCCCGGGACCGCAACAAGGCCTTCGTCGAGATGGGCCGCGCCTCCGCCGAGGAGAACCTCACCGGCCCCCACCACGTCTTCATCCGCAAGGGGGATCCGCACTTCCTCCTCAGCCACGCGCCGGAGATCTACCGCCTCTACTACGCGGTGGGTGCCCGCTCCTACGAGAAGACCGGGCCGCGCGGCGGCGTGCTGCGCACCATGGGCGCCGAGAGCGTCACCGAGGCCGACTGTCTCACCATCATCGGCTGGTACGAGCGGGCCATCGAGATGAGCGGGGGCCGCGACGTGCGCATCACCCACTCCAAGTGCCGCGCCCGCGGCAACGGCCACTGCGAGTACCACTGCGCCTGGGAGGCCTAGGCACCCGCCGCTGGCAGCGGGTGCTCGCCCAGGTAGCGCAGCACGTCATCCAGGTGCTTGTAGACGCGCATCTCGTGGCGGATGACGGACTCGACCCGGCCGTCCGGGCCGATGATGTAGGTGACGCGCCGGTCCACGTTCAGCACGGGCCACAGCACGTCATACGCCTTGCTGATGGTGCGCCCCTCGTCGCCGAGCAGCGAGAAGTGGATGTCCTCCTTCTCGGCGAACTCGCACTGCGTCTTCACCGTGTCCACCGACACGCCCACCAGCTCCGCCCCGAGCGCCTGAATCCGCTCGTGGTTGTCCCGGAAGTGCCGCGTCTCCTCGGTGCAGCCGATGGTGAAGGCCTTGGGGAAGAAGAAGAGCACCACCCGCCGTCCCCTCAGGGCGGCGAGCGAGAAGGTGCGTCCCCAACAGTCGGTGCCGGTGAAGTCCGGGGCGGCTTGTCCCACGTCGAGCATCTTCTTTTCGGCCTCCTGACGCCGGACTCCCCTAGCATGCTTCCCGCCGATACGTCCTCGCTCACCCAACACAGAGCTCTCCCGTGGCCCTCCCGACCGCTGTTCCATTGACGTCCTCCTTTCTTGACCGTCTCGCCCGTGGACTCGGCGTCACCCGGGTGGCGCGGGTGACCGGGTTGGACCGGGCCGGCGTGGAGGTGGCTGCCGCGGTGCGTCCAGGCGGCTACGTGCTCCAGGTGTGCAATGGCAAGGGGCTGGATTTCCAGGCCGCCACGGCCGGGGCCCTCCTGGAGACGGCGGAGCTGTGGGCCGCGGAGAACCCTCCCCTGGAGCGGCTCGTCTGGGGCTCGATGGATGGGCTGGAGACCCGGGGGCGCGCCGTCTGGGGCGCCGAGGAGCTGGGCACCCGGGGCGTCGTGGCCATTCCCAGGCTGTGGAGCCACGAGGTGCGCTGCGCCTGGTGTGAGGCCACCGAGCTGCATTCCGGGCAGCCGGTGCTCCTCCCTGCCCAGGGGGTGTACTGCCCGCCCACGGGCGCTCCGGCGCTCGGCCCGGTGAGCGTGCAGTGGACGAGCAACGGCTCCGGCGCGCACCCCGAGCGGGCGCGGGCCCTCCTGCATGCGCTGCTGGAGGCCACGGAGCGCGACCAGCTCGCGCGCATCCTCCCGGAGGGGTGGTCGGAGGAGGTGCTCCGCTCGCGCATGCTGCGCCCCGGAGGACTCGAGCAGGGCGCTCCCCGCACGGCGGCGCTCGCGCGGACCCTGGAGGAGCGGGGCTTCGCCGTCTACCTCTTCGATCTCACGCCCGACGCACGGACGCCGCGGGCCGCGGGCCTGCCCGTGGGAGGGGCGATGCTCGTGGACCGCGAGGAAGGCCCGGTGCCCCTGGCGGCCGGGTACGCGTGCGGGCTGGGGAGAGATCAGGCCCTGCTCGGCGCCTTGCTGGAGGCGGCCCAGTCCCGCCTGACGGACATCCACGGTGCGCGCGAGGACGTGGCGGCGGGAGACCGTGAGGCCACGCTGGCCCTGGCGGCCGCCTGTGCGCAGCTGCGCCCGCGCCGCGCCGTGGAGTCCATGCCCGACGTCTCCGGGAAGGTGTCCTCGCCGGAGGAGGCGGTGCGCGAAGTGCTGGTGCGGCTCGGGAAGGCGGGCTTCCCGCGGGCCGCCGCCGTCGAGCTGGAAGCCCCTCTCCCCGGACTCCACGTGGTGCGCGTGGTGGTGCCGGGCCTGCGCGTCTCGGAGCTGCTGTGAAACGACGTCCGGCCCATCCTCCCGATGATCTCATCGTCTTCCTCGGCCCCTCGTTGCCGGAGGAGGACGCCCGGGCGCTGGTGCCCTGCCGGGTGTTGCCCCCCGCGCGCCAGGGCGACGTGTGGCGGGCCCTCTCGCTGCGTCCGAGGGCCATTGCCCTGGTGGATGGCGTCTTCGAGGCGCAGCCCTCCGTGTGGCACCACGAGCTGCTGGCCTCGCTGGATGCCGGGGTGGCGGTGTTCGGCGGAGGCAGCATGGGCGCGTTGCGCGCGGCGGAGCTCGCGGTGCACGGCGTGGTGGGCGTGGGCCGCATCTTCGAGTCGTACCAGCGGGGCGAGCTGGTGGATGACGCCGAGGTGGCGCTGCTCCACGCCGACGCGGAGCACGGCTTCCGTCCCCTCACGGTGCCACTCGTCAACGTGCGCCATGCGGCCCGCCAGGCCCAGGAGGCGCGGGTGCTGGCGCCTCGAGAGGCCCAGGCGCTGGTGGACGCGGCGGCGGCGCTCTTCTACCAGGACCGCACCTGGCCCCGGGTGCTGGCGGCGCTGGGCGAGGCGTGGCGTCCGGCCACCCGGGCGAAGTGGGAGGTGTGGGCCGCCGGAGGCTTCGAGGACCTCAAGCGCGAGGACGCCCGAGCCTGCCTCCAGGCCGCCTCGGCCTACCTTGCCTCGGGAGGCGAGGCCCCGGTGCGGACGCGGACGGGCCGGGCGCCGCCTTCGTCGTACGTACGCCGCCGCCGCCTCATGGAGGGGCTGTGCGTGACGGAGGAGGCCCTCGTGTCCTCCGAGGAGGTGCTCGCGGAGCTGCGCGCCGCGCCCGACGCGAGGGCCTTGGCGGAGGCGGGCCTGCGGCGGGCGCTGCTCGCGGGACAGGCGCGGTCGCTCGGCCTGCTCGCCACCGCCGAGGAGATGGTGTGGGCCGAGGAGGAGTGGTGGGAGGAGCTGGGCGTGCCGCCGCGGGAGCAGGAGGCGTACCTCGCGGCGTGCGGCCTGGACGCGCATGAGGTGCTGCGGCTGTGCGAGGAGCGGGCACTGGAGCGGCTCATGCTCGAGCACGCGTCGCGGGTGCTGCCGGACGGGCCCTCGTGGGACGAGGCGCTCGCCACGGAGGCGCGCCTGAGGGGCCGCTGGGTGGAGGAGGCTCGTCGGCTCGGGGCCCCGAAGCCGCCTCCGAAGCCACGCCAGCGCAAGCGGTGAGCCGGAGCGGGCAGGCGGCCAGCGGCCGGGGGGGCGCCGCGGTGAGTCGCGGGGCGGGCCCGGGTCATTCCGGTGGGCGGGGCCCTGGGGAATCGTTACGTTTGGCGGACGCGGCGCGAAGGGAGCACGCGCCGGAGGCTGCGAGACGATGACGCGGATATGCCAGGACGAGGTGGGCCGTTGTGACTTCATCGACGTGCTCGAGGAGGCCGCTGTGAGGCACCGGCCGGTGGCGGTCCAGCTGCGCGAGGGCGAGGCCTTCATCGACGAGGTGCTGGACGTGGTGACCGAGCAGGGGGACGACTTCGCCGTCTTCAAGTCGCACGAGCGGGTGGCGGTGGGGGACATCCTGGCCGTCACGCGGGCGGTGCTGGGGTAGGGTGCGCGCCGGATGAATCCACACGAAGAGCTCGAGTCCTTCCGCTGCGTGCGGGCCGATGCGCGGGAGCCCGGGGGTTACCGGGCCGTGCTGGGAGAAGCGAAGGCCACCTTCCTGCACACGGATCCGCCGTATTGCCTGCTCACGCGGCGGCGCAAGGGGGGAGACCTGAGGGATCCCCGGGCGAACAAGAAGATCGATCGCAACCCCATCGTGCGCTTCGAGACGGTGCGCGACTACCGTGTCTTCACCGAGGAGTGGATGACGCGCGCGGTGGCGCACCTGACGCCGGACGCCACGCTGGCCATCTGGACGAACCTGTTGGGCAAGGAGCCCATCCTCGCGGTGGCCCGCTCGCTGGGCTTCAGCCACCAGCGGGGCGAGTACGTCTGGGGCAAGCGCACCACGGACAAGAACGCCAACGAGCAGCTGCTGCGCGTCTACGAGGTGGCGCTGGTGCTCTCGCGCACGCCCGCGCCCGAGCTGGCGCCGGGGGACCTGCCCACCGTCTGGGCGGTGGTGGGCGGCTACGACGACGACGCCGAGGCGGCGCACTGGGGCAACCATCCCCACCACAAACCCTTCTCCGTGCTGGAGCCGCTGGTGCGCACCTGGAGCCGGCCGGGGGACTGGGTGTTGGACCCGTTCGCGGGCAGTGGCTCCATGCCGTCGGCGGCGCTGCGGCTGGGGCGCAAGGCGGCGTGTCTGGAGGTGGAGCCCGAGTGGGCCGAACGGGTGGGCCACCGGCTGCGTGAGATGGCGGGCACTCGGAGCGGCGTGGAGGTATCCACCCCGAAGAATCACCCCTAGGCTGCGCCCTTCCGCCCGGCTCCTGACCAATCAAGGGAGCACGGGTTGCTTGCCCCCGCTACATCTCCGTCCCATACCCGTAGGACAGAAGGAGCAGCCCATCATGAAGGTGTCCAAGGACAGCGTGGTCTCGTTGGAGTACCGGTTGCACCTCGGGGATGGACAGGTCGTCGACGAGAGTGAGCCCGGGCAGCCGCTCGCCTACATGCATGGCCGGGGGCAGATCGTCCCGGGTCTGGAGGGGCAGTTGGAGGGCATGTCCGCCGGGGAGTCCAAGAAGGTGGTGGTGCCTCCTTCGCAGGGCTACGGCGACCACGATCCGCGCGGCCTCCAGGAAGTGCCCCGCGAGATGTTCCCCCCCAATGCCACCCTGCAGGCGGGCCTGACCATCAGCGCGCAGACGGCGGACGGGGACGTCATCCCCATCACCATCCGCGAGCTGAAGGGGGACAAGGTGGTGGTGGACCTCAACCACCCGATGGCGGGCAAGACGCTCCACTTCGATGTCACGGTGCGTGAAGTGCGCGCCGCTACCGACGAGGAGAAGGAGCACGGCCACGCCCACGGGCCGGGCGGCGCGCACTGAGCGGACGGCTGGGCCGGTCGGGGAGTAATCCCCACTCGTGGGGTAGGGGGTGTTCCGGTATCTTCCACCCCCCATGAGCCAGCCCGCCACGCCCTCTCCCCAACAGCTCCGGCTCCCTCCCGAGCTGGAGCTGCCGAAGAAGGACTCCAAGACCGCCGCGCAGGATCCCGAGCGGTACTGGCTCCAGAACGTCTACAAGGGGGCCGAGAACCAGCTCACCGTGCGCGCCGTCATCGCGGGCATGCTGATTGGCGCGGTGATGTGCCTGTCCAACCTGTACGTCATCCTCAAGACGGGCTGGAGCCTGGGCGTCACCATCACCGCGTGTGTCCTCTCCTTCGCCGCCTTTGGCGCGCTGCGGGCCGTGGGGCTGGTGAAGACGGAGGTCACCGCGCTGGAGAACAACGCGGTGGGCTCGGTGGCCTCGGGGGCGGGGTACATGACGGGCGGGGGCAACATGGCGGCCGTGCCCGCCCTGCTGATGCTCACCGGGGCGCTGCCGTCCGCGGGGTGGCTGGTGGCCTGGTTCGCGGTGATCTCCGCCATGGGCGTCTTCGCGGCCATCCCCATCAAGCGCCAGCTCATCAACGTCGAGCAGCTCCCGTTTCCCACGGGGACGGCCACCGCCGAGACGCTCCAGGCGCTCCACGGCAATGACGAGGGCTCGCGCGGCAAGGCGCGCTACCTGGGCCTCGCGGGCCTGGTGGGGGCCGTCATCGCGTTCTGGCGGGACGGCAGGGGCTCGTGGCTGGTGTGGAATCTGCCCTCGAAGCTGAGCCTGCCCTTCACCATTGGCGGCAAGCCGGCGGGGGCGTGGACGCTCTCGCTCGACCTGAGCCTGCTGCTGATTGGCGCCGGGGCGCTGGTGAGCTTCAAGACGGGCTGGTCCATGCTGCTGGGCGCCATCTTCACCTACGGCTTCCTCGCCCCGGAGATGGTCAGCCGCGGCGTCATCCCCGAGGTGACGTACAAGGCCATCAATGGCTGGGCGCTGTGGACGGGGGCTTCGGTGCTGGTGTCCTCGGGCCTGCTGTCCTTCGCCTTCCAGTGGCGCAGCGTGGCCAAGTCGTTCAAGGCGCTCTCGGGGCTCTTCGGGAAGAGCAGCGAGGAGGACAAGGATCCGCTGGCCGGCGTCGAGTGCCCGCCCACCTGGTTCCCCCTGGGCTTCCTGGTGCTGGGCCCCATCGTGGTGGGGCTGATGGCCTACCTCTTCCAGATTCCGTGGTGGGCGGGAGTCATCGCCCTGCCGCTGTCGGTGGTGATGGGCGTCATCGCCGCGCGCGTCACGGGAGAGACGGACACCACGCCCACCAAGGCGCTCGGGCCGGTGACGCAGCTGCTCTACGGGGCCATCCTGCCCGGCAACCTCGCGGCCAACGTGATGAGCGCCAACGCCACGGGCGGCGTGGGTTTGCACTCGGCGGACCTGCTCACGAACCTCAAGACGGGCTGGCTGCTGGGCGCCAACCCGCGCAAGCAGTTCATCGCGCAGCTCTTCGGCGTGGTGGCCGGGGCCGCCGTGGTGGTGCCGGCCTTCAACCTGCTGGTGCCGAGCGCGGACGTGCTGGGCACCGAGGAGTTCCCCGCGCCCTCCTCGCTGGTGTGGGCGGGCGTGTCGAAGATGCTCGTGAATGGGGTGAGCTCGCTGCACATGTCGGCGCGCATCGGCGCGGTGTGCGGCCTGGCGCTGGGCGTGGCGCTGGTGCTGCTGGAGCGCTGGGCGCCGAAGAAGGCCAAGCCGTTCATCCCCTCGTCCGCGGGCCTGGGGCTGGCCATCGTGATTCCCGGGGCGAGCTCCATCAGCTTCTTCATCGGCGCGGCCATCGCCGAGGTGCTGCGCCGCAAGCAGGCGAAGCTGGCCGAGGCCACCGTGCTCCCGGTGAGCTCGGGCTTCATCGCCGGTGAGAGCCTCATGGGTATCGCCGTGGCGATGCTCAAGGCCTTCGGGTTCATGGCCAAGTAGGCCTTTCGGGCAGGGGCTGGGCACTACTTCTTGAGTCAACCCCGGGCTTGACGGCATGTGACTTATGGAGTCACATGGGCCGCCGCATGCCCTCCCTCCGGCACGAGGCCCTCTTGGAGTTGTTCCGCAACCGCCCGGCCCTGGCGGCCGAGTTGTTGCGGGACGCGCTCGGTGTCGAGCTGCCCGCCTACGCGGAGGCCCGGGCGGAGTCCGCGGAGCTGACGCAGGTGGTGCCCACCGAATACCGGGCGGACCTGGTGGTGCTGCTGTGGGAGGACACGCCTCGCTTCGCCATCGTGGTGGAGGTGCAGCTCTCGCCGGACGAGGAGAAGCGGTACACGTGGCCGGTGTACCTCACGCACATGAGGGCGAGGTTGAGGTGCCCCACGGTGCTGCTGGTGGTGGCTCCGGACGCGGCGGTGGCCCGCTGGGGCGGGCAGCCCATGGAGTTGGGCCATCCAGGCTTCGTGCTGAGGCCCTGCGTGGCGGGACCGGAGCGCATTCCGGTGATTACCCGGCCCGAGCAGGCGCGCGAGGCGGTGGAGTTGGCGGTGCTGTCCGCCATGGCACACGGGCAGGGCGAGAGGGGCGCGGCCATCGCCGAGGCGGTGCTACCCGGGCTGGTGGGGGTTGATGACGAGCGGGCGCGCTTCTATTTTGATTTGGTGATGTGCTCGTTGAACGACGCGGCACGCACGGCCTTGGAGGCACTGATGCGCGGTGGAACCTACGAGTACCAGAGCGAGTTCGCCCGGCGGTACCTCGCCCAAGGCCGGCAGGAGGGACGGCAGGAGGGACGGCAGGAGGGACGGCAGGAGGGACGGCAGGAGGGACGGCAGGAGGGAGAAGTGATAGCCCTGCTGGAGGTCCTCGAAGCCCGGGGCCTCCAGGTGGATGATCAGACCCGCCAGCGCATTGCCGCTTGCACGGACCTCGAGCAACTCAGGCGTTGGCTCCGCAGGGCCGTGTCCGTGCAGTCGGTGCAGGACCTCTTCGAGCCCGCGGCGACCTAGCTCTCCTGGGTCATCGGCGTCGTGGCGGGGCGCGACCACTGCGAGAACATGGTCCGCCAGACGTGCACTCGATAGCATCAGCGCCCATGAGCGTGGACCTGTTGCGTGAGCTCGCTTCCGTCCTGCCGCCCGAGGCACTCGTCACCGACCCCGATGTGCTTGAGGCACACCGCCGGGACCAGGCCGGATGGGCCCCGGCGGGCTCGCCTCGTGTGCTCGTCCGTCCAGGCTCGACGGCCGAAGTGCAGGCCGTGCTCCGGGTGGCGTCGGCCCTCCGCGTGCCCGTGGTCCCCCGTGGCGCGGGCTCGGGGCTGTCGGGCGGCGCCAACGCCGTGGATGGGTGCATCGTGCTCTCGCTCACGCGGATGAACCGCATCCTGGAGATAGACCGGCGCGGCCTGTGCGCCGTCGTCCAACCCGGGGTCATCAACGGCACGCTCAAGGCGGCCGCGGCGGAGCTGGGGCTCTGGTACGCGCCGGACCCCGCGAGCTGGGAGTTCTCGACCCTCGGCGGCAACCTCGCCACCAATGCCGGCGGCCTGTGCTGCGTGAAGTACGGTGTGACCGGGGATGCCGTGCTCGGGCTCGAGGCCGTGCTCGCGGATGGCTCCGTCGTCCGGACCGGCGGCCGCATGGTCAAGAACGTCGCTGGCTATGACCTCACCCGGCTGTTCGTCGGCTCCGAGGGCACGCTCGGCGTCATCACCGAGGCCACGCTGAAACTGCGGCCGCGCCCACCCCGGGCCACGACGCTGGTGGCCTCGTTCCCGACGCTCGTCGGAGCCGGAACGGCGGTCACGGAGATCATGGCCGACACCCGGCCCTCGCTCCTGGAGTTGATGGACCGCACGACCGTCCGGGCCGTCGAGGCCGCTAGGCCCATGGGGCTGGACGTCCAGGCCGCGGCACTCCTGCTGGCGCGCTCCGATGCCGGGGGCGAGCAGGGCGTGGCGGAGTGCACGCGGATGGCGGCCGTCTGCGAGGCCGCCGGAGCGACCTTCATCGCGCACTCCTCCGACGAGGCGGAGGGAGAGTTGTTGATGGGCGCGCGCCGGTTCGCCTTTCCCGCGCTGGAGCGGCAGGGCTCGACGCTGCTCGATGACGTGGGGGTGCCGCTCTCGCGTATCCCGGACCTGCTCGCGGCGGTCGAGCGCATCGCCGAGCAGCGGGGAGTGCTCATCGGGACGTTCGGGCACGCGGGCGACGGGAACATGCACCCCACGATCGTCTTCGACCAGAACGACCCGGAAGCGGTGGCCCGGGCCAAGGTGGCGTTCGACGACATCCTGCACGCGGTGCTCGAGCTGGGAGGCACCATCACCGGGGAGCATGGGGTCGGTTCGCTCAAGCGCCCGTTCATCGCCCGGCAACTCGGCCCCGAGACCCACCGGCTCCACCTCGCCATCAAGGGCGCGGTGGATCCGCTCGGCATCCTCAACCCCGGCAAGCTGCTCTGAGCACGGCTAGCGCGGCACCAGCACGCACTGGCCGAGCTCCGTGTCGCACACGGGCACGAGCTCTCTCGGGTCCAGACAGGAGGCGGTGACGCACTCTCCCGGCTGGCAGACGATGGAGGCCTGCTGGGCGAGGGTTCGCGCGCGCCGCTGGAACTCGGTGAGGTTGGCCTTCGTGTTGACGGCACCGAAGCATTGGAACGCGCCCAGGCAGTTCTGCCCGCCTGCCAGGGCGAGGAGATCGAGCTTCTGGCAGGTGTCTCCAGGGCGGCACTGGGCGTAGTGCGCGACCAGCTCCGTGGCGCCCTCTTGGAGCTGCTCGCAATTGGCACACCCCGACAGCCACACCGCCACCGCCGCCATGCACGAAACGAGCATCCGTCTCATTCCCACCACCCCCGCGTGCCTCGGTTCAACCACTCGTTGAACGGACGGACCGTGGACACGCGGGAGCGCTCGCGCATCGCCCCACGGGGATGCGGGGGGCGCGCTGTCTTTCGGCGTACAGACGGGGCCCGCCGGGAGGACTACTTCTGTCCGCCCGCGAAGTAACGCTGCTTGAGGCGCTCGCAGTAGCGGACCAGGTTCTGCTGCCCCTGCGTGTACTTGCGGAGCGGCGAGTCCACCGGGAACTCGAGGATGCTCGCGATGAACGCGTAGAGCGTCGCGTCGAACGAGGAGGGGCTCTCTCCCAGCAGGAAGGGCTTGTCGCCGAGCACCGTGGCCACCGCGGAGACATCCGCCTTGCCCATCTCCAGGAGCTCCTCCGGCCGGTGGCGGCCCAGGCCCTGGGTGTGCATCGCCTTGCCGACCCCCCGGCGAATCATGGGCACGATGAGCTTGCCGGCGACGGGCGGGAAGAGGGCCTCGAAGACGGGCTTGTAGAGCCGCCATCCCTCCTCCGCGAGCCAGCGCTCATGGATGATGTGCCAGTAGAAGCTGTCCTCCAGCATGCGCCGCACGAGGTGCCCCTGGGCGACCTGCTCCGCGCTGAGCTTCGCGTCGAGCGTGTCGCCGTGCTTGCGCTTGAGGTGCTCGATGATGAGCTGGGAGTCACCCAGGAACGAGCCATCCTCCTCGATGAAGGGGATCTTCCCCTTGGGCGCCTTCCCGAAGGCGGCCGGCTTTCCCGTGTAGGGGATGCCGGCCATCCGGAGATAGCACTCCAGCTTGAGACAAAAGGGGCTGACGTCACTGAGGCCGAACGCGGCGGGGCCTTTGTGGAGGGTGAGCATGGGGGCAATCCTCCATGCCAGGGCGTGGCCCGTCCAGAACCCATCGGGAGACATGAGGAGCAGCGGGGCCTGTTGCCCACTGCGGCCCCTCATGCCCGGGGAACGTCAGCTGCGCAGGCCGGGGGCCTCGTGGCCGGTGCGGGCCACGTACTCCGTGTAGCCGCCGCCGTACTGGTGGATGCCCTCGGGCGTCAGCTCCAGCACCCGGTTGGACAGCGCGCCCAGGAAGTGCCGGTCGTGGCTCACGAAGAGCATGGTGCCCTCGTAGTTGGCCAGCGCCGCGATGAGCATCTGCTTCGTCGCCATGTCCAGGTGGTTGGTGGGCTCGTCGAGGATCAGGAAGTTGGGCGGGTCATACAGCATCTGCGCCAGCACGAGCCGCGCCTTCTCGCCTCCGGAGAGCACCTTGCACTTCTTCTCGATCTCATCGCCCGAGAAGCCGAAGCACCCGGCCAGCGCACGCAGTGAGCCCTGCGAGGCCCGCGGGAACCTGTCCACCAGCGAGTCGAACACCGTCTGGTCCGGCTTGAGCAGCTCCATCGCGTGCTGCGCGAAGTAGCCCAGCTTCACGCTGCCGCCGACGCTCACCGCGCCGTCGTCCGGCTTCGACTCACCGGCGATCAGCTTGAGCAGGGTGGACTTGCCCGCCCCGTTCACGCCCATCACGCACCAGCGCTCGCCGCGCCGCACGAGGAAGTCCAGGCCGTTGTAGATGCGGCGCTTGCCGTAGCCCTTCACCACCCGCTCCAGCTTGGCCACGTCGTCACCCGAGCGCGGCGCCTGCTGGAACTCGAACACCAGCGTCTGCCGGCGCTTGGGCGGCTCCACCTTCTCGATCTTCTCCAGCTTCTTCACCCGGCTCTGCACCTGGGCCGCGTGCGAGGCCCGAGCCTTGAAGCGCTCGATGAACTTCAGCTCCTTGGCGAGCATCGCCTGCTGGCGCTCGTACTGCGCCTGCTGGTGCTTCTCGTTGAGCGCCCGCTGCTGCTCGTAGAACTCGTAGTTGCCCGTGTACGTCGTCAGCTCGCCGCCGTCGATCTCGATGATCTTCGTCACGATGCGGTTCATGAACTCGCGATCGTGGCTCGTCATCAGCAGCGCGCCCTCGAACCCCTTGAGGAAGTTCTCCAGCCAGATGAGCGACTCGATGTCGAGGTGGTTGCTCGGCTCGTCGAGCAGCATCACGTCCGGGCTCATCAGGAGGATGCGGGCCAGGGCCACGCGCATCTTCCATCCGCCGGACAGCGCGCCCACGTCCCCGTCCATCATCTCCTCGGAGAAGCCGAGGCCCGCGAGGATCTCCCGCGCCCGGCCCTCCAGCGCGTAGCCGCCCAGCTCCTCGTAGCGGCCCTGCACCACGCCGAAGCGCTCCACGAGCTTGTCCATCTCGTCCATGCGCTCGGGGTCCGCCATGGCCGCCTCGAGCTGCTTGAGCTCGGAGGCCACCTCGGAGACCGGACCCGCGCCGTCCATCACGGCCGCTACCGCGCTCTGCCCGGACATCTCGCCCACGTCCTGGTCGAAGTAGCCGACCGTGACGCCGCGATCCACGGACACCTGCCCCTCGTCCGGGTGCTCCCGCTGGACCACCATGCGGAACAGGGTGGATTTACCCGCTCCGTTCGGGCCCACCAGACCCACCTTCTCGCCCTTGTTGAGCTGCGCAGACGCCTCCACGAAGAGGATCTGCTGTCCGTGCTGCTTGCCGATGTTGTCGAGACGAATCATGGGACCTCAGATGGGGGCGAGCGGTTGACCCTCACCCTGTCCCTCTCCCAGCGGGAGAGGGTTATTGCACTCAAAATTGGGTTTCTTGGTGCTCAGGAACCGGCGGCCAGGTTCTGGAGTTCCTGCCAGCGCGTGTAGAGGCGCTCCACCTCGGCCGCCGTCACGCCCAGCTCCTTCTGCACCTCGGCCGCCTTGGAGGCGCTGGAGTAGACGCTGGGATCCACGAGCTGCGCTTCCAGCTCAGCCTTGCGCGTCTCCGCGGCCTCGATGGCCGCCTCCATCCCGTCCAGCTCGCGCTGCTCCTTGTACGAGAGCTTGCCCGGCTTGCGAGCCTGCTTCGGCTCGGCCGCTGGGGCGGGCTCGGCCTTCTTCGCCGAAGGGGCAGGGGCGGCCGCGGCGCGGGCCTGGGCCTGCTCCTTGAGCCGCCGGTACATGGCGAAGTTGCCCTCGTAGCGCACCACCTTGCCATCGCCCTCGAAGGCGAGGATGGAGGTGGCCACCTTGTCGAGGAAGTACCGGTCGTGCGTCACCAGCAGCACGCTGCCGGTGAAGTTGAGCAGCAGCCCCTCGAGGATGTTCAGCGTGACGATGTCGAGGTCGTTCGTCGGCTCGTCCAGCACGAGGACGTTGGCGCCCTCCAGGAAGAGCCGCGCGAGCAGCAGGCGGTTGCGCTCGCCACCCGACAGCGCCTTCACCTTCATGCGCTGCATGGGCACGGGGAAGAGCAGGTCATCCAGGTAGTCGCGCAGCGCTACCCGCTGGTCGCCCAGCTCCACCCAGTCGTCCCCGCGCGGCGAGGCCGCCTCGTACACCGTCTGCTCCGGGTCCAGCGAGGCGCGGGTCTGATCGTAGTAGGCGACCTTGGTGTTCTTGCCGATGACCACCTTGCCGGAGTCCGGAGGCAGCTCGCCGAGCAGCACGCGCAGGAAGGTCGTCTTCCCCACGCCGTTGGGCCCCACGAGGCCCACGCGCTCGCCGCGCTGGAGCATCAGGTTGACGCCCTTGAGCACGTTGCGCTCGCCGTAGGACTTGTGCACGCCCTCGGCCTCGATGACGGTGTGGCCCAGCCGGGGCGCCTGCATCACCTGCAGTCCCGCCACCTTCGGCCGCTGGAAGCCCTTCTCCTCCATCAGCTTGCGAGCCCGCTCGATGCGCGCCTTGCTCTTGGTGCGCCGCGCCTCCGGGCCCTTGCGCAGCCACGCCACTTCCTGGGCGATCCAGCGCTCGCGCTTGTGCTGGGCGAGGGACGCGTTCTCCTGCGCCACCAGCTTCTGCTCCACGTACGCCTCGTAGTTGCCCGGGTACGAGATGACGCCCTCTCCGGGCTGGATCTCCACCATCCGATCCACCAGCCCGTCCAGGAAGTAGCGGTCGTGCGTCACCAGCAGCAGCGAGCCGGGCAGCTTGTCCAGCTCCTCCTCGAGCCAGTCCACCGTGTCCGCGTCCAGGTGGTTGGTGGGCTCGTCCAGCATCAGCAGGTCCGGCCGCGTCAGCAGCGCGCGGGCGATGGCCACCCGCTTGCGCAGACCGCCGGACAGCTCGGCCACGGGCCGATCCCAGTCCTTCACGCCGAGCCGGTCCAGCAGCGTCTTGGCGTGGTGCTCGGTGTCCCAGCCACCCAACTGCTCGATCTTGTCCGACAACGCCGAGAGCTGCTCCATCAGCTTGCCCTGGGCGTCGGCGGGGGTGGACTCCATGCGGCGGATGATCTCGGCGTGCGTGGCCAGCGCATCCCGGAGAGGCCCTTGGGCCACGCTCAGCTCCGAGGCCACCGTGGCGCCCGGAGCGAACTCGGGCTCCTGCGGCAGATAGGTGACCCGAGCGCCCCGGCGCAGCTGCAACTCCCCCGCGTCCGCGCGCGCCACCCCCGCCAATATCTTCATCAGCGAGGACTTGCCGGAGCCGTTCACTCCCACCAGGCCCACGCGCTCACCTTCTTCGATGGTGAGCGTCAGGCCCTGGAAGACGGTACGGCTGCCGAAGGACAGTTGGACGTCGGCGGCGCGGAGCAGGGTCAAGGGTTCCTCTTATCCGGTGTGCGGAGGTTCTCGTCGCGAGCGCTTCTTACAGCCACTTGGGCGCGCGAGGCCTCTGGGAAACGGCGGGCGGTGCCGCGGCGGGGGCCGGCGCCGAGGGGCGCTGCGCCTGCTGGCTGGCCGGACGGTCGCTCCGAGGCGGACGCGCCGACTCCGAGCCGCGGGAGCCTCCCGCGTTCGCACTCCGGCCACCGCCACCGCCACCGCCACCTCCACCCCGGCGGCGGCCTCCCCCGTTGCCGTCGCGGCGCCCGCCGTCGCGGCGCTCGCCGTCACGGCGCTGTCCCTGAGCGGGACGGGGGCTCTGCTGGGCCCGGGCCGGAGCCGCGTCGAGCGCTCCCTCGGCGGGGGCCGGCATGTTCGAGCGGTACGCCTGGGCCTCCATCACCGGCACGCGCCGGCGGATGGTGCGCTCGATGTCCTTCAAGTACGCGCGCTCCTCGGAGTCGCAGAAGGACAGGGCGATGCCCGCCGCGCCCGCGCGGCCCGTGCGGCCGATGCGGTGCACGTACGTCTCGGGCACGTTGGGCAGATCGAAGTTGATGACGTGGGTGATGCCGTCGATGTCGATGCCCCGCGCGGCGATGTCCGTGGCCACCAGCACCCGGCAGGTGCCGGACTTGAAGGCCGCCAGCGCCCGCTCACGCGCGTTCTGGCTCTTGTTGCCGTGGATGGGCTCGGCGCCGATGCCCGCGGCCTCCAGCTGCTTGGCCACGCGGTTGGCCCCGTGCTTGGTGCGCGTGAAGACGAGTACGCGCTGGATGGCCTTGTCCGTCTGCAGCAGGTGCACCAGCAGGCCGCGCTTCTGCTCCTTCTCCACGAAGTACAGCCGCTGGTCAATCGTCTCCGCGGTGGTGGCCACCGGCGCCACCTCCACCCGCACCGGGTTGGTCAGGATGCTGTTGGCCAGCCCCTGGATCTCCGGCGGCATGGTGGCCGAGAAGAAGAGCGTCTGCCGCTTCTTGGGCAGCGCGGCGATGACGCGCTTCACGTCATGGATGAAGCCCATGTCCAGCATCCGGTCCGCCTCGTCGAGGACGAACACCTCGAGCGACTTGTAGGACACGAAGCCCTGCTGCATCAGGTCCAACAGGCGGCCCGGGGTGGCCACCAGGATGTCCACGCCCTGCTTGAGCGACTGCTCCTGGGCGTTCTGGCCCACGCCGCCGAAGATGACGGCGGAGGTGATGCCGGTGAAGCGCCCGTAGGCGCGGATGCTCTCACCGATCTGCGCGGCCAGCTCCCGGGTGGGGCTGAGCACGAGCGCGCGGATGGGGCGGCCACGGGCGGGCGGCGGCGGGCGGCCCACGGAGAGCCGCTGGAGGATGGGCAGCGTGAACGCCGCCGTCTTGCCGGTGCCCGTCTGCGCGCAGCCGAGCACGTCCTTACCCTCCAGCACGTGGGGGACGGCCTGCTGCTGGATGGGCGTGGGGGTGGTGTAGCCCTCGGCCTTCACGGCGCGCAGCAGGGGCTCGGCAAGCTTCAGGTCTTCGAAAGTCATGTGTTCTCGTGAGTGGGGATGGTCCCCGGGAGGCCCGCGACGCGAATCGCCAGCGGGCCCGAAAACAAAGAAGGCGCCCCCGGGGGAGGCGCCTTCCTTCAACAGCCTGGAACTGTCAGGCCGTGCAGCGCGGGACTACTTGCGCGCGGCCTGCTCGGCGGCCTGCTTCTCCTTGTACTGCGCCATCAGGGCCTCGGCCTCGTTGCGCGGCACCGGCGAGTACTTGGCGAACTCCATCGTGAACTCGCCCTTACCCTGGGTGGCCGAGCGGAGGTCCGTGGAGTAGCCGAACATGGTGTTCAGCGGCACCTCGGCCACCACCGTCACGTAACCCTCGGCCGTTCCGGACTCGAGGATGGTGCCACGGCGCTGGTTGATCTGACCGACGACGGAGCCCTGGAAGTCCTCGGGAGCCTGGACCTCCACCTTCATCATCGGCTCGAGGATGATCGGCTTGGCGGCCGCGTAGCCCTCGCGGAAGCCCATGATGGCGGCGGTCTTGAACGCCTGCTCGGACGAGTCCACCGCGTGGAAGGCGCCGTCGTTGATGACCACGCGCACACCCACCACGGGGAAGCCGATGAGCGAGCCCTTCTTGATGGCCTCCTGGAAGCCCTTGTCGCACGCGGGGATGAACTCGCGGGGGATGGAGCCGCCCACGATGTCGTCCACGAACTCGTACTGCTGCACGGCGTCGGCCGGCAGGGGCTCCACGTAGCCGCACACGCGGGCGAACTGGCCGGAGCCACCCGTCTGCTTCTTGTGCGTGTAGTAGAACTCGCCCTTCTGGGAGATCGTCTCGCGGTAGGCCACCTGCGGCTTACCGGCGACCACCTCGCAGTTGTACTCGCGCTTCATGCGCTCGATGTAGATCTCCAGGTGCAGCTCACCCATGCCGCGGATGATCGTCTGGCCGGACTCCTCGTCACGGTTCACGCGGAAGGTGGGGTCTTCCTTGGTGAAGCGGTTGAGGGCCTTGGAGAAGTTGGCCTGGGCGTCGCGGTTCTTCGGGCTCACCGCGAGCGAGATGACGGCGTCCGGCACGAACATGGACGTCATCGTGTACTGCACGGTGCCGTCGGTGAACGTGTCGCCGGAGGCGCACTCGACGCCGAACAGGGCGACGATGTCACCGGCACGCGCGTCGTTGATGTCGTTCATCTCGTTCGAGTGCATGCGAACGAGGCGCGGCACCTTGACCTTCTTCTGGTTGGTCTGGTTGGTGATGAAGTCACCCTTGCTCACCTTGCCCTGGTAGATGCGCATGTAGGTGAGCTGACCGTAGCGGCCGTCTTCCAGCTTGAACGCCAGGCCCACGAAGGGCTTGTCCGGGTTGGACTCGAGGACGATCTTCGCCTCGCCGTTCTTCTGGTCCAGCGCCTCGTTGGTGATCTCCGCCGGGTTGGGCAGGAACGCGCAGATGGCGTTGAGCAGCAGCTGCACGCCCTTGTTCTTGTAGGCGGAGCCGCACATGACGGGCGTCATCTTCAGCGCGATCGTGGCGCGGCGGACGGCGGCCATGATCTGCTCGTTGGTGATGGCGGCATCCGCCAGGAAGAGCTCGCCCAGGGTGTCGTCCACCTCGGCGACCTTCTCGATCATCTCGACGCGGTCGGCCTTGGCCTTCTCGAGGTACTCGGCGGGGATCTCCTCCTCGCGGATCTTCTCGCCGCTCTCACCATCGAAGTAGAACGCCTTCATCTGGATGAGGTCGATGAGACCCTGGAAGCGGTCCTCGGCGCCGATCGGAACCTGGAGGCGCACGGGGTGGTGGCTCAGCTTCTCCTTGAGCTGGGCCGCCACGCGCTCGTAGTTGGCGCCCGCGCGGTCCATCTTGTTGACGAACGCGATGCGGGGAACCTTGTAGCGCTTCATCTGCCGGTCCACCGTGATGGACTGGGACTGCACGCCGGACACCGAGCAGAGCACGAGGATGGCACCGTCGAGCACGCGCAGGGAGCGCTCCACCTCGATGGTGAAGTCCACGTGTCCCGGGGTGTCGATCAGGTTGATGTTGTACTCGCCCCAGATCGCGTAGGTGGCGGCAGACTGGATCGTGATGCCCTTCTCACGCTCCAGATCCATCGAGTCCATCTTCGCGCCCACGCCGTCCTTGCCACGCACCTCATGGATCTCGTGGATGCGGCCGGTATAGAAGAGGATGCGCTCGGAGAGCGTCGTCTTGCCCGAGTCGATGTGGGCGGAGATACCGATGTTACGAACCTTTTCGATGGGAACTTGGGAGGCCACGAGGGTCGGTCCTTCTGCTGATTGAAGTCCTGCGAGAACAGGGCAGGGGGCGCCCTTACTTCCCGGCGCTTGAAGTTTCCAGCCAAATCGGCATTGAAGCCGGGGAGCCGTGTACTCCCTCTGAGGCCCAAGGGGAAGCCCCCCCGGGTGCTGGGCTGCTGGAGGAGCCCTGCCTACACTCGGGGTTCATAACCCCCAAGCTTCCCGAAAGCTTCTGTTGCCCAGGACGATTTCCGGGGGGGAGGGGTGGGATGAGCCGCCCGGACGGCCGTCCGCTGAGGTAGGAAGGGGAAATGGGGCCCGTCCCCCTACCCGAGGAGGCTGCACATGGCGAAGCCCGCTGGTTTCGACAGGGACATCGGCTACCTGATGCCCTTCCTGGATCGGGTCGCCGCCACGGCTGACACGCTGCCGGACACCGCGGCCCGCGAGGAGCTCAAACGCCTCATGGCCGAGGAGAAGGAGCGCTGGGCGCGCATCCAGCAGTTGCTCGGTGGGGCCGCGGGGCGAACGTCCGCGCCGGCCGCCGCGCGCTCGCCCTCCGCCGCGCCCGAGTTGGCCCGGGCCCGTGCGGATGAGATCAACCGGGCGCAGCCGCGCCAGGCGGGGCTCACCGTGGGCAGCCTGAAGCGGCAGTCCTGAGGCGGTGGCCCGGGGGTCGGACCCTCAGGCCTTGCCCGGGGTATAGAGGAGGCCCTCGGCGACCTCGGCGTCGGTGAGGAGCCGGAAGGCGCCTTCGGGCACGTCCAGCTCCACCCCGCCCACGGCCTCGCGGTGCAGGGCGCGCACCGGCAGCCCCACCGCGCCGAGCATCCGCTTCACCTGGTGGTTGCGGCCCTCGGTGACGGTGACCTCCACGGTGTGTGCGTCGCGCAGCCGGACCTTCGCGGGCCGGGCGGGGCCGTCCTCCAGCTTCACGCCGTGGCGCAACGGCTCCACCTTCTCCTCGTCCGCCTCGCTGAAGACGGTGGCCACGTAGCGCTTGGGGAGGTTCGTCTCGGGGGACGTCGCGTGCGTCACCAGCTTGTCGTCATTGGTGAAGAGGAGCAGCCCGGTGGTGCCCCGGTCCAGCCGCCCCACCGCGTGCCAGGTGAAGCCGGCCAGCTCCTGGGGCAGTTGGGGCAGGAGCACGTCATAGACGGTGCCCACCCGATGCTGGCCTACCGTGGAAGTGAGCAGCTCGGCGGGCTTGTGGAAGGCCAGGACGCGGGTGGGCGCCTCGAGCGACACGGGCAACCCGTCCACGCGCACGGCGGCTCCAGGGAGGACGGGGGCGAGGGGCTGCTTCACCACCTTCCCGTTCATCGAGACCCGGCCCGCCTTGATGGCGGCCTCGGCGTCCTCCTGGGGCAGCACCCCGGCCCGCGCGAGCGCACGGGCGATCCAGTCCGGCTTGGCCTTGCCCTCCCAGCGCCCGGGGTGGGTGTGCTTGTTGGGGGGGGGAGGCGGAGAGCGGCGGGCGGGGGGCTTGCGATTCATGGCTCGAGGCCACTGTAACGGCCGCGAGTCAATGTCGCGAGGGCTCGTCGAAGGCGCCCCCCTCGGCCGAGCCGGGAGTGGGGCCGGGCTCGCCCTGCGGCATGCGGCGCTCCTCCTTCTCGGTGCCCTCGGCGGCGTTGGGGGTGCGCTTGGGCCCGTCCTCCTTCTCGTGGGGCGCCTCCCGGTCGGGGACGTTGGGCGAGTCGTCGGGTCCGTCGCTGATGGACATCCGCTCGTAGGGCATGTGACGCATGGTGGCTCCTTCCACGTTGAAATCTTCAGAGAAGGTAGGGACCTGAGAGGCGTACTACTGGGGGCGCCTCCGGGCCGACCGCCAGAGGGCAGGGGGATGGAGAGCGCTTGCGGCTGGACGCCCGCTCGCTCAGTGTCGCGGCCCCGTTCTCCGGAGGTTCCATGGTGCGTTCCATCTTGTTGCTCGTCCTGCTCGCCATGCCCGCGCTCGCCGCGGAGCCGGCGCCCGTGCCCAAGCGGCCCGTGCACACCTACTCCATCGTCGCGCGAGACCCGGAGACGGGGGAGCTGGGCGTGGCGGTGCAGTCCCACTGGTTCTCGGTGGGCTCGACGGTGCCCTGGGCCGAGGCGGGCGTGGGGGCGGTGGCCACCCAGTCCTTCGTGGATCCGTCCTACGGGAAGCTCGGCCTGGAGCTGATGCGCGCGGGCCGGAGCGCCCCCCAGTCGCTGGCGGGGCTGCTGGCGGCGGACTCGGCGAGCCAGGTGCGGCAGGTGGGGATGATCGACGCGCAGGGCCGGGTGGTGGCGCACACGGGGGACAAGTGCATCGCGGCGGCGGGCCACATCGTGGGGGAGAACTTCTCGGTGCAGGCCAACATGATGGAGAAGGACACGGTGTGGCCGGCGATGGCGAAGGCCTACCGGGAGACGAAGGGGGACCTGGCTGAGCGGATGCTGGCGGCGCTGGAGGCGGCGGAGGCGCAGGGCGGTGACATCCGGGGCACGCAGTCGGCGGCGCTCATCGTGGTGTCGGGCAAGGCCACGGGGCGGCCGTGGGCGGACCGGAAGTTCGACCTGCGGGTGGACGACCACACGGCGCCGCTGAAGGAGCTGCGGCGGCTGGTGACGCTGCAGCGGGCCTACAACCTGATGAACGAGGGAGACCTGGCCATCGAGCGCAACGACACGCAGGCGGCGCTGAAGGCCTACTCGGAGGCGGAGGCGTTGGCGCCGGGCAACGCGGAGATGGTGTTCTGGCACGCGGTGTCGCTCGTCAACGTGGGGAAGGTGGACGAGGCGGTGCCGCTGCTCCAGAAGACGTACAAGGCCGACCCGCGCTGGAAGGAGCTGCTCAAGCGGCTGCCGAAGTCGGGGCTGTTGCCGGAGGACCCGAAGCTGATGACGAAGCTGCTGGGCCCCGCGCGCTGAGCGAAGGATCGTCCCACCCACTCACCCCTCACCGCGACAAGAACCCCTCTCCCCTCGGGAGAGGGACGGGGTGAGGGTATCTGGGTCTCGGGTTGCCCCTCTCCCTGGGGTCACCCGCCCCCGTTCCCCGCGCGCAGCCGTTTGGCCAGCGTGTGCAGGGCGGCGAGCCACAGCTTCGCCTCCTTGCGGGTGAGCCGGGAGCGGCGAAGCGGAGCGAACAGGTCGCGGAGTCCGGTGCGCCCGCGGGCCTGCTCGTCCACGAGGAATCCGCCGGAGACGAGGGCCTGCTCCAGGGCGGACTCGACCTGGGCCAGCTCGGTGTCCGTGGCCGCGACGGGAAGCGGAGCGGCGGGAGGTGGCGAGGCGGCGAGCGTGGCCATGCGGAGTTCATAGGCGTACAGCAGCACGGCCTGGGCGAGGTTGATGGAGGGCTGCTCGGGCGCGGTGGGGACGGCGGACAGATCGTGACAGCGCTCGACCTCGGCATTGGTGAGCCCGCTGCGCTCGTCGCCGAAGACGAGGGCCACGGGCCCCTGGGCGGCGCGCTGGATCATCTCCTCGGCCACGGCGCGAGGGGACAGCCGGCGCTTGCCCTCCACCTTTCGCGAGCTGGTGCCCACCACCCAGACGCAGTCGGCCACGGCGGCGTCGAGCGTATCGGCGCGGCCCGAGGCCTCCAGCACATCCTCGGCGTGGACGGCGAGCCGGCGGGCGGGAGCGAGGTCCTCGGCCTCGGGATGGACCCAGGTCCACTCGGACAGGCCGCAGTTCTTCATGGCCCGGGCGGCGGCACCCAGGTTCTCCGCGTTGCGCGGGCGTAGCAGCACCAACCGGATGGGCAGAGGCATCGGCCGCGCACTCTAGCGCGGCTCGAGCGGACCGGGTTCGCGAGTGCTCCCGGGCCTGTGCCTCGTGCATCTCCCGGGCAAGCAGGAACTCGCCCGAGAGGATAGAGCTGCCCCGGCTGACGATCTTCACCAGCGCCGCTTTCACGGCCTGGAGGATGGCCACCTCATCGCGGATGCGCAACGCGTCCTCTGAGAGACGACGCTCCCGGTCGAGGGAGCGCCAGGAGCACGCCCGGCCTGGCGTCTGGGGTCTTGCGACTGCTCTTGCTACTGTCTCCAGGAACGCGGCGTCCTTTAAGGACGGTACAGAGTGGCGGAACACCGAGGAGCGTCAATCCCATGGTGAAGTGCTCGAGGAGGCCCAAAACAATCGCGCTCTTTCTGTTCTTCATCAGCGTGTCGGCCTCCTTTGCGGCTCAACCGGATGTCGTGGTGGATGGCTCACGAGACCGCTGGCACTTCGGGCAGGGCCTGTTCGTGTTGGAGGATGAGTCCCAGGCATTGACAATCGAGGATGTATCTCGGGCCGAGGTTGCCCAGCGATTCATCCGCTCGTCAATGGACCCGCCAACCTATGGCTTCTCGCGCAGTGTCTACTGGGTGCGCTTCTCCTATCTCAAAAAGGATCTGGCGCCAGAACGGCGCTGGGTCCTGGCTGTGATGAACGCACCCCTGGAGCATGTAGACGTCTACTTTCAGCGGCCGGACGGGTCTTTTGATGTCCGGGTTGGTGGGTCACGAGTCCCATGGGCCAGGCGGGAGGTTGCCCACCGATTTCATGTCTTCCAACTGCCTGAGGTAGACGCTGAACCGGTCACCGTCTACATCCGCGTTCAAACTTCGTCCCTCATGAGTCTGCCCATGGAAATCCTTGCTGGCGACGAGTTGATGCGAGTCGCTGCGTCTCTCCTGATTCCATGGTGGATCTACGTCGGCATATTGGCCAGCATGGTGCTGTTCAACACGGTCTTGTACGTCTTTCTGAGGGACCGGGCATACCTCTACTATGTCCTCTATATCGTTTTCTTTGGCCAGTTCATCCTGTTGAGGTTTTCAGGGCTCGGCTATGAATACTTTCCCGACGGTGGCCCCTGGTTGGTGCGGATTCCTCAGGCTTTCGCGCATCTTGGGGGGCTGTTCGTCGTGCTGTTCGCGCGCTCGTTCTTGCATACCTCCAGAACGGTGCCCAAGCTGGATCGGCTCCTGCTCGTCATGGTTGCGGTCTGCGGCCTCTCTACGATGCTTGCCGCGTTCGTGCCGGTTCGAGTGTCACTCATCATTGGGAACGCCTGGGCGCTGGTGTCTGGGGTGTTGTTGCTCGTGGTTCCTGTTGTCGTTTGGAGGCGTGGCTTCCAGCCAGCGCGCTTCTTCCTCGCGGGCTGGAGCACGCTGTGCATGGCCGTTGTTCTTGTTCCCCTCTCCAATCAGGGGTGGCTGCCTACCAGCTTCGTTACCCGGCACCTCGTCATGATTGGTTCGGCAATGGAAATGATTCTGTTCGCGCTTGCGCTGGCGAATCGAATCAACGAAGCCAAGAAACAGAGCGAGGCTGTCAGGCGCCAGGCGCTCGAGGGCGAGATCTACCGGTTGCGGAATATCGAGCTCCGGCAGGCCAATGAGGAGATTCTCCGTAAGCAAGAGCAGCTTGTTCAGGCGGAGAAGATAGCTTCAATGGGGCAGCTTGCGGCGGGAGTTGCGCATGAAATCAAGAACCCGCTCAACTTCGTCAACAACTTCTCGCTCTCGCTGGTGGAGATGACGGATGAGTTGTTGCAAGAGCTCAAGAGCTTGCCAGCAGACAAGCAGGCTGGCCTGGTGATGCTCGCCAGCGACTGCGGACAGACAGCCCAGAAGATTGCCGAGCATGGAAAACGCGCGGATGGAATTGTCCGCAGCATGATGGAGCATTCAGCCGTGCGGCCAGGAGTGCGGAGTCTGGTCGACCTCAACCGGTTCATCGAGGAGCACATCGGACTCGTCCTTCAGGATGCAAAGGGCCAGCGGTCTGGCTTCCAGGTCTCGGTTGAGAGAGTTCTCGAGCCGGGACTCCCCCTGGTCGAGGTCATCCCTCAGGAACTGGGGCGCGCTCTGCTAAACCTTCTGAACAACGCCCTCCAGGCCGTCGGCGAGCAGCACAGGAAAGGGCTCAACGGATATGTTCCGGCCGTTCGCATTTCCACCCTCCGCCGGGACGGCCGTGTGGAGATTCGCATCCAGGACAACGGGACCGGGATTCCGGTAGCGGTTCGCGAAAGGATCTACGAACCGTTCTTCACGACCAGGCGGCCAGGGGAAGGGCTGGGGCTGGGGCTGTCGCTCAGTCATGGCATCATCACCAAACGGCATGCGGGCACACTGGAGTTTGATAGCACTGAGAATGCTGGAACCACCTTCGTTGTTACCTTGCCATTCAACCCGCGAGTGCTCCCCTGACAGGTGCTTTCGCTTCAAGCCCCCGCGGCCCTGTTCAGGTCAGCCGAGGTGGCTGGGCGGCGCTCATGGAGACCGAGCCGTGAGGCCGCCTCCGAGGCCGCACCGCTCTGCGCGTCCCTCGCGAGCACCAGCCCCCAAGCCTCGCGGGCTTCCTCCTGGCGGCCGAGCCTCGCGAGGCAGTCACCCCAGGCCAGCAAGCCGTCCCCGCCCTGGCCCTTGTAGGGGTGCGTAGCGCCCGCCTCGAAGAAGCGCAGGGCTTCTTCCAGGCGTCCCGCCGCCATGGTGATGCGCCCGAGCAGGAACAGCCCGTTGCGCGTGCTCGACACCCGGCGCGCGAGCCTCGAGCCCCTGCGCGCTTCCCTCTCCGCTTCCTCGTACCGGCCCAGGGCCAGGAGTGCCGCGGCCCGGGTGAAGTGGACCTCGCTCCGGTACACCCGGTTCACTCGCTGGCGGTCCACGTTCTCCAGGGCGGCGAGCGCCTCCTCACCGCGCCCCGTGTGCGCGAGGATCCACGCCCGCTGGACGGGGAAGAAGTTCCACAGGAAGGGATACGTGCGCGCAGCCTCTTCCAGGGCGGACAGGCGCGCGCTGGCGGCCCCCCAGCCGCCGAGGTTGTAGACGGCCTCGACGAGGTTGAACCGGACCATGGTCCACTCATCCCGCTCGACGGGCAGCAGCTCGGGCTCGGATGGGCCCTGCCAGCTCCGTTCGATGTCGAGTGCCTCCAGGTAGAGGCCCGCGTTGATGAAGAGGTTGACCACGCAGGTGGCGCAGAGCAGGCAGCCATCCGCCTTGGCATGGACGGCGAGGCGGCGGGCACCCGCGACGGCCGTTCCGGTATGGCCGAGCGCCGAGTGTGCGTAGAGCTTCTCCCGCCACAGCCTGGCTCGCATCGGTGCCGCGAGGGGAAGCCACTCCAGGAGCGTGGCGAGCGCGAGGGCCGCGCGGAAGGCGCCCCATTCGAAGCAGCACCAGGCCATGAGCCGCAGGAGGACCCGATGCACCCGGCTCCAGAGCAGCAGCGAGGCCGCGAGGACGAGGAACAGCTCAGGGGGAAATGGGGACAAGCCCGTGGTGGCGAGGGTCATGGCCGGTATGCCTCCGAACCGGGACACTCTACCTGATTGGGCAGATGGGCGGGGTGACTTTTCAGGTCATGTGCCGGGCAGGACACCGGGCCGGCACGGGACGGCGGGTGACCCGGTCCATCCCAGGCATGGACTGCTCCGGCACTCAGAAGGAGGCGTCGAGCTGGAGCCGCGCGACATGCCGGCCCGCGGACCGGTCATGGCCGAAGATGTAGAAGTAGTCGGTCTGCAGCTTGAACGCGTGACCGTTCAGGTAGACGTTGAGTCCACCGCCCACCTGTCTTCCCTGGGTGTTGACCTGGGTGACGAGCGCGGGATCCGTCCCGGCGAAGGCGAACAGGTGGTCCCACCGGGCGGCGACCTCGACCAGCGGGTGCACCATCATGCCGGCCTGGAGGAAGTAGCCCCAACCGGAGCGGGCGTACTCGCGGACCGTCGCCCCGCTCGCGTTGGTGCCTTCGAGGAAGTCGCGTCCCGCCGAGCGGACGACGGCCTCGCCGAGGAACGAGAAGCCGCTGTACTTGAAGACCACATCGGCGGCGGCGTGCCTGTAGTCGAGCGTCCCGAGCGTCAGCGCGTTGCCCGTGGTCGACCGCTGGCGATTCGTCCCCTGGTTGTAGCCACCGGCGACCCCGAGCGCGAGGCGCGGCTTGGGGAGCCGCTGGAGGTCTCCTTCCTGATCATCATCGAAGGCGCCCCACGGCCGGAGCACCAGGCGCGCGACATAGATGCCGCCCGTCGCCTGGGCGCCGAAGCGGTTGCGTCCCTCGCCGCCGCCGATGAAGAGGTGATAGCCCAGCAGGCCGTTCAGCCCCGCGAGGTCGTTCGAGTACAGCATCAGGCCGACGTCGCGATCCAGCGTCAGCTCCTGCACCACCTGCTGCCGGTCGACGAGCTGGAGCGCGAACTCCCGGATGGTGCGGGCCCGATCGAACGGAACGAAGTACTGCCCGACTCGCACGTTGAGATCGCGGATGCGCGTGTAGTCGATGAACGCGTCGAAGATGGGCGAGGAGCTGCCCGTCTCGAAGTCGTTGCCGCCGAAGGCGAGCTGGATGTTGTACTTGAGGTCGGTGGTGAGGACATGCCCCTGGGTGATCAGGCGCAACGTCTTCACGTTGATCTCCTGGGTCGTCTTGTCCTTGTCGCGGGCGAGCGTCTCCCGCAGCTGAGCGCGCGCCCGGACCGTCAGCCCGAAGCGGCCGTCGTCCGTCGTGACGGTGAGTCCCTTGCCGGGCGCGGCCGTCACGGAGACGCCCTTCTTCTTCTCCTCGGCCGCCTGCTGCTGCTCCTGCTCGCGCTGGCTCTGGAGGAGGCGGACCTGTTGCTCCAGCTCCGCCAGCCGCTCGGCGGTGGTGGCGGTGGTGGTGTCCGCCGGTGGCTCCGGGGCCTGTGCCGGCGCGGGTTCCTCGGCCAGCGCGGGCCCGTGGACCAGTACCGCCGTCATGGCCAGCACGAGCGCGGCCTGTGCACGCACGCTCTTCCTGTCGCGGCCCTTCGCTCGTTCGATGTTCGCAGCTCGCATTCCTGTCCTCTCCTGGGGTGACCCGGACCGAGGCTCGGCTGCGATCGAGCATAGAGGCTCGAAAGCCCACCGGGCCCTCATGGGGGGTGGGCTCTCTCTTCCTCTGTCGCGCAGCAGTCCTATCGCCGCTCGACGGGGTGGAGACCCACCGTCAAAGCCGGACAGCGGCAGCAAGCGTGGCGCGGAGGAAACATGCGCCATCCAATATAGCGGAGGATTGTCCGCTGACAAGCGGATTCCCGTTTTCAGGCCGCGAGCTTGTTGCTCACGTGCTGGAGCACGGGTCTGTGCGTCGAGGGCAGCCAGACCAACGGGAAGCCGATCTCCGGGTACTGGGAGATCATCTCCCGGAGGTGACGGACCATGCTGATGACCAGGGTCAGCACCATCACCAGCAGCAGCGCGTGGCGGAGCGCGGGCTGGAGCGCCGGGGGCAAGCCCGAGAGCGGAAGCACCAGGAGGAACAGCGCGCCCTCGAGGGTCAGCCACGCCGGAGGCTTGTTGACGAGCTGGCGCGCATGGACGCCCACCGCGAGGCTGCCCATGGCGAGGGAGACCAGGGCCCGGGCGGAGAAGACATCGCTCCAGTCCCGCAGCCAGGTGACGTACAGGCCGAGGATGAGCACGGGCGCCGTGAGGATCCGCACGTAGAAGCGCAGGGAGGAGAGCGGCGAGCGGTACATGAGCACGAGGTCCTGCAACAGGGACCAGAAGCCGGCGCCGAAGGCCAGGAGGCTCAGGGCCGCGTAGACGAGCTGGAAGGAGGGCTCCTCGAGGAGCTCCACGCCGCCGAGGCACACCGACAACCCCAGGAAGAGACAGAAGACATAGTTCCAGAGGTGGTTGATGTAGGGATCGCGCATGACGCCCGTGGCGAAGTAGCGGCACAGCCCGAGGTAGAAGAACAGCTGCCCGGTGGCGGTCAGCAGGATGTAGGGCAGGAAGTAGACGCCATTCCGGGGGCCGAGCTGCGCCACGATCAGCACGGCCATGGCCGAGTTCATGACGTCGACCCAGTGGTCCCAGAAGTGGCGCGCGGTGGATTGAGTCCCGTTGCGCCGGGCCTGGGTGCCGTCCATGGCATCCAGGCAGAAGTGGAGCACCCGGCAGACGACCCAGAGCGCATACATCCACCGCGCGCGCTCGAAGGTATGGACGGCGGCGAGCAGGAACAGGTGGAGCAGCAGCCCGGGGAGGCCGAGGACGACCGGGGAGAGCCGGTAGGGGAGACGGTGGACGGCGAAGCGCCGGCATCCCTCCCGGAGCACCCGGATGAGCGCATCCTCCTCCAGGCGCTTGTAGCTCTGTTGCGTATCGAGGACCAACACATGGGGCTCCAACGCCCGTGCCTGTTGCTTGCTCATTGCCCGTGTCCATTCACTCCGGGCCGGTGTCGTTGTCCGGAGTGGTTCGGACAATGCGCGGCCTCGAGCGCGAGCGCGGTGCGCCACCTCACACGAGGGCTGTGGCCCGCGTCACATCCCAGGGGCGTGCCCGGGGGGCTCCGGAGAAAATCCGGGAGCCCTTGCCCGCCGGAGCGGCTCACGGGTCCAACTCAGCGGACCTCACGAAAGGGAATTCCATGGGCCACGAACGTTTCAATCGGGTGTGTCTGATGGCGGTCGCCGCCTCGATGCTGAGTGCATGTGAGGGGATGCCCTCGGAGGCGGAAGCACCGCACTCCGACCGCGGTGGTATCGGCGTGTCGCTCCCGGATCCTGCCGTCGGGGAAGCGCCGGTCGTGGCTCCCATCGACATCCGCCGCTCGCTGGCCGTGACGGAGAAGAGCATCCTGGCCCGGTTCAACGGGCGGCGGGTGTTCAGCAAGCTGGCCGCGGACAATGGCGGGGGGGGCTTCACCGCCGAGCAGCTCTTCCGCCAGTTGTGGGACACGCAGAACCCCGCGCCCGGGCAGCCGGACCTGCCGGGCATGCCGCACTGCACCGATCTGGGCAACACCCTCAACGGCTTCCCCTACGTGTGCCGCCCGAGCGAGGGCGGTCAGGCGCGGCTCGGCTCGGTCATCAACCTGGACAGCTATGCGGCGGTGGGTCTCTACAATCGCTTCGACCTGGCGCCCGTGGACGGCTCGAACTGCGGCGAGTACCGCATCGTCCTGGCGAAGCTCCCCTCCGCGCCCGCCAACCGCAACTTCATGATCTTCGAGGCGGTGCTGCCCAACCCCCAGCCCGAGCTGGGGCTCGAGGGCTGCCGGCCGGTGGCCAACTTCTGGGCGGGGCTGTCCGCGGACCCCGACCCCATGTCGCGCGCCAGCAAGCTGGAATCCTTCTACTTCACGGGGCTGCCGGGCTTCGAGCCGGTGGTGGGCATGAACCACTACGGCAACAACCCGGGGGGTCTGGGCCAGGTGCGCACCAACCAGTTCCTCCAGGGCGGGCCCACCGCGCCTCCCGTGCCGTGGATGATGCGCGAGTTCAAGCTGGTGAGCGACTGCCTCTCCCAGCCCTCGTGCACGCTGAAGTTCGTCCCGGCGACGGTCAAGACCAACCCCTTTGGCGGCCTGTTCAACCCGGCGTCCACCGACCCTCGGGCCTCCAGCTTCCAGAGCCACTTCGTCACCCAGGTGGCCAGCCTGGCCATCAATGACCTCAACCGCTTCAGCTACGCGGTGCCGGATCAGTTCAACGCCGCCCAGAACGACTCCCAGACCCGGGGCGGCGTGGATGACTACATGGCCCAGTTCGGCCCGGGCCCCAGCCCGTTCCACCAGGCCATCGGCCAGGAGCTCGCCCGGGTGGGCAGCACGCTGACCCCCCATGACATCGTCTCCCGTGCCCAGGCCCTGTCCTGCGGCGGCTGCCACCAGCGCAACAGTGGCAGGCCGGTGGGTGGGGGCCTGACGTGGCCCGCCTCGGCCAACTTCGTCCACAGCACGGAGAACGATGACCCGGCGGACCCGGGCCGCTTCGCCATCTCCCCGGCGCTCAGGGACCAGTTCCTGCCCCTGCGCAAGCTGGTGCTGGAGAGCTACCTCCAGGCGGGCGCTTCCTCTCCTTGACGAGGATGGAATGCCCAGGGCTTGAATGCCGGATGTCGACTCGACTTCTGGCTTCTGGCTCGCTCGTCCTGCTGTTGGCTGCTTGTGCCACTCCTTCCGCCACGACCTCCGCCGCGTCCGAGGGCAGGGCACCTGACTCCTCCCAGGTGTCCCCGCCCGCTCCGCCCGCTGAGAAGGATGACTCCCTCGGGTTGGAGCAGTACGTGGCGCTTGGCGTCCCCTCGCCGGAGCGCAGCTGGAGTGGCCAGGACTATGCCGCGGCCGCGCAGGCGCTCTCCGCGCTCGCGCAGAAGAGCCCTCCCGAGCTGCCGCGCTATCAGAGCACCCGCTCCGGCCCGCTCTTCGCCCGGTTGACGTCCTTCGAGAACGTGGACGCGATCGAGCGGCTCCAGGTGGCTCCGCTGGCCCGGGTCCAGCTCGCGGGCTCCATGATGGAGCCGGCCTCGCAGCTCCTCATGCTGTACATCGGGGCCAACGCGGCGAGCGGCGGCTTCTCGACGGAGATGATCGAGCTCCAGGCCTTCGTCACCCATGCGGCCGCGGAGATGATGGAGGCGATCGACCAGGTTCCTCCCACCGACATCCGCAATCGCGAGGCGTTCGAGTCGGGGATGGCCCAGATCCGGATGGGCCTGGGCAAGGTGGCGATCGGCGCACTCACCACGGTCTCGGAGCGCAAGGTGTACTCGAATGAGGACCGGCTCCGCTTCCTGGGGACGTTGAAGCAGGACCTGCCCCGGTTGCTGCCCAAGTTGGAGCCCCTGACCCAGCAGGAAGTCCCGGTCCGTATCGAGAAGCTGCTCGCGGACGAGCCCTCGCCCGAGGTGAAGCGGGAGCTCGAGGCCCTGCGCTCGGCGTTGACCGCGCCCGCCCACTGAGCCACGGGGGCTCAGCGTCGGGAGCTGCGCTGACGCTCGGGCGCCGCGCGGCGGGAGGCCCGTACCGGCTGGAGCGCTTCGCCCTCCTGCTGCTCCGGCGCTTCCCTCAGCTCCACCTGGTACGCCTCCTTGTAATCCGTGGCCCAGAGCAGGATGGCGAAGACGGGCGGCATGAACAGCCCCCCGATGACTCCGCCCGCGGTGCGCAGGCCGTTCCACTGGTCGCGCTTGATGGTGACGTACTCGGTCTCGTAGCCCTCCAGTTCGACGACGAAGCTCTCGGAGTGATTGACCATGGCGGAGTCGCTGTGCTCGTACGGCGTCTTGCCGAGCACCTCGCCCGAGCGGGACCGGACCGTGGCCCCGCTGGGGTCGGAGCGAATCACCGTCGTGCTCGCGCAGCCGGTGGTGATGACGACGAGGAGGAGGGCGGACGTCAGACGAAGCATGTGAGGATCCTTTGTTCCACAGGGAGTGGTTCCTCCGGGTTGTGCAGTTGCCCTGCCATCACCCGTCCCAGACTTCTGGCGCACTTGCGCGCTCACCCCGTCTCGCGGTTCGCATTCAGGGTCCCGTGCGATGGACTCCAGCGGGGAAGCCCCTGGCGTCCCCTCCCTCACCCGACTGCCTGCTTCTCTCGTGCATGCATTCGCCGTGCGTACCCTCGGAGCGAAGCATCTACCCGGGGGTCCGCCCGATGAGACACAGCCGGCTCGTGGCCATCGTCCTGCTCGCGAGCGTGTGGGTGACGACGGCCGCGTCCGCCTGTCCCAACTGCGCGACCTCCCAGGCGGTGAGGGCGTCCGTCCTGGGCGAGGACTTCTGGCGCTACCTGGTGATGATGGTCGTGCCATTCCTGTTCATCGGGGCCCTCAGCGCCTTGCTGTACCGCATCGGGCTGCCGCCGCCCGGCATGCCCTCCGAACGCACCAGGAACGAGCCCGGGCGTCCATCGTGACCGCGCAAAGGGGAAGGTCCATGGCTGGCATTCCACGGCATCAGGGAGCCCTCATCTCGGCGGGCGTGTTGCTCGGCACGGGCCTGGGCGGCTTCATCGACGGCATCCTGCTGCACCAGTTGCTCCAGTGGCACAACATGCTCTCGAGCCAGTTGCCTCCCACGGACCTCGTCGCGATGAAGGTCAACATGTTCTGGGACGGCCTCTTCCACGCCTTCACGTGGCTGATGACGGCGCTCGGGCTCGGCCTGCTGTGGCGCGCGGGCCAGCGCCCCGACGTGCCCTGGTCCACCCGCACCTTCGTCGGTTCGCTCTCCATCGGATGGGGCGCCTTCAACGTGGTGGAGGGGCTCATCGACCATCAATTGCTGGGCATCCACCACGTCCACCCCGGCGCGGGGCAGCTCGCGTGGGACGTGGGCTTCCTCCTCTTCGGGGCCCTGCTGCTGGGGGCGGGGTGGGGGCTGGTGCGGGCGGGCCGTAGGGACACCCGGTCTCGTGGCGCGCCCGTGACCACCGCCCGCGAGCGTCTGGTCGAGCGGCGCGCCTGAGCCCCTTCAGGTAGGTCCGCGACCATTTCCCCTCTCCCTTCGGGAGAGGGACGGGGTGAGGGTGCCAGGGCCCCGGGTTGAACCCTCTGTCAACACTGAGGGCCACGGGTTGAAAGAACGGGCTCGGATACCCTCACCCCAACCCTCTCCCGGGGGGAGAGGGAGCATCGAGTGAGAGAGCATCGAGCCACTTCGGTCACATCCCTGAACGAGATGAGGGCCGTCCGGCGAGCGTCCGGGCGGCTCGTCCTGGAGGGCCGGGTGCCCTCTCACAAGCCACACCCACGTACTCCATCCCAGTCAAGGGCACCCCCTTTCCCGGGTGCACCCGCATCCAAAGGAGAACGTGATGAGGAAGACTGGCAAGAAGACGTTCATCGACTACGAGCTGCCCACGAAGGACCTGGAGAACGTGCGCGGCGGCAACTCGCAGGTCACGACCCTGGCGTTGGGTGAAGAGGGTTGTGAGCCCATCACCACCAAGGCCATCGGCGAGGAGTGCGGGGGGATCCTCACCACCCTGGCGCTCGGTGAGGAGGGCTGCAATACCCACTGAGGTGATTCGCGCCAGCGGCGGGGCTCCCCCGGGCCCCTGTCCGCTGGCGCGGCTCACTCAACGCACCTGCCAGTGCCCATCGCTGGCGCGCTCGTAGTGCTTCCCGTCCGGCAACTTCCCGTAGAAGAGGGCGTCCTTCATCCCCACCACGGACTGCCCGTCGAAGATGCCAATCTCCCCATCGGGCGTGAAGGTGAGGCCCAGCTCGGTGGCGGAGAAGCGCACGCGCTCGTCCGGTCTCAGCGTGAGGCCCGGGAGCACCGTGCCCGCGGGCGGGCCATACGACGGCGCCTCCTCGGGTGACCGCGCTGGAAGCTCGGGCCTCAGCAGCTCGGGGATGCTGCGCCGCAGGTGCGTGGTCAACACCATGCCTCCGAGCGACACCGGCCCGGTGCCCCGGTTGCGCAGCTCCACCCAGCACTCGCGCGCGTCCAGCGCCTCCAGCACCAGGCCGGGCTTGCGCGTGCGGTAGCGCTCCAGCTCCTTCAGGACGAACGCGCGGCGCAGGCGGACGAAGTCCCTCATCCAGGCGCGGCCCTTCTGGAACTTCGCCTTGTCCATGTACGGATCCCCGGCCATGTGCGGCGCCAGCAGCGCGTGCAGCTTGTCGATGTGGGCCCCCATCACCTCCAGGGTGAAGAGCTCATTCATCGCCTTATCGAGCCGGGCCACCAGCCGCTCGCGCAGCTCCGGGTTCATCACCACACGGGTGCCCAGGTTGTTGAAGACGGGCAGGTAGCCCGGGTGGATGCTCTTGCGCTGCTGGTACCGGGTGGCCACCGCCCCGTCGGTGAGCGTGAAGGGGAAGAGCGGGTGCTTGTAGATGGGCACTGGCTGATCGACGAGGGCAATCTCGTACCACCAGCGCGCGTCCACGTTGTTGAGGTCCCAGGCCACGTACACCCAGCGGTCCGTCACCCGGTCGTGGATGAAGTAGCTCTCCGAGTCCTCCACGTAGTTGTTGGCCATGAGCGCGTCCATGACCATGGAGCGCAGGTACCACTCCAGCTCCAGGTGCCGCTCGAGCGCCTTGGGGAGCTCCGGCTCGGGCGTGCGGTTGATGACGTACAGCACCTCGTCGAGCGCGTCGTCGGGCTCCTTCTCGTTCGTCTTCTTCGACCAATCGCCCTGGTAGGGCACCTTCCAGGAGCGCAGCTTCAGCTCGGTGTCCTTCCAGCCGGCGCGGTAGATGGAGGCGTCCTGGTCCGGGAACTCATGGGCGCGCAGGAAGGACTTGTTGACCTGCTCGATGTCCAGGAAGGGCCCCTCGTAGCGGCCGTTGATGCGCAGCCGCACGTATTTCGTGCGCGGCGTCGGCAGGCGCATGGCGGCCAGCAGGTCATAGGCGAGCTTCTCCGCCAACATCGACGCGTCCTGGTATTCGGCGATGAGGTTGAGCGAGTTGCGCCCTTCGAAGCGCGTGCCGTTCTCGAAGCTCACGTTCCAGCTCTTCTTGGGGAAGTCCCGGGCGGACGCCCCACGCAGGCGCACCTTCACCGGATAGCTCACCCCCGCGTGGCGGAAGATGGCGTCCTGCTCCGGCGTGTACTTGTCCGCGTAGAACTTCTCCAGCACGTCCGGCGGCAGGATGAGCTCGTACTCCTGCAAGGACTCCTGCACCGGCGGCAGGACGAAGGTCCGCTGTTCCTCGGGCACCGGAGGCGGAGGTTGTGGCGGAGGAGGTTGTGACGGAGGAGGTTGTGACGGAGGAGGTTGTGACGGAGGAGGTTGTGGCGGAGGCGGCGGGTGGTCGTTCCGCGGCCCCTGCGGTTGGGGCACGGGGTTGTCCGTGATGGAGTTCTGTTCCCCATCCACCGCGGGTGGAGGGTTGGCCTCGGGGTCACAGGCGAACAGCCAGACAACCGACAGAGAGCAGAGCAGGCGCGCGAATCTCATCGCGCCTTGTTCGAGCAAGGGCGATGCCCGGCACTTCAGGGCCCTTCTGTCCGGCGGCGGATGCTCCAGGCCCGCTGGATGGGAAGCGGGTTCCCCCGGGTGGGGTGGCGGGTGTCCGGACAGGGCTCCGGACTACCCGCTCAGCGGCAACCGGTGGCCGACGGGGGAAGCGCGGAGCCGACGCGATCCAACCACCCGCGCTCCCGCCACTCGTCCCGGCGGACCTCTACCGCGTGTGCCAGGTCACGTTCGAAGCTGTCGGCGAGCGCACGGGCGAGCGGCGCGTCCTCGACGACGAGCGCCCCTTCCTCGAGCATCGCGCTCGCGTTCGGCTCCAGGTTGTTGGAGCCCACGGCCGTCAGCTGGTCGTCCACGACGAGCGTGCGGGCGTACAGGGGCGCGGACCGGTACTCCCAGAGGCGCACGCCGCTCTCCAGCAGGCGCTCGTAGGAGGCGCGCTGGGCGGCGAGCACGCCGGAGGTGGCCTCGTCGCCGGGCACGAGGATGCGCACGTCCACGCCCTCACGGGCCTTGCGGATGATCGTGTCCACGGTGGCGGCGGTGGGGACGAAGCACGCGTTGGTGAGCCACAGGCGGCGCCGGGCCGCGGCCATGAGCACCTGCACCATGCGCTCGGAGTGGCTGAGCGAGGGAGAGCCGGTGCTCGCGACGAAGCCCGCATGCGCCTCGCCGCGCGGCTCGAGCGTGGGGAAGGCCGACTCCGGCAGCAGTCCTCCGCCCGCTTCCTGCCAGTCCCGGGCGAAGGCCTGCTGCAGCTGGCGCACGGCTGGGCCCTCCACGTGGACATAGGTGTCGCGCCCCGTGTCCGCCGGCTTCTTCGCGTCACTCCCTTCCGGCCCTACGCCGGAGCCGCCGGTGAGCCCGCTGCGCCCATCGCGGATGAAGAGCTGGCGGTGGTTGCGCGCCTGCAGCCGCTCATCGTTGAACACCACCTCCGCGCCGACGAAGGGCCGGAAGTCGCGGACCTCGCACCCCGCCTGGACGAGCCGCGTCCCCACCGCCTCCTGGAAGCCCGGGCTGTGGAGCGGATCCACCAGGATGCGGCACACCACGCCCGGCTGGCGCTCGGACAGCGCCTTCAGGAGGCGCTCCGAGGCCGCTCCGGTCCGCCAGTTGGAGGCGAGCAGGTGGATGGACTCGCGGGCCTGGCGGATCTCCGCTTCGAGGCGCTCGGGGATGGCGGCGTCCTGCACCAGCTCCACCACGTGACCCGGCCGCAGTCCCACTCCCACGGACTGGTACAGGGCGAGCGACAGGGCCGGCCCCGAGTCCGGGATGTCATCGTAGACGCGCAGCGATTGGGGATAATCGCGGTGGACGCAGGCGGTACCGAGCAGGCAGGCGAGCAGGAGGCGCGGAAGGCGATTCACGCGGGCCAAGCTAGGCATCCGCTCGCGAACCGAGCAGGGGGGATCGGCGGGCAGACGGCCGGGCACGGTGGCCGCTGCTGACCCGTGTGCGCGTGCGTCCCTACCTTCGCACAGATGGCCTGCCAGCCTGGAGGGAGGCGAGATGGAATCCTGGAACCGGATGTCGACCGATTCGGTGCGTACCCACACGCCGGATGGGGTGAACCGGCGGATTGATGCGCGGGTGGAGAAGTGCGTCCAAAGCATGGCCGAGCACATGGACCGCTCGGAGATCAGCCGCTACCTGGAGAAGCTCGAGAAGGAGTGGGACCTGAACCGGGTGGTGACGGTGGCGGCGTCCGCGGTCTCGGCGCTCGGGCTGGTGCTGGCGGCCAAGGACGGCCCGAGGTGGAAGATCGTCAGCGGGGTGGCCGCGGGGCTGCTGCTGCAGCACGGCCTGCTGGGCTTCGGTCCACTGGCGGAGCTGGTGCGGGCGCTGGGGGTGCGGACGCGGCGGGAGATCGACCTGGAGAAGTTCGCCCTCAAGGCGCTGCGCGGCGACTTCGAGCGGATTCCCCACGAGGGAGGCCCGCTGGCGCGAGCCAACGCCGCGCTGGTGGCGGCCCAGTCCTGAGCGGGCCGGGGTGAGGGTCCGCTCCCCACCCCGAGCCCGGTACGGCGCGCCCGTTACAGCGAGCCGATGCGCGGCCCGCCGAGCGTCACGGGAGGCGAGATCTCCTTCTTCTTCTGGCCCGGGCTGCCGTGCCCCTTGAAGAGGTAGCCCTCGAGCCCGGCGAGGCCGATGGAGAACTGCGTCACCCACTTGTCTGCCGGCCGGCCGACGGGGGCGTGGATGTCGAACGGGTAGGCGAAGTGCAGGCGCAGGAGGATGGGACCGAGGCCCACGTTGATGCCCACGGCCGCATCCAGCACGCGCCGGTTCCACAGCTCCCGCGCCGAGTTGCCCACGCCGCCGAGGTCGAAGCCGGCCACGCCCATGAGGGTGTTGAGGAAGGCGATGCGGATGAGCGCATCCAGCGGCACGCGCAGCTCCAGCGTGGAGTACAGGTAGTGCTGGCCGAGCAGCCACTGCTCGTTGCCGAAGGGCACGCCGCGCAGGGTGTCGAAGCTGGAGAGGTAGAAGGACTGGGAGAAGCGTCCGCCGAAGCTGGTGCCCGCGCCGCCGCGCAGCATGAGGTGGGTGCTGCCCAGCGGGATGGGGAAGTAGCGCTCGGCGTCCAGGCGCAGGTTGCCGTAGAACTCGCCGTTGAAGGGTTGCACGCCGGCGGTGACCTCGCTCAGGAACGAGGTGCCGGAGATGGGGACGCCCGTGTAGTGGTAGCGCAGCGTGTTGTAGCCGAAGGCCAGCGAGCCCTCCGACTGGAAGCGCATGCTCGGCCGGTTGCGCTGCCACTCCGAGTAGAGGTCGCCGATGCCGTTGACCTCCTGGAGGTTGAGGAAGAAGGAGGTGCCCGGGTCGAGGAAGTACGAGGCGCCGCCGACGCTGAGGTTGCCTTCCAGGAAGGTGAAGGTGCTCAGCGGGTAGCGTGCGAGGCTGGTGGCGCCGAAGAAGCGCTCACCGGCGACGAGCGCGTAGTAGGGCAGCCGGCCGCGGTACTGGCTCAGCGTCTTGTCCAGGCGGAAGCGCAGCGACTGGAAGAGGCCCAGGCCGTACAGGGTCCGCTTGGACTGGTCGATGTACATCAGGTAGCCGTCGGTCAGATCGAACGAGCCGTACACGGCCACCTGCAGCAGCATGGCGTGGTTGCGCATCCGGTCCGTGGCCGAGGCGAACACCTGGCCGTAGAAGCCGCCGCCGCCCGCGCCGGCGAAGCCCATGATGGGCCCCAGGTCGATGTTCTCCCGCGCGAAGGGCCTGTAGGGCTCGGCGCCCACCAGCGAGCGCTGGGGCAGGGGGCTCGGCGGGGCCTCCTCGGCCTTGGGGGCCTGCGCCACCTCGAGGTTCATCAGCTGCTGCGAGCGCAGCAGGGCCGGCTTGCGCTCACCGGACACGTGGTAGAGCAGCCACAGGTTCCCATCCGGGGCGGGGCTCGGCTCGAAGAGGCCGGTGGCCACGTCCGTGCGCCGCACGATGCTGCCGCCGCCGGTGTACTCGTGCAGGTCCGAGCGGCTCTTCTCGTAGGCCACGAAGAAGAGGCGGCCGTCGGGCATCACCGTCGGATCCGAGTGATCCCTCGCCTCGCGGGTGAGGCGCTCCACCTTGTCGGCGGCCTCCGGCTTCACCCGGAAGAGGTTGTAGTAGCCGTGCGAGGTGGCGTCCGAGGTGAAGACGATGCCCGCCTCACCCCAGGCGAGGCTGCGCTCGGCGTACACGTCGTGGGTGAGCTGCTGGGGCGCCACGTCCAGGCCCTGGTCCAGCGGCAGCACGTAGACGTCGCGCGTGCCCGCCTCGTTCAGGCCGATGAAGGCCAGCTGCTTGCCATCCGGCGAGAAGGCCGGCGAGTACGCGGCGATCAGCCCGTGGTCCGCCAGCTTGTAGGCCACGCGCTCGCCCAGCTCGAAGCGCACCTTGTAGGGCGGCTCCTTGCGCAGCCCGGAGGGGTTGTTGAGGTAGGGGTTGCGGCCCATCGACGGCAGCGTCCCGGTCAGGGAGATGGGCTCGGCGGAGTGCTTGAAGGACTGCACGTAGATGATGTCGCGCGCCAGCGACTCGGCCACGAAGACCAGCTTGTCGTCGGTGAGGGCGAAGTTGCGCCCGAAGACGGGGTGCAGCGACTCGTAGCCCGGCACGCCGTCCCCCTGCACCTTCACGCTCTCCTGGGGCGCGCGCGGATCCAACATGATGAGCTGGCTCTGGCCCGTCTCCGGGATGATGCTCCGGTACATCAGCAGCCGCCCATTGGGCGAGCTGTTGAGCGAGGTGACGATGCCCTTGCGCTCGCGCAGCACGTCCATCTGGGGCGTGGACTGCTCGGCCTTGAGGTAGGTGCGGTAGGCGCGCTGCTTCAGCCACGCCTCGAACTTCGCGCCCACCTTCTGCGGGTCATCCCCGGTGAGCATCTCCACCAGCCCCTCGAACGCCAGGTTCGGCGTCCCGGCCGTGCCGGAGACGAGCTTGGGCGAGTTGTCGATCACCTTCTGGATGAAGCCCGCCCCGTACGTGTCCTCCAGGAACTGGCAGCGCGCCTGGCCCACCTTGTAGATCCACAGGAAGCCGTAGGGCCCGGGCGACCAGAAGTCGAGGAAGGCATACCCGCGCATCAGGTCCGGGTTGATGAGCAGATCCCTCACCATCATCTCGCCTTCGGGATCCAACCCGCCCTTGGCGTAGAACTCGGCCAGCCCCTCGATGAACCAGAGGGGAATGCCGTTGAGCGGATCCCCCTGCACCTTGGCCTGCTCCGCCAGGAAGCGGACCTTCTGGATGGTGAACTGGTGGGCCATCTCGTGGGAGCTGATCTCCCCGAAGAGCCGGTGGTCACCCAGGTAGGGCAGGGCCAGCTCCAGGTTGCCCTGGGTGCTGGTGACGCCCAGCGTGCCCTCGGACACCGCGAAGACGTTGGTCTGCAGGAACTCCTGGTAGCTGCTGTAGAGGATGTAGGGGAAGGTCTGCGTGGGGACGAACTTGAAGCGGTCGACGAGGTAGCGGTAGGCCTCCTCGAGCTGAGGCGCGGCGTACTGGGCCACGTTGCGCTCGCTCTCGTAGAAGTAGAAGCGGACGCCGCCGCTCTTCACGCCCAGGGACGTGGCATAGGCGGGGCCGCCGTCCGGCGTGCCTCCGTCGGCCGACAGGGCGATGGGGACGTAGAGCTCGCCTCCCGTGGCGACGGAGGTGCCGCCATCGCTCTGGTTGTCCACCACCGGCGTGGGGCTGCCCGGCTCGACGGACTCCACGGGACTGCCGCCGGTGCCCTCCTCGCCCTGCTTTCCGCCCTTGGGAGGCTGCTTGGCGTCGGCGGTGGGCATGCCCGGCGAGCGCATCTGCGGCGTGGTGGGCGTGGCGGAAGAGGGACCTCCCGGGGCGCCGGGAGGCTGCATGTGGGCCCGGTGGGCCGCCGGAGCGGCGACGCCCTCGGCCTCCGGCCCGACCAGGATGTCCATGTGCTTCCACTCGAAATCAAACGTGTGCACCGGCGAGCGCTGGGCACGGCGTGGAATCACATAGACCTGGGCCAGGGCGGCCTCGGAAAGCACGAGGGCCAGGAGGGTGACGGTAAGAAGACGTCGATTCACAGGGCGACCTCCCGGGTGGGGAGACGAGGGACTAAGCGAACCTAGGCAGGCTCCCTCATATAGACGAGTGGGCAGCCGAGCGCTTCTGTACGATTGCTCAGCGTTGCACGTCCCGGCCCCTTCGGGTGTTGGGTGAACCAATGCTTTCGCATCGTCCCGGTGCCCGGTATGGATGGCGCATGAATCGTTCTCTGGTTGTCACGGCGGGAGCCCTGCTCCTCACCCTCACTGGATGCTCGCGCACGGAGGAAGAGAAGCGCGAGTGTGAGCTGGAGGCCTTCGATCTGTCCGCATGTGACCGGTCGGGCTTCGCCTCGGTTCAGGCCGATGGCATCTGGAAGAGCAATGTCACGTTCGACGGGGTGGACACGCCGGCGGCGATGTTGCTGTCGTCCGATCCATCCAAGTCCCTGCTTTTCGGGGTGCCGCTCACCGAGCGCAAGGTGGAGGGGGAGACCTTCTTCCTGGCCAGTGACTACGACGGTGCCTACTCCTCCATCCGCCTGTCGGTCGCGGGCTGCCAGGCCCCCGCCCCGGATCGGGTGAAGGGCGAGTTCCGGCGGTGCGTGAACGGCGAGGCGGACCTTCAGGGCACCTTCGAGGCGGTGCGCATCAAGCGGGTGGACGGCGAGCAGGAGGCGTCCGGGGTGGAGCTGGTGTCGGAGACGGCCCTGCCGCGCGGGACGGCGATGGACGTCTTCGTCTCGGGCGGGTACGCCTACGTGACGGCGCTGACGGACGGCCTCTTCATCTACGATGTGAAGGATCCGGCGAAGCCCACGAAGGTGGCGGAGATCACCCCGAAGAACGACTCCTGGTTCCGCTCCTGGGTGAAGGGCTCGACGCTCTACATCTCGAGCAACGTCGAGGGGCTCCTCGTCTATGACGTGAGCACGCCCTCGGCGCCCAAGCGGCTGGCGTCGCTGCCGGCGTCGGACACGGACATCCAGGGCTGGGGCCTCTTCGTGGACGGGGACCGGCTCTACATGATGTCGCCCTCGCCCAAGGCCGAGGTGTTCATCTTCGACATCACCAAGCCGGCCGAGCCCTCGCTGCGCACGCGCTACTACGTGCCGGACAGCGACATCCGGCTGGGTGAGACCCCGGTGGAGGGGGTCGTCCTGAACAACCGGCTCTACCTCGGCCACTGGGCGTACGGGCTGGCGGTGGTGGACGTGACGGATGTGAGCAAACCGGAGGCAAAGGGGCACTTCGGGTACGACAAGGCCTCCAGCCGGCCGGTGGCGGCGGGCGTCATCGGCGACCGGACGATCGCCTTCGAGGCGAGCGAGGGCTGGGGCTCCCGCATCCGCGCCCTGGACGTGTCGGATCCTGCCCACATCACCGAGGTGGGCCGCTTCGAGATGCGGCCGGAGTCCACGGTGGCCGGTTTGACGCTCGTAGGCACCAAGCTGTACGTGGCTCATAATCAGGACGGTCTACGTGTCCTGGATATGTCCAACCCGAGCACACCCCGGCAGATTGCCTACTACAATACGTGGCGGGAGACGGATTCAGGCCGGGGACGCGCGTTCCTGGACGGCCTCAGTGGGGTGGAAGTGCCCGGTGACGGGTACCTCTACGCCGCCGAGACGTCCCGGGGGTTGCTTGTCTTCCGTGAGCAGTGAGTGAGGCGCATGAGCCAGACCGTGTCGAAGTCGTGTGAGCGGTGCCAGAACCTTCCAGAGAAGCTGGAGCTGGAGGGGCCAGGCCGGCTCTTCCTCTGGCTGCCGCTGGGCCATAGCTACGGCAAGCTGGTGCGGCAGTTGGGAGACTCCGGGCGCGAGCACCAGGCCATGCCGGAGGATCGCTGCGTGGCGGTGCGGCTGGAGGGCGCTCAGCTGAGTGCCTTCGTGGCCGACGTCATGGGCGCGCTGACGGGCGAGGAGTCGCGGGCCACGCGCGCGCTCTTCGTCGAGGGCGAGGGCGCACCGGGGCTGGGAGACTTCCCGCGGGTGGGCTCACTGCCGCAGCTCTTCACCATCACCCGCTCGGGGTGGCTGGTGGACATGCTGGCCGAGAAGCGCGTCACCAGCCACTACCAGCCCATCGTCCACGCGAAGGACACGCGCCAGGTGTACGCCTACGAGGCGCTGCTGCGCGGGATAGAGCGGGATGGGGCGCTGGTGTTCCCGGGGAAGATGCTGACGCTGGCGCGCGACGCGGATCTGCTCTTCCAGCTGGATCTGGCGGCGCGGCTGTCGGCGGTGCGCGAGGCGGCGCGGCTGGGGCTGAAGGTGCCGCTCTTCATCAACTTCACGCCTACGGCCATCTACGATCCGGCGTTCTGCCTGCGCTCCACGGTGGCGGCCATCTCCGAGGTGGGGATTCCGCCGAGCCACGTGGTGTTCGAGATCATCGAGTCGGACCACACGCCGGACGCCAACCACCTCAAGTCGCTGATCGCCTACTACCGGCAGGCGGGCTTCCGGGTGGCACTGGACGACCTGGGGGCGGGGTACTCGTCGCTCAACCTCATCCACCAGCTGCGCCCGGACATCATGAAGCTCGACATGGAGCTCATCCGGGGCATCCACCAGGACAGCTACAAGGCGTCCATCACGGAGAAGCTGCTGGAGCTGGCGCAGAAGCTGGGCATCCTCACGGTGGCCGAGGGCATCGAGACGCCCGAGGAGCTGCGGTGGGTGCGCGAGCACGGGGTGGACTTCGTGCAGGGCTACCTCATCGCGAGGCCGGCGAGCCCGCCGGTGTCGGTCACGCCGCACTACTACTGAGTGACGAGCGTGGCGCCCGGGCGCTGGAGGCTCATCCTCCAGGCCTGGGTCAGCTCGAGGCCGGCGGATTGCAGCTCCAGCCGGGCCCGGTAGATGTCGCGCTGCTCCACGGCCTGCTCGGCGATGGCGAGCCGGTCCAGCGCGCTCTCGATGAATCGCACGGTGTCTCCCCGGCCGGTCCCAGCGGCGCTGGCGAGGGCGTCTGAGAGGTCCTGGCGTGCGGAGGTGAGCGCCGGGCCGATGGAGAAGTCGCCCTGCTCGAGCAGTTGGTCCGTGGTGGCCATCCACTGGTAGCCGCTGCGCAGGCTCTCGATGCGCTGCTGCCGGAGCTGCTCCAGGGTCTGGGCCCGGGCGCTCTCGGTGGCAGCCTCCTGCTCGAGGGACTGGAGGCGATCCTGGTCCTCCTGCTGCTGGGTCTGCTGGGCCTCCAGCTCGGCTTGGAGGAGCTCCACCTGGGCACGCAGGTGCTTCACTTCCAGCTCCCGGGCGGTGCGCTCCAGCTCCTCCACCGTGGGCGCCTGGGCCTGTTGGGCCGCGGGTTCGACGGGAGAAGCCTCCTGCGGCGTGGCCGTGGGAGAAGGGGTCTGTCCGAGCAACAGGGTCAGGGGGAGTGCGAGCCAGCTCATCTCCCCAAACCTGTCCACCGCCGGACGAACCGGTACAGCCCGGAGGACGCGCCTCCGTCCTTCCGTCCGAGGGGCGAGCAGGCATTCCGCTCAGCCCCGCCGGACGTTCCGCATCAGCCCTCGAAGGTGTCCTTCATGCGGGAGATGGCGGCGCTGGCCATCTGCTCGATGGTCTGCTTGAACTGCTGGTTGATCATCGTGTGCTTGTAGAGCGTCTTCGTGGACTGCGCGTGCACCTGATCCGGGGTGGCGTTGGGGTTGGCCTTGAGCCACTCGCCCATCTCCTTCTGGACCCCCTCGAGCGCGCGGCCCTTGAAGGCCTTGCCCAGGCCCTCGATGGTGTTGGCGTACTGCACGCCCTTGTCACCGGCGAGCTGCTTGAGGGCGACCGCCACCTGCTCCTTGGTGGAGTCCTTGTTCACGCCCAGGTTGAGGCTTCCGCCCGCGAGCAGATCCTTGGCGGACTTGACGCCCTCGCCCACCGGGTTGGGGGTCTCGGCGGCGGCCGTCGTACGCGCGGCCGCGGCAGGAGGGGTCCGGTTGTTCACGTTGAAGGACATGGGGCACCTTTCAGGAAAAGGGACGCAAAAGCTTTGAAGCCATTATCGCCCGGCCCCCGGGGAAGTTGCGTGGGAGGGGGGCCAGATTCTTCCCGTTCTCCCCAAAGCCAGGGGAAAAGCCCCTGATTCCAGGCGGTTAGGCCCCACCCCGAGCCGCGGTCAGCACCTCGCGGGCCGCACGGAGTCCCGTGGCCAGCGCGCCGTGCACGGTGCCCTCCTCGCCCTCGAGGTGGGTGGCCTCGCCCGCGAAGAACAGCGTGCCCTGGACCGGCCGGGCCAGTGCCTCCATGGCCTCCACCGCCCCGGAGGGGATGACGCAATAGCCGCCCCGGGTGAAGGGCTCGCGTTGCCAGTCCTGGATGCGCCAGCTCTCGAGCCGGGCCTGGAGCTCGCGGTGGGGGAGCTTGAAGAGCCGCCCGAGCACCTCCAGGCCCTGCCGGAGCACCTCCTCCTCGCGCAGCCGCGAGAGCGCCTCGGCCTCGGGGCCACCAGCCCAGCCGATGAGGTAGCGCGAGCGCAGGGGCGAGAGCGTCCACCAGGTGGGGATGGGGAGCTCCGGGGCGTGGAAGAAGCCGTAGCGGGTGTCCTCGCGCTCCTCCCAGAAGGGCGAGCGGAAGCGCAGGAACACCTTCACCAGCGGCCCCATCTCGAGCCGGGCCACGGCACGCTCCTTTTCCGGGAGGCGGGGAAGGAGGCGGATCGCACCGGGCTCGGGTGGCTGGGCCTTGAGCACCCCCAGGGGCAGGGTGAGCACGGCCCGCCGGGCGCGGAACGTGCCCAGGAGGGCGCCCTCGCGGGTGCGCGCACGCACCTCGACGCCCTGGGGAGACCAGCGCACCTGCTCGGCCACGGCATTGAAGAAGAGCGTCTCCGGTTGGCGCCTCAAGGCCCGGACGAGGGGCTCCAGCACCCGGTCATAGCCCTGCAGCGGGCGCGAGGGCGCGATGCCGCCCAGCTGCTCCGCGGCGCGCTCCATCCGGGCGATGGCGAGTGCGCTGGCCGTGTCCACCGGGGCCGCGTAGAAGCCCTCCACATAGGCGCGGGCCATGCGGACCTTGCGCTCGGGCCAGTGGCCGGTGCGGGCGTGCTCGGCGATCAACTGGCCCACGGGCCGGTCCGGAGGCCCGGCGGCGGCGAGGTCCTCCACGAAATCGAAGGCCGCGTCGCCGTCCTCCAGCCTGCCGCGCCAGAGCAGGCCGTGGGTGTCGTCGCACGTCCTCACCTTCACGCGGGCGCGGCGGGCCAGCTTCTGGAGCAGCGGAGGCTTGCCGTGAAGGAACTCCGCGCCCAGCTCCAGCGGGACGCCGTCCAGGGCATCGCGCACGGTGGCGACCCGGCCGCCGGGGCGGTCACGGGCCTCTAGCACCGCCAAGCGAAGGCCCGCGCGGCTCAGCCGCTCCGCGGCGGCGAGCCCCGAGGCCCCGGCTCCCAGGATGACCACGTCGCACGTGCGCTCCATGCCTCTTCCATGGCCACGCCCGGGGCGGGAGACACGTCAGAGGTCGATGCGCAGGCCCACGCCCGCCTGGACGGTGGGCGGGACGACGACGACGGGCGGAATCACCTGCTCCCCCCGGCGCATGGCGGGGAGATCGAGCGCGAAGCGGAACTCGCCGCCCTTCTGGCCGTAGTTGACGGCGACGAAGGCCTCGACGCTGAGGTAGCGCAGGGCCCGGTGCGTCACGTCCAGGCGGGTGAGGAAGGAGCGGTCGGAGAGGTTGCCCAGGTTGGACAGGATGAAGTTGGTGTCGTCCCAGGAGCCCGGCCCGGCGAGCAGCCCGTACACGGCCGCGTAGTGCTGGCCGAGGTAGAAGGGTTGGAACTGGCCCTGGAAGAGCAGGTAGGGGTAGGCCAGGGAGGTGGGGTAGCCCGTCGAGTTGTAGAAGTACTCGACGCCCACGGTGGCGGTGTCGCTCTCCGAGTAGGCGAACGTCCAGGTGGCGCCGCCGCTCACCTGCGGGGTGTAGCCGTCCGGGTAGTACGCCTCGATGGGGAGCGCGCCGAGGTCGGGAGGCACGCCGCCGGTGCCGTCGACCTGGCCGAGCAGGTCCCCGAGCGAGACATTGGAGGGCAGCCGGTACAGGGGCATGTCGGAGCCCCTGCGCAGGGCGAGCTCGCCGTAGATGTCGATGGGGCCGAGGGCGGAGGAGAAGTCGAGCCCGAAGCGGGGCTTGCGGCCGCGCTGGAGCACGGCGTCGATGCCCAGCTCCGCGGGGCCGAGCACCACCTCGGCGCGAGCGGCGCCACCGACCTGGCCGAGCGTGCCGGCGGGGCCGGCGTTGTCGAGCAGGCCGATGGCGTAGAAGTTCCACCCCTTGGCCTCCCAGGGCACGTGCACCTTGAGCATGGTGGCGCCGGTGCGCGCGTCGAAGAGGGCGAGCGGATCCCTCACCTGGGGGCTGAGGAAGTCGGTGGGGTTCCAGAAGCGCGAGGTGCCCCACTTCACGTGCTGCTTGCCAGCGGTGATGAAGAGGGTGCGGCCCAGGTCGAAGCGCAGCCAGGCCTGGTCCAGCAGCACGCGGGGCGCGGCGACGGCGGTGGACGAGGATGTCCCCGAGGGCAGGAGGCTGCCCGAGCCCTCCCGTCGGGTCGGGTCGAAGGTGAGCCGTCCGAGCACGAAGCCGCGCAGCCGGTCGGTGGGGCGGGCATCGAAGTAGCCGTCCACCAGCATGGGGGCGGAGAAGGAGGTGTTGCCGAAGGACACCCCCTCGTTCCCCTGGGAGAGGGCGCGCAGGTAGAAGCGGCCGCCGATCTTCAGCGGATCCTCGACGGCCTCCTCGGTGTCGAAGGCGTTGGTGGCCGCGGGGCCGCCGAGCGCCTGCGCATCCCGGTCCCCCGTGGCCTCGGGGGCCTGGGTGGAGGCGGGAGGGGCCTCGGTGGGGTCGCCGAAGAGGGCGCTCTCGTCCGGGCGGGGCGCGTCCGCTGCCTCACCTCCGAAGAGGTCTCCCTCGCTGGGGCGCTCCTGGGCGAGCGCGGGCAGGGCGGCGAGGGCCGCGGCGAGCGCCAGGGAGGTGCGGGTGCTCATCGGCTTTTGCTCTCGAGCCAGGCCTTGGTGAAGATGTTCTCCTCGAGCGCGTTGAGGTCCACGTTCTTCACGACGATGACGGTGGAGTTGGCCTTCTCCACCTCGTCATAGAAGCGCATCTCCTGAGGGAACCAGACGTCGGACTTCTTGGACTCGCTGAAGACCTTCATCCACTTGGGGAAGTAGGCGGTGCGCATCAGCCGCTTGGAGAGGGCGTACTCCTGGCGCTTGAGGATGTTGGACGTCTCCTTGTCCACCCACAGGTGCACCACGGGGTAGGCCACGTCGATGCCCTGCTTGGCGGTGAGGACGAGCTTCAAGGCGGTGAACTTGCCGAGCTTCTCCTCGCCCTCGAACGACGCGTCATACTCCTCGGCGAGCCGGGACTCGTCGAAGTCGGCGCGGCGGCTGTCGGTGCCGGCGATGCGCTCGCGCTCGGTGCGCCGCTCCCACTTGCCGGTGTTGGGATCGTAGCTCCAGAGGTTCTTCTCCAGCCGCAGGTAGCCCTTGCCGGCCTCGCCCTTGGGCTTGGTCATGAGGATCATCAGCTGATCCTTCGCGTCGCGGCGGTACACCACGGCCTCGCGCACGACGTCCGTTTTGTCCTTCTCCTTCTGCTCGATGTACATCAACGACTTGTAGTCGCCGCCGTTGCGCTGGCGGTCATCGAGCGTCTCCAGGAGCTTCTTGAGCTCGGACGGGTCCTTCAGATCGGCGGCCCGGGCGGCGGGCGCGGCGAGGAGCACGGCGGCGAGCAGGGCGCCGAAGAGGTTGCGCAGGGTCATGTTCATCACCCGATGTGGTGCATCGCCGTGACGGGCTTCATCCGCGCGGCGAGGAAGGAGGGAATGAGCGAGACGAAGGTGGTGCTCAGCGTGATGATGGTGACGGAGCCGGCCACGGCGGCCGGGTTCACCACGAAGCGCAGCTGCTCGGACATGATGATGAGCTGGACCGCCAGCGGCACGGTGACGTGGGCGGCGTTGAGGCCCAGGCACACGGCCAGCCCCAGCGCCGCTCCGCTCAGCGTCCCGAACAGCGCCAGCATGAGCGCCTCGAGGAGGAACATCAGCATCACCCATCCGCGCTGCATCCCGATGGCGCGCAGCGTGCCGATCTCCCGGGTGCGCTCGCGGATGGCGATCCACAGCGTGTTCATGACGCCCACGCTGATGATGATGAGCAGCAGGACGAGCAGTCCGATGGTGAGCCAGTTGAGCGCCTTCACCGACCAGGTGATGAAGGAGATCTCATCCTCCCAGTTGGTGACGTCCAGGCGCTGACCCGTCCAGCCCTCGCGGTTGACGGACTCGAACTTCATGAAGAACGGGTTGGGGTTGTGGTCGAGCACCTTGTAGCCGAGCTCGGGAAGCCGCTGCATGAGGCGGGCCTGGATGGCGGGGACGTCCGCGGTGTCCTTGAGGTAGAGGTGGAGGGCACCGGTGGCGTCGTCGCGCATCTGGTAGAGGCCGCGCAGGGTGGAGTTGGGCAGGTAGCAGAAGACGGAGCTGAGCATGCCCACGTTGGCGGCGATGGCGGCCACGCGCACGTCCACGGTGTTGCTGGTGCCGCGCATGGTGGGGGAGGAGAGGGTGAGGGTGTCGCCCACCTTCACCTCGAGCTTCTTGGCCTGCTCCTCGAAGAGCAGCAGGGTGTTGGGCTGCTCCAGGTCCTCCATGCGGCCCTGGCGGATGATGAGGGCCTTGCGGAAGCCCGTCTCGTTCTGGACGTCGATGCCGCCCAGGACGAGGTCCATGGAGCTGGTGTCGCTGACCACCTTGGAGTAGCCGCGGCCGCGCTGGACCATGTAGTCCAGCTCGGGCACCTCCTGGAGGAGCTGCTGCTGGAGGGCGGGAAACGCGGTGACGACGGGGGCGGACTGGCCGGCGGTGACCTTGTAGAAGCCGGCCACGTTGACGTGCCCGGTCATGAGCGTGGTGGCGGTCTCCACGGTCGTCGTCTGGATGCCGTTGGCCAGGCCCATGAGGACGACGAGCAGCGCGGTGACGCCGGCGATGGCACCGCCCAGCAGCAGGGTGCGGCGCTTGTGCGAGCCGAGGTTGCGCAGGGCGATGAGCAGGAGCTGGGTCATGGCTTCACTCGTCCGTCTGCATCGCCTGGAGGGGCGAGACGCGGGTCGCGAGGAACGCGGGGTAGAAGGTGGAGAAGGCGGACACACCGACCACGATGACCAGGGCGGTGATGATGTTGGAGGCCTGCAGGGTGGGGAAGAGGCGTGGGCCGGAGAAGAAGAAGTAGAGCGACTCGTGGAAGGCGGGGATGCCCGCCGTGCCGAGCGCCTTCACGGCGAGGGTGCCCAGCAGCGCGCCCATCGCGCCGAACACCAGGCCCAGCACCGTGGTCTCCAGCAGCACCATGCTCAGCACGAAGCCGCGCCGGGCTCCGATGGCCCGCATGGTGCCGATCTCCCGCACCCGCTGCAGCGTGGCCATCATCACCGAGTTGTTGATGATGACCACCGCCACCACGAAGATGATGAACACGGCCGCGTAGAGCACCAGCTTGGCCACCAGGATGATCTGCCCGACGAGGTCCGAGGCCTGGTGCCAGGAGACGACCTTGAGCGGCAGCCCGGCCTTCTTCGAGGCCTCCTGGAGCTCGGCCATGGTCTGCTCCAGCAGCTCCGGGTCCTTGAGCATCACCGCGGCATGGAGCACCACGCCCTCGTCGATGTCCTGCTGCGTGTACTTGCGCAGGGCCGCTTCCTGCTGGCGCCGGGCCAGGGACGCGTCCTCGAGCTGCGCATCCACGTTGATGATGCCCGAGGCGCTCTCGACGACCAGGGAGCTGTCCTCGCCGAAGAGCGCGTCCTCGACGTCGTTGCGCTTCACCGCGGCCACGCCGCTGGCCGCCTGCAGCTTCTGCAGCTCGTCCTTCTGGTCCACCGTCAGGTAGCCGTACAGCTCGCGGAAGGTGATGAGGTCCATCAGGCTGAGCGAGCCGGCCAGCTGGGACTTCTCCATGCCGGCGAACTCGTAGGTGCCGTACACCTTCACGTTCGCGCTGCGCGCGTAGCCCGTGCGCGTGAAGGCGGTGATGGGCAGCTCGTCCCCGAGCCGCAGGCGGTAGAGGTCCAGCAGGGGCACCAGCTCCGCGTAGAACTGCTGGTAGCGCGTGTCGAAGTTGGCGTCGTTCGTGGAGGAGAAGAACGCCACCAGCAGCTTCTCCAGCTCCTTCTCCTCGCTGCCGAGCGCCTTCTGCAGCCGCGCGATGGCCTGCTGCGTCTTGAGCGGATCCAACTGGAAGAGGATCTCCCGCGTCTGGGTCTGGTTCTCCTTCAGCCGGCGCTGCAGCTCGGGGTCGTCGGCGAGCTTCCGGTGGTTGACGTCACGCGCCTCCTTGATGATGTCCATCCGGCGCGCCGTCTTCAGCTTGAAGAACTCCTCATAGGAGAACTTGGGCAGCAGCAGGCCGCGCTGGCCCTCGGGCACGGGGGTGCCGTCCACGATGCGCATCCGGTCGAAGGTCTTCTGGAAGCTGACCAGGTCGGTGCCCAGGTAGCGCAGGGGAATCATGTCCCCGTCCGTCACCAGCGGGGCGATGCGGTTCTCCAGGAACTCGAGCGAGGCGAGCGCGTCCTTCTCGAAGCCCTCCCAGAACTCCGGGGTGCGGGCGCGCTCCAGGGCCTGCAGGTCCGCGGGCTCCAGGGCGCTCTCGGCGGCGATGGCGTTGCGCCGCTCCAGGTCCTTCTCCAGCAGGGCGAGCATCTGGCGCACGTGCGACTTGAGGCTGTCGATCTGCGCGCGCAGCTCGGGCGTCTCCCCCGCGGCGGCCTGCTTGTAGAGATCCCTCAGGCGCGCCAGCGTCAGGTCCACCGTGTTGCCGGACATCAGCATGGTGGTGTTGGTCCCCATGGGGACCACCGTCTTCACGTTGGGGTGCTGCTCCAGCACCGTCTTGATGTCGGAGAAGCGCTCGATGACGCGCAGGTCCGCCTCGCCGCCCATGGTCCCGTAGAGCGCCAGCGAGTCCTTGGACTTCTCCGAGTACACCTGGAGGTGGCCCGCGACGCTGCCGATGATGCTGCGGCTCATCGACTCGTCCAGGCTGTCCACCACCGCGCCGCCCACCACCACCAGCACGGTGCCGAAGAGGATGATGCCGCCGATGATGACGTTGACCCAGCTGGCGAACAGGTTGCGGAAGGCCACCTGCACCAGCAGCTTGAGCTGTCCCATCTAGTGCCCCTCCGCCCCCACGGCCAGGGCCTTCTGGGCCTCCGCCGGGGTGATGCGGTCGAGGATCTTCCCGTCCGCCAGCCGCACCACCGCGTTCGCGTGGTTCATCACCTTGGCGTCGTGGGTGGAGAAGATGAAGGTGGTGCCCTCCTTGCGGTTGAGCTCCTTCATCAGGTCGATGATGTTCTGGCCGGTGACGGAGTCGAGGTTGGCGGTGGGCTCGTCAGCCAGCACCAGCTTGGGCCGGGTGACGAGCGCGCGCGCCACGGCCACGCGCTGGCGCTGGCCGCCGGACAGCTCGTTGGGGCGGTGCTTGGCGTGCTTGTCCAGGCCCACCTGCTCCAGCAGCGTCATCACCCGCTGGCGGCGCTCGGTGGCGCTCAGCTTGCGCTGCAGCAGCAGGGGGAACTCCACGTTCTGGTAGACGCTGAGCACCGAGACCAGGTTGAAGCTCTGGAAGATGAACCCGATGGTGTGCAGCCGCAGGTCCGTGAGCTGCCGCTCGGAGAGCGTCTTGGTGTCCTGGCCGTCCACCATCACCACGCCCGCGCTGGCCGTGTCCACGCAGCCAATCAGGTTGAGCGCCGTCGTCTTGCCGCTGCCGGACGGGCCGGCGATGGAGATGAACTCGCCGGGGTACACCTCCAGCGACAGGCCCCGGAGCGCGGGCACCTGCACCTTGCCCAGGGTGTACGTCTTGGTGACGTCGGTGAGGGAGACGATGGGCCTGGCGGCGCCGGTGCCGGATACGGCGTTGAGCTGGGTCATGGCGGGTTCGGTCCTTTCCGAGACCGGGGAAGGGGTGGGGAAGGCTAGCGGGTGGCGCTCCGCCGCTGACGCGGGGCGGGCGAGGGTGGGGTGGGCTGGCTGCCGGGCTTGCGGGCGAAGCGGGCGCGCCAACGCTCGGCCGCACCGGCCAGCTCCTGGCGGTAGAAGCCGCAGAAGTCCACCGCCTCGCGCAGCTTGTGGCGCTCCTTGAGCCCGGGCATGGCGAGCGCGTCCTGGCACAACTCGCCCAGGGCGTCCATGGCGGTGACCGCCATCTCGAGCCGGTGATCCCAACCCGCGCTGTTGAAGACGTAGTAGTGGCGGCGATCCCCCGGGATGCTGGCGGGGTCCACCAGGCCGCTGGCCTGCAGCTGGCGCACATTGGTGGAGACGGAGGCCGGGCTCACCTTCAGCAGCCGGGCGACCTCGCCCAGCGCGAGTGGCTTCTCGGCCAGCAGCAGCAACCCGAGGATGCGGCCGCCGATGCGCGGCACGCCCTGGCGCTCGAAGAACAGGCCCATCGACTCGATGAACTGCTCTTCCTCGGCGCTCAACCCATCCCGACGCATGCGCGGCCTCTCCCGGAGAACGGAAGTCGCGCCACCGTGTAACGGGTATCAGGACGTTCAGTCAATACTGAATGAACTGATGGGGGCTCGCGGCAAGGGATGCCGCGAGCCCGGTGCTTCGCTTCTCATGCGTGGCGGACTAGTGCTTCACGTCGCCGGAGCCGCCCATGTCGCCGGAGCCGCCCATGTCGCCGCCCACGTCGCCGGAGCCGCCCCTGTCACCGCCCATGTCCTTGTCCTTGTTGATGTCCTTGTCCAGGCCCGAGCCGCCCAGGTCCTGGTTGATGCCCGTGTCGCCTTCCAGGCCGCTGCCGCCCGTGTCCGCGGTATCCAGCGAGATGCTCTTGGCCACGTTGTCCGTGCCCTTGATGTCGAAGCTGGCGCGGACCTGCTGGCCCTCCTTGAGCGACTGGACGTTCTTGACGTTCGGATCCTGGAACTGGACGTCCTTGCTGATCTTCAACGGGATGATGCCGTTGTCGGTCCGCAGGTGGAGCATGTTCTTGCTGCTCTTCACCACGGTGCCGGTGACCTGCTTCTCACCCGTCATCTGGCCGTGCATCTGGTCGTGCATCTGGCCCGTCTGACCCTGCATCTGGCCCGTCTGGCCCTGGGTGCCCGCCCCACCGATGTCGCTGCCCATCTGCCCGCTGCTCTGGGTCTGCTGGCCCTTGGGCTTGTCGTCGTTGGCCAGGGCCACGCCAGAGCTCAGCAGCGCCACGGTCGCGAACAGCCCCACAATCTTCTTCGTCATGAGAATCTCCTGTTCCTCGTCAGGCGGTGGCCGTGCCCCCCATGGCCGTGCCCCCCGCTGGGCAAAAGCTAGGTGCACTCTGGGTGGCGGCCAGGGACGCTCTGGGAATCGGGCGCGCCTGAGCCCTCCCCGGGCGTCTCGGCCTGGCGCGCCGCCTCGTCAGTAGGGCAGGCGGCTTGAACCGGGAGGGGGTTTTCCCCTACCGTCTGGGGAATCCGACTGCGCTGGCCTCGGGGCCGGCACCGACAGGAGTCCCTTTCCGCCATGCCTCCCCCGTCCAAGCAGCAGCCCGCGCCCGTCGCCGAGCCCCTGCCCACGCCGTCCTTCCCGGCCATCGAGTCCTTCATCGAGACCGCCAGCGCCGAGGAGGTCCAGGCCCTCTTCACCCCAGTGAAGAACGAGCTGGCCAACCTCAAGGGCCCCAAGGCCGAGCACGCCAAGAAGGTCCAGGCCGCCATCTCCCGCACCGAGGAATTGCTCGGCGTGCTCCTGGAGACGCGCGAGCGGCTGGTGGCCGAGGCCAAGGGTAAGGGCCGGAGATAACTGGGGTTTTGGGCGGCCGGCCCACTTTCTGACGGATCACACGCAACTGTGGCGGACGATCACCGATAATTCAGGAAAAGGGAGCGCCGGACCCCCCCGTGCTCCACGAAGCCTTGGCCGTTCCATCGTCTGGAGAGGAACCATGAAGATCGACAGCAACCTGAACATGCCGCGGATGTCCACCAACCTGACGACGGCGCGCGTGACCCCCGACACGAGCTTCGCCGCTCGCGTGCAGAACGGCGTCGGCACCGCGGCCAACATGGTGGCCGGTGGCGTGGGCGTGGTGGCCAACATGGTGCCCGGCGGCTCCGTGGTGTCCGCGGCGGTCTCCTCGCTCACCACCTTCAACGGCGCCAGCGGCTCCGGCGCGGCCCCCTACTACGGTGCGGCCATGGGCTCCGGCGCGGCCCCCATGAACACCACGCTCAACGCGGGTGGTGGCAGCGCGCTCGTCTCCGGCAACACCTCCATCGGCGCCTCCGGCGGCAACAGCGGCCAGGTCAGCGTGCCCGGTGGCGGCAGCGGCGTGGGCAGCGAGTTCAACCCCGAGATGCAGAGCATGTTCGCCGAGCAGAAGAAGCTGCTGGGCCTGCAGGTCGCCATGCAGCGCGAGAACCAGGTGTTCAGCACCATCTCCAACGTGCTGAAGACCCGGCACGACTCGGCGAAGAACTCCATCGGCAACATCCGCTAGCGCCCGGCGCTGGTGGTCTCACGGGTCCGGTGCTCCGGGGAGGACGAGGCCTCGTCCTCCCCATGGCCGGGCCGGAAAAGGAAGCAGACGTCACATGGCGGAGACTTCGGAGATCTCGGGCAGCCTCGTGCCGCTCGCCAGGCGGGAGGCGATGATCCTCCTCGAGGCGGGCTACCTGTGGCTGGACATGGGCCAGTTCGACAAGGCGCGCGAGGTCTTCGCTGGCGCCGCGGTGCTGATGCCCAGGAGCGAGGTGCCCCAGTTGGCACTCGGTTCGCTCGAGTTCGCCCAGGGCCGTCATGACAAGGCGCTGCAGGCCTACCGGGCCGCCCAGCGGCTCGCTCCCAACTCCGGCCTGCCCCGGGCTCATGTGGGCGAGGCCCTGCTGTTCATGGGCAAGGTGCCCGAGGCCCTCAAGGAGCTGAAGGCCGCCATGGATCTGGATGCGGACGGCGATGGGGGGCGGCTGGCCCGCGCCCTCATCGACGCGAAAGAGGCGGGGGCCCTGCCTCCGCCCGCCGCGAAGAAGTAGAATGCGTTGACAGGAGGTCATGCCGATGTCGGTCGGTGGAGTTGGACGAGGCGGCGGAAAGGGACGTGCTGGAGGTGCCAAGGGCCCCTCTGGCAAGGCGCCGGCCGGCAAGGCAGGGGCGGTGTCGTTCGGTGGCGGAGTGGATCGCACCGCCGGACTGGTGGGCCCTTCCGGGGCCGTGGGCTCTGGCAATGTGCAGGGGCCCCAGGCCGCGGATCCCATCACCTCCCAGGCGCTCGCCATCGCCAAACAGCTCAAGAACGGGGACTTCAAGAACAAGGAGGAGGCGACCAAGAAGCTCGTCGCCGAGGTTCTCAAAGAGAAGCTGCGCATGAAGTCGTCGGCCCTCACCACGAAGATCGCCGACGCCTTGCAGGATGACCCCCGACTGAATCAGGCCCTCGAGCGGTTGTGGTCGAAGGCCGAGTGAGCGCCCCGCTTGGCTCTCGGCGAAGACAAGAAGGTCCTCCTGGAGAAGTACGGCCCCTACGTCCGGTCGCTCGCGTCGACCGTGCGCAGGCAGTTCTCCGCCCAGCTCGAGCTCGATGAGCTCATCGCCTACGGCCAGATTGGCCTGCTCGAGGCGGCGGATCGCTTTGACCCGAAGGTTGGGGCCAACTTCCTCACTTTTGCCCATTACCGCATCAAGGGCGCCATCTACGACGGCCTGCGCAAGATGGGAGTTCTCAAGGGCGGCGACGCGCGCACCTCCTACATGGGAGAGCGCGCGACGGCCTATTTGGGAAATCTTTCGGATCGCGAGCAGGGAGGAGGCAACCGCGGGGGGTCCATTGACGATGATGTCATGGAGATCTCCAACGCGGTGGCGGGGCTGGCCATGGTCTTCGCGACCAGCCTCGAAGGTGCGGACACGCTGGGCTTCTCGGACGAGTCCCTGCCGGTGGATCAACGGCTGGAGCTCGAGCAGCAGCGGGTGCGGTTGAGGGCGGCCATCGAGAAGTTGCCGGAGAAGGAGCGCCGGTTGCTTCAGGGCTACTACTTCCAGGGCAAGACGCTGGAAGAGGCGGGGGCGGAGATCGGGCAGTCGAAGAGCTGGGCGTCGCGGCTGCACGCGCGGGCCATCGAGCGGCTCAAGGAGCTTTTGAACGAGGAGGACTCTTCCTCCCCTGAGGATTCAAGGAGGCAATCACATGGCGGGTCCGATGGCCGGCGTCTCGGCGGCGCAGATCGCTCAGCAGAAGTTGCAGGATCAGGGCGCGCAGCAGGTCAACAAGCAGGGAGCCTCGAAGTTCGACGCGGCCCTCGCTAACAAGGCTCAGGCCGCGGGCGGGCCGGAGCAGGTCCAGGCCGCTCAGGCCACCCAGGCGGCTCAGCGCACCGAGCAGATCCGCCACACCGAGTCCGTCAGCAAGACGGAGAAGGCGGCGCTCAACAAGGTGAACACCGCCGGCCAGGAGCCCGCCACCGCGCGCGGCGCCGAGGCCGTCAAGGGCAAGCAGGAGGCCGGCAAGGTCGGCAACATGCTCTCGCACGTGGTGGGCGAGCTGGAGAAGGGCCAGGTCAACATGGACAAGCTCATCCAGGCCGGCGCCTCCGGAAAGACGTTCTCCAACGCCGAGCTGCTGTCGCTCCAGGCCGGCATGTACAAGTACACGCAGGAGCTGGACCTGACGAGCAAGGTCGTCGAGAAGGCCACCAGCGGTCTGAAGGACACGCTGAAGACCCAGGTGTAGCGAGCGAGCAGCCGGCTCCGGCCGCTCCTCTCCGAAGGGCGTCTCCTCGAAGCGAGGGGGCGCCCTTCCGCGTTTTCCCGGCTGTTTCCGGGTTGGGGCTTGTTGGGAAGGACGCGGCCCATCTAAGCTAGGCGCGCCCATGACGCTCCGACCGTACGCGCTCGCCGCCCTCCTCGCTCTCGCGGTGGGGACTGGCTGCACCATCGACCTGCAACACGAACTGTCCGAGCAGGACGCGAATGAAATCTACGTCCTGCTCAGCAAGAACGGCATCGCCGCCACCAAGATGAAGGAAGAGGGTGGCAACGAGCTGCGCTTCCGGATCCAGGTGCCCAAGGCGGACGCGGCCCAGGCCGCCGAGCTGCTGCGCGCGTACTCGCTGCCGCGGCCCATGGAGAAGGGCCTCAACCACTTCGCCAAGGGCGGCATGGTGCCCACCGCCACTGAGGAGCGCGCCATGCTGCTCAAGGCGCTCGGCGGCGAGGTGTCCAACGCGCTCAACCAGATCGACGGCGTGCTGGAGGCCCGGGTCATCGTGATGATTCCGGAGAACAACGATCTCACGCAGCCGGAGAACAAGCCGGAGCCCTCGGCCTCGGTGTTCATCAAGTACCGGCCGGGCCTCAAGAACGACTCGCCCATCAAGCGCGAGGACGTGCAGCAGTTCGTCTCCACCGCGGTGCCGGAGCTGAAGCCGGCGGCGGTGACGGTGCTGCTCACGCCGGCGCTGGCGCCCGACGCCGAGGTGGGCCCGGAGAGCCGCCTGCAGGACGTGTTCGGCATGCGCATGACGGCCTCCAGCGTGAGCCAGTTCCGCATGATGGCGGGCGTGGCCGTGATGATCATCCTGGCCGCCATCGGCCTGGCCGTGTGGCCGATGCTCAAGGGCGGCGGTGCCGCTCCCGCCGCGGGCAGGGCCCGTCCGAAGTAGTCGTGTCGCGAGCGCAGTCCGCCGTCTTCCTGGAACGCCTCTCCCCCGCGGGGTGACCGTTGGATCAGTTCTTCACCTCGCTGAGCAAGCGACAGACGATGATGCTCCTGACCGCCATCACCTTTGGGGGTCAGGAGGGCGTCGCCGCGCTGGAGCATCTGCCCGAGGAAGAGGCGGAGCTGCTCCAGCACCGGGCCCAGGAGATCCTCCAGATTCCGCGCGACAAGCGCATCCCGCTGATGGTCCAGGAGATCAAGCGGCTGGTGAAGGACCGGCGCGGGCAGCTGTGGAGCGCGGACCCGGAGCGGCTGGCGGGCCTGCTCAAGCGCGAGCGCGCCGCCCTGGTGGAAGTCGTGCTGCGCGCGCTGCCGGCCCAGCTGGCCGAGGCGGTGCGCACCCACCTGCCCAACACGGGGAAGGTGAAGCTCACGCGCGAGGTCCGGCCCCAGGTGCTGGACATCGTGCGCTGGAAGCTGGAGGAGCGGCTGTCGCGCGAGTCCGCGGCGCACGTGCCCTTCAAGTTCACCGACGTGCTGCTGCTGCAGACGCGCGAGCTGCTCACCATGTGTGACCGGCTGGGCGCGCGCGTGCTGGGGCCGGCGCTGGCGGGTGTGCCGGACTCCGAGCGCGAGCCGGCCTTCGCCGTGCTGCCGCCCCACCTGCGCCAGCTCGCCACGCGGGCCGTGACGGCCAATGCCCCGCGCAAGCTCGCCGAGGAGGATGCCAAGGCGCAGCTCGAGCAGTACGGGGGCATGGAGAACCTGGCCGCCGCCATCCGCGGCGCCGGCGTGCACCGGCTGGCGCGCGCGAGCGTGGCCCAGTCCGCCGAGTTCGCCTCCCGTCTGGTGGAGAAGCACCGCAGCGAGTTCGGGCAGGTGCTGGCCAAGTGGGTGCGCGAGGAGCGCGCCAAGCCGACCACCCGCGGCGATGGCGGCCGCACGGACATCGTCACGGACCTGGAGCGGCTCGCGGCCCGGGGTCTCATCGAGCGCCCGGTGCGGCTCACCCCGCCTCGTCCGCCCGCCCTCGGCCCTCCGCCCTCGATGAGCGGCAAGGCGGTGGTTCCGCCTCCCGCCACCCGAAGCCCGGCCGTGTCCCGGGAGATGCGCGCGGGCGCCAGCTCGGAGGCCTCGGTCCGCCGGTCCGCGTCCTCCCAGTCCGTCAACGTGCGCAGAGACCCCATCGCCGAGCGCGAGGCGCGCCGGGCGGGCGCCAGCTCGAACTATGGGGGACGTCAGGACGCGCCTCCCGAGGCCTCGCCCTCGCGGGTGAGCCGGGTGACTCCTCGGACTGCCCGCGAGGGGGCGGACGTGAAGCCGGATCCCACCGGGGCGCGCATCGGGCCGCCGCCGTCGTCTCGGCCCGGCACGAACGCGGGCTCCCGGTCCCGGGTCAATAACGTGCCTCCCGATGAGAATTCGGAGGTCTCCCGCATCATCCGTTCCCCGGTGGCGCGCTCGCACAGCCGGAGCGCCGTGTCCCGGGTCGAGGCCGAGCCCGAACGGCCGCCCAGGGTGCTGGGGACCAGCACCTCCCTCCCCGCGGTGCGGCCAGACGGGTCCGGGTCCCAGGTCCAGCGGCGCCCGCAGCGACCGGGCGGGCCGGGCACGAGTGGGCGTGGACCGCGCGGCGGAACGCGCTAGCATCCGGCGGACAAGGAGCTTTCGATGGCGATCGGCAAGGTGATCAAGGGCGATTCGGGGGCCGAGCCTCTACCCGGTGGGGACAGGCCGGTGCTGCGTCCGCCGCGTCCGGGCGTGATGAACGCCGAGGTCTTCGATGCCCGGCAGACCGCCCAGGGCATCATCGAGGAGGCCCATCGCGAGAAGGAGCGCATCCTCGCGGAGGCCCAGCGCGAGCGCGAGGATCTGCTGGCCAAGACGCGCGAGCAGGGCCGGCAGGAAGGCTTGGCCCAGGCCACGGAGACCCTCCTGCGCGCGAAGATGCAGGCCGGGGAGATCCTCGCCCAGCAGGAGCGCGACGTGGTGGCGCTGGCGTGCAAGATCGCCGAGAAGATCATCGGCCGCGACGTGGAGAGGGATCCCTCGCTGCTGGCGGACATCTGCGCCAAGGCCATCGAGGAGCTGCGCAGCGCGCGGGCGGTGGTGCTGAGGGTCAATCCCAAGTCGGCGGCGGTGCTGCGCGCGCGCAAGGCGGAGCTGATGGAGCTCATCGGCCGGGCGGTGGACGTGTCCATCAAGGAGGACGCGGACGTGGCGCCGGTGGGATGCATCGTGCAGACGGAGTTCGGCAAGGTGGACGCGCAGCTGCCCACCCAGTTCGAGATGCTGCAGAACGTGCTCTTCCCGGACCAGGGCAAGAAGGACGGGCCCGCGTAAACCATGGCTCTCGATCTCCAGCGCTACTTCTCCCTCATCAAGGAAGCGCCGCTGTACCGGGTGCAGGGCCGCGTCACCGAGCTGACGGGTCTGGTCATCAAGGCCAGCGTGCCCAACGTCCGCGTGGGCGAGCTGGTCCTCATCAAGGGCCACGGCGGCCGCAACGCGGTGAAGGCCGAGGTGGTGGGCTTCCAGGGTGACGAGGTCATGCTCATGCCCCTGGGCGAGCTGCTCGGCATCGGCCCGTCCAGCGAGGTCGTCCCCACGGGCAGGCCCCTCTCCATCAAGTGCGGGGAGGCGCTCCTGGGCCGCGTGCTCAACGGCATCGGCGAGCCCATGGACGGCAAGCCGCTGCCCACCGAGGGCTTGTTCGACTGGTCGGTGGACCGCGACTGCCCGGATCCCTTCACGCGCCAGCGCATTGAACGGCCGCTGCCCCTGGGCGTGCGCTGCATCGACGGGCTGCTCACCGTGGGCGAGGGCCAGCGCGTGGGCCTCTTCGCCGGCTCGGGCGTCGGCAAGTCCACGCTGATGGGCCAGATAGCGCGCAACACCAAGGCCGACCTGTGCGTGGTGGCGCTGATCGGCGAGCGTGGCCGCGAAGTGCGCGAGTTCATCGAGGACGCCATGGGCGAGGAGGGCATGAAGCGCTCCGTGCTGGTGTGCGCCACCTCGGACCAGCCCAGCCTCGTGCGTCTGCGCGCCGCCTACGTGGCCACGGCCATCGCCGAGTACTTCCGCGAGCGCGGCGGCAACGTCCTCTTCATGCTCGACACGGTGACCCGTCTGGCCCGTGCCCAGCGTGAAATCGGCCTCGCCATCGGTGAGCCCCCGGCGCGCCAGGGCTACCCGCCCAGCGTGTTCTCCATGCTGCCGCGCATCCTCGAGCGCACGGGCAACTCGGAGAAGGGCAAGTGCACCGCCATCTACACCTGCCTCGTGGCCGGCGGTGACATGGAGGAGCCCATCGCCGACGAGGTCCGCGGTATTCTCGACGGCCACTTCATCCTCAACCGTGCCCTCGGCGAGCGCAATCAGTGGCCCGCCATGGACGTGCTCGCCAGCCTCTCCCGTGTGATGAGCGGCATCGTCTCCAAGGACCACAAGAAGGCCGCGGGCAAGCTGCGCGAGACGCTCGCCACCTACGAGAAGCAGCGCGACCTCATCCTCCTGGGCGCCTACCAGTACGGCACGGACCCCCGGACGGACTACGCCATCGACAAGTACGACGCCATCATCGACTTCCTCAAGCAGGACACCCACTCCAACAGTGACTTCGACGAGACCGTCGAGCAGCTCATCGGCCTCTTCGCGGAGTGACGTGACGGGCGGGCCTGACGGGGAGGGGTGACGGACCCGGGGTTTTCCGGGTTAGGATGGGGCCATGCCCCCCTACCGGTTGCAGACCCTGCTCGAGATGCGTGAGCGCGCCAAGGAGGAGGCCGAGCAGGCCTTCTCCGACGCCGTCAAGGAGCTGGAGAAGCAGAAGGCCGAGCTCAAGCGCCTGGAGAAGGAGCTGGAGACGCGCAAGGCCGAGCGCAAGCAGAAGGTCATGGCCTACCTGCAGGGACTCATGGCCAAGGGGACCACCGGTCCCAACAGCTTCACGATGATGAACCGGTACGAGGAGCGCCTCAAGGACGAGGAGGCGCAGCTCGCGCTGGAGATCGAGCGCCAGAAGGAGGTCGTCAAGACGGCCGAGAAGCTGGTGGAGCAGCGCCGGCGCGAGATGGCGGAGGCGGCCATGGAGCTCAAGGCCATCGAGAAGCACAAGGAGAACTGGACGAAGCAGATCCGGGCCGAGCGCCAGGCCAAGGAGGAGCTGAACCAGGAGGAAATCGGGAACACCTTGTTCCTGATGCGTCAGCGCAAGTAACCTCCAGCTCCCCCCCAGGTGGTGTCGCACAATGAGCCGAGTCGAAGACGATCGTCAGGCGCAGAAGGCCGCGGAGCGGCTGGTCCAGGAGAAGCGTCTCCAGGAGTCCAAGGCCAAGCAGCGCCAGGAGGGGGAGTCCGCCTTCTCCAAGCTGGTCCAGCAGCAGAAGTCCGCGCAGACGCAGCAGCCCCAGCAGCAGAACCTGGGCAAGTCCGTGCTGGCGCGCCTGCAGCAGGAGGGCAAGGCGGGAGATCTGCGCGGCCAGCAGCGGCAGACGGGCACGTCCGAGGGCCAGGTGTCCGGCGGCCGCCAGTCCGAGTCGCCCCAGATGGGGCAGGCCCGGAAGAACGACCAGGGCGTGACGCAGACGCGCGTCGAGTCGCGCGCGGCGGACGCCAAGGACACCAGCAAGGCCCTGGACGAGCGCGGCGAGGCGCTCGACAAGGACAGCGACAACGCCGCCATGGGCGTGCAGGCCCGGCGCGAGAAGGGCCCCATCAAGGCGGACGCGGACGGCGGGGGCAAGGGCGGTGGGGACGGCAAGGACAAGAAGGACGGCGCCGAGGCGGCCGCCAGCTTCCGCTTCAACCCCGCGCTGATGGCCCCCGTGCCGGTGGCCAAGCCCAAGCCCACCTCGGGCTCGGAGCGGCTGCGCGCCATCGCCAACGAAATTGCCCAGAAGATCGTCGAGCGCGTGCGCGTGGGCACCAACGCCGCGGGCAACGCGGAGTTCCAGATCGACCTGCGCAACGACGTGCTCAAGGGCCTGTCCATCAAGCTCAGCGCGAAGAACGGGAAGATCCACGCCACCTTCAGCGGCAGCGACAAGGAAGTGCTGAAGATGCTCGAGGGGCAGCGTGAGACGCTCAAGAACGCGCTGGCCGGCCGCGGCCTCACCCTCGAGGAGCTGCGCGTCGAGGCGAAGTCATGAGCAGTCTCGACCTGGACGACGAGCCCGGTCCGCAGGAGCGCACCATGGTGGTCGACGCCCGGCAGCTCAAGCGTCCGGCCGCCCCGGTCGCTCCGGGCAAGCCCTGGAAGCCCTACAGCTTCGCCAGGCTGGAGAAGGTGTCGATCAACGAGTCCCGGCTCACCTCGCGCATCAAGTGGCTGACGCCCAAGCCCGAGGCCACCGAGGCGCTGTGCACCCGGCTCAAGGGCCTCTTCGACACGCAGGTGGGCTTCTCGCTGGAGGCGGTGCGGGCGCTCAGTCCGGGCGATCTGCGCCGCCACCTGGCCGAGCCCACCTTCCTGTCCTTCCTGGTGCCCGGTCCGCATCGCGGGCGCGCGGTGCTGGAGATTGAATTGCCCCTGGCGCACGCGGCGGTGGACACGCTGCTGGGTGGCGCGGGCGAGGCCGTGGGCGTGCGGCCCCTGACGGACATCGAGGAGGGCGTGGCGAGCTTCGTCATCCTCGAGGCGCTCAAGGCGCTGGTCCCGGCCATGGAGGGGCTGCCCAGGCTGCGCCTGGAGGGCGTGGCGCGCGGCCTGGACGAGGCCATCACGCGGCTGAGCGAGGAGGGGCCGGTGCTGGTGGTCCAGCTCCGGGCCCGGCTCGGCTCGCAGGAGGGCATGGTGCGCCTCTTCCTGCCCTCGGGCGTGCTGGACGTGATGGAGCCGGCGCAGGTGGCCGAGCAGCGGCGCGCCACGTTGCAGACGGACATCCAGGCCCACCTGGGCCGGTTGTCCTCGGTGCGCACCTGGCTGCGCGCGGAGATCGCCCAGGCGGAGATCTCCAGCCGCGACCTGTCGAGCCTCCGGGTGAAGGACGTGGTGCTGGTGGACGCGTTCTCGGCCCGGCCGGACCGGGGCGAGGAGGGCACCGCCCGGCTGCTCGTGGGGCTGGCTCGCAAGGGCTGCCTGGCGGCGGACGTCTTCCTGGAGAATGGCCAGTACCGGGCACGCATCACCGGGATGGTGGCGGGAGATCAGTCCTTCCCGCGCAGCGTGCCCTCCGAGGCGGATGAGTCCGCGGCGGAGGCCCTGGGAGAGTCGGGGGACGAGGAGTTCACCAACCCCGAGATGCGCAACCCTTTGGCGGAGAGTGGTGCCTTGGAGGACAGAATGGATTCGGGCGACCTGCTGGGTGACATCCCGCTGCAGATCTCCGTGGAGCTGGCGCGGGTGCCGGTGACGGCGGAGCAGGTGGTGGCCCTGCGGGTGGGCCAGGTGGTGGAGCTGCGCCGGGCGCCGGGAGAGCCGGTGGACCTGTCGGTCAATGGCAAGGTGATTGCCCGGGGCGAGCTGGTGGAGGTGGAGGGGCAGCTGGGCGTCCGGGTCCTCTCGCTCGCGGGCTGAGAGGAGCGTGGAGCGTGTGGGGTGACCCGGGCAGGCGAGCGAAGGAGCGGAGCAGGGCAGGGGGGACCCGTGGCGGTCTCCTGCCCGATGCACTAGCCTCGCGCCCCATCATGGCCGTGTCTTCCGTTTTCCCCCCGCGTCCGGCCTGGCTGGTGTGCGCGTGCCTCCTGCTGGCGCCGCTGGCCCGGGCCGAGGCCCCTGCCTCCCATGCACCGCCGGCGCCCGCCGCCGCGCCCGCTCCCTCCGCCGAGCCCTCGAAGTCTCCGGCCCCCGCGGCCCAGGCCGCTCCCGCCACGCCGCCTCCCTCCACCGATGAGTTCGGTGCGCCTTCCCAGCCGCCCGGCATGGAGGAGGAGCCCGAGAGCCTCGGGTGGATGCTGACGCGCACGCTGCTGCTGTTCGGCGCGGTGGTGGCCTCCATCTACCTCACGCTCAACGTGGGCCTGCGCAAGCTGATGGGGCTGCAGGGCGTGCCCACGGGGCGGCCCTCGGTGGTGTCGGTGTTGGAGCGGGTGCCGTTGGATCAGCGCCGCACCCTCTTCGTGCTGAAGGCCGCGGACGAGTACCTGCTGGTGGGCGGCGGCGAGGGTGGCCTCCAGCTGCTCTCCAAGCTCGACACCGCGGCGGTGGAGCGCATCCGTTCCGAGCGCCCCCCGGCCAACGTCATCTCCCTCTCTCCCTTCCTCCAGAAGCTCCTCGCCCGCCGCGACGCCACGCAGCAGGGGACTACTGCTACCCAACCGAGCGGCACCGAGCCGCCGGGCGCCTGATCGAGACGACTCGTGAGATTCACCAACGTCCGCCTCCCCGCCCTCCGCCTGTCGCCCTGGCTGTTCGCCGTGGTGTTCGCGCTGGAGCCCTTCCTCGCCTTCGCCCAGCGCAACAAGCGCGGGGGTGGCGCCGCCGCCGCCGATGTCGCCGTGAACGTCGATGCGGTGAGCCCCGACTCCTTCGCCTCGCGGCCGCTGGTGCTGATGCTGGCGCTGGCCGCGCTGTCGCTCGTCCCCTTCGTCTTGATGATGGTGACGAGCTTCGTGAAGATCTCCGTGGTGCTCTCCATCGTGCGCTCCGCACTGGGCACCCAGCAGATTCCGCCCACCCAGGTCATCACCGGCCTGGCCATCATCCTCACCGTCTACATCATGGCCCCGGTGGGCCAGTCCATGTACCGGGCCGCGGAGGTGGACATCCTCGCCCGGGGACCCTCCCTGCTGTCCTCGGAGTCGGTGGGCACCCTGCTGGAAGCGGCCAACAAGTCCAAGGAGCCGCTGCGCGCCTTCCTCATCAAGAAGGTCACCGCCAAGGACCGCGCGCTCTTCTACAACCTGGCCCGGAAGATGCGGACCACCGAGGAGGACAAGGCGCAGATCACGGACAAGGACTTCATGACCATCGTCCCGGCCTTCGTGGTCTCCGAGCTGAAGGAGGCCTTCCAGATCGGCTTCCTGCTCTTCGTGCCCTTCATCGTCATCGACATGGTGGTGGCCAACATCCTGCTGGCGCTGGGCATGCACATGCTCTCGCCCACCACCATCTCCATGCCCTTCAAGCTGCTTCTCTTCGTCCTCGTCGACGGCTGGTACCTCATCGCCAAGGGCCTCGTCGTCGGCTACCTGTGAGACGCACATGCACCAGCTGAACTCCATCCTCCAGCAGGCGCTCTACCTCGTGCTCGTCGTCTCGGCGCCTCCCGTGCTGATGAGCCTCCTGGTGGGCTTCATCATCGCCGTCTTCCAGGCCACCACGCAGATCCAGGAGCAGACGCTCTCGTTCGCGCCCAAGGTCATCATCGTGTTCGGCGTGCTCGCGCTCACCGGCCCGTGGATCGGCAACCAGCTGGTGCGCTTCACCTTCCACGTGTTCGATCAGTTCCCGGCGCTCATCAGATGAACGTCTCCGATGTCATCGCCCGGCTGACGGAGCAGGCCAACCTCTCGCTCGTCATCTTCACCATGGGCCTGCTGATGTGCCGGATCATGCCGGTGCTGGTGCTCTCCCCATTCCTGGGCGGTGAGGTCATCCCCCCGGAAATCAAGATGGGCGTGGGCGTCATGCTCTCCGGCGTGCTCTTCCCGGCGGTGAGCGCGCGCATGGGGGCCCTGCCCACCAGCGCGTTCCCCTACATCGGGTTGATGCTCAAGGAGATCTTCATCGGCGTGGCGCTGTCCATGATCGTCAACGTCGTCTTCGAGGCGGCGCGCGTGGCCGGCAACCTCGTGGACACCATGTCCGGCAGCAACAACGCCCAGCTCTACGTGCCGCAGCTCGGCACGCAGGTGTCCATCTTCGCCAGCCTCAAGGTGCAGCTGGCGGTGGTGCTCTTCCTCACGCTCAATGGCCACCACCTGGTCATCGAGGCGCTCGCCGAGAGCTTCGCCATCGTCCCCCTGGACCGCTTCCCGCGCTTCAGCCTGGGCAGCTGGGCCTTCTTCGAGCTCATGATCCGCTCCTTCGCGGACCTGCTGAAGATCTCCCTCGCGCTCGCCGCGCCGGCCATGCTGGCCGCCTTCCTCACCGACATGGCCCTGGGCGCCGTCAACCGCGTGGCGCCCCAGGTCCAGGTCTTCTTCATCTCCATGGCCATCAAGCCCCTGGTGGGCGTGGTCATCGTCTTCATGTCGCTCGGCCTCATCATGGGGCGGATGCAGACGGAGTTCGCCGCCATGCTGGCCACGCTCCGCCACGCCATCCGCCTGCTCGGCTGACCCAGGGTCCTCGCCATGTCCGACGAGAAGACAGAAGAACCCACACAAAAGAAGCTCGATGACGCGCGCAAGAAAGGCCAGGTCTGGAAGAGCAAGGACCTGACGGCCGTGCTCGGCTTCGTGGTGGGCCTGGGCGTGGTCAATGCCACCTGGTCCAACGTCGAGCAGCGCGTCACCGAGCTCTTCCACTTCAGCTTCGATCACATCGCGCACCCGGAAGGCATTCAGGCGGCGACCGGCCAGCTCATGACCATGGGGCTCAACACCGTCCTCATGCTCACCCTGCCGGTGGTGGCGGCCGTGGCCATCATTGGCGGCCTGGTGGAGTTCCTCCAGGTGGGCTCGCTCTTCACGCTCGATCCGGTGATGCCCAAGCTGGAGAAGCTCAACCCCATCGAGGGGTTGAAGAACCTCTTCACCAAGAAGCAGATCATCGAGATCCTCAAGAACCTGACGAAGATCTCCATCGCCGCCTACGTCACCTTCGGCGTCATCCGCGACTCGATGCCCCTGGTGGTGGAGACGGTGCGCCGCGACACGCCCACCATCCTGGCCATCATGGGCGAGCTGACCTACCGCGTCGCCGTGCGCGTGGGCATGGTCTTCTTCCTCTTCGGCATCTTCGACGTCTGGTGGCAGCGCAAGTCGTACATGAAGGACCAGATGATGTCGAAGGAGGACGTGAAGAAGGAATACAAGGAGAGCGAGGGCGATCCGCACAACAAGGCCAAGCGCAAGGAGATGGCGCACGAGCTCCTGGAGGGCGCGCAGATGGAGGCCGTGAAGGACGCCGACGTCATCGTCACCAACCCGGACCACGTGGCCGTGGCGCTCAAGTACGACAAGGACGGGGACGTGGCGCCCAAGGTGCTGGCCAAGGGCCTGGACTTCAAGGCCGAGCGCATCAAGGCCCTGGCGCGCGACTCGGACGTGCCCACGCTGCGCAACGTGCCCCTGGCGCACGCCCTGCTGCGCGTGGAGGTGGGCGAGCAGATCCCCGAGGAGCTGTACGACGCCGTCGCCGAGGTGCTCAACTTCGTCTACGGCCTGAAGAATCCCACTCCGGCGGCCCGGGCCTGAAGCGGCCTTGGCCCCCGTTCCTGACGCGAGGTTCCCATGAGTGACGACGCCGAGATGGCCATCGCGATCAAGTACGACAAGGAGAAGGACACCGCGCCGCGCGTGGTGGCCAAGGGGATGCGGCTCAAGGCGGAGAAGATTCGCGAGATCGCCAAGCAGTACAACATCCCCGTCATGAAGAACGTGTCGCTGGCCAACGCGCTCTACCGCATCGACGTGGGCCAGGAGATCCCCGAGGAGCTGTACGACGCCGTCGCGGAGGTCCTCAACTTCATCTTCGAGCTCCAGCGCGAGCAGCAGGCAGGCGGCAAGCGGTAGGGCGAGTGCGGTAAGACGAGTAGGGTAGACTCTGGCGTGCCCCCCCGGCAGTGAGGTTCAATCCAGGCCATGGCCAAAATCAACAATCAGCCCCCGAGAACACCCCTCTGGCCCTGGGGCGGCCCCCGTGCGGTCCGCGAGAAGCTGGTCGATCCCTCCCAGTTCGATCGCAAGAAGCGCAAGGCGGGCAACCCGAAGAGTCCGGCGCTCGCCTCGGCGGCGCTGCTGGACTTCATCGGCCCGGCGCACTCCTCCGAGGAGCTGCGGCTGCCCACGCCCCCCAATCCCAAGGGGCACGAGGCGGACCTGGAGGGCTTCTCGGACCGGCCCTACCTGGGCAGCGTGGCCGGGCGGGGTGACAGCGATCAGCGCCAGCTGCTCGAGCGGAGCATGGCGCGCCTCAACGCGCCGCCAGAGCGCATGGAGCGCCTCAAGGGCCTGCTGCAGCGCGAGGCGCAGATGCTGGCGCTGGTGGGCCAGGTGCACTCCGAGGTCCAGGAGATCCAGCGCCGCATGCGCGAGGAGCAGCAGGAGGAAGGGTTCTAGCGCCATGGCCGCATCCGACAGCAACAACCCCCAGGACGAGGCCCGGCTCGCCGCGATGATGCAGCGGTGGGCGGATGGCAAGGCGACGCTGCGCGACGTGCGCGGCTACACGGACGATGAGCTGTACGCCATCGCCAAGACGGCCTACATCTTCTTCTACCAGGGCCGCATCGCCGAGGCGCGCACGCTCTTCCAGGGCCTCTACGCCGTCAACCCGGCGGATGCCTACTTCGCCAAGGCGCTCGGCGTGGTGGAGATGGCCGCGGGCAATCCGCAGGGCGCGCTGGCCGCCTACGACGTGGCCCTCAAGCTGGATGCCCGGGATGCCCAGGCCTACGTGGGCCGCGCCGAGGTCCGGCTCTCACTGGGGCAGAAGGCGCAGGCGCTGGAGGATCTGCGCCGCATCTCCTCCCTGGTGGAGGCGGATGAGCCGCTGGCCCACAAGGCCGAGGCGATGATGACAGCGCTCACCCAGCGCTGAACCGGCGCCCGACTCCCCAGGTCACGGGTTTCCGAGGTTGCTGGCTTGATCCAGGAATCCAACCATCCCTAACATGGGCAGCGCCGTGCATTGACACTTCTCGCTCCCCCGCAGAAAGAGACGCGCTCATGTCGAAGAAGCCGAACGCCAACGAAGAGTATCCCCTTCCTACCGAGCCGCCCGAGCTGGTGGCGAAGCGGGAGAAGCTGCTGGCCGCGCTGGAGAAGCAGGCCAAGACCGCCACCGGGACTGCCCAGCCGGTGCTGCGCAAGATGCACGAGCTGCTGGCGAACACCAAGGTGGGCGCGCCCCTGAACGTGAACCTCTACAACGAGGTCAAGGACGCGTTCGTTCGCTTCACGAAGGATCCCGTCCTTCCTCCTCCGACCATCATCATGGAGGTCGTGGAGTTCCTGCAGGAGCGGCTGGTCGCGGTGGGCTTCACCGGCCAGATGGAGTGGCCCGAGGGCGCGCCGCCGATCCCGGCGGGCTTCGTGGGCGCCCTGCTCGAGGGTGCTCCCGCCGCGGCCGCTCCGGCGGCGCCGGCCCAGCGCTCCGGCACGGGCGTGAAGGATGGCTTCGAGGGCTCCGCGCAGCGCAAGGGCATGACGCTCAACCCCGAGACCGCTCCGGCGCCCGCCGCCCCCTCGGATGCGAAGTCCGAGCAGCAGCAGCTCGAGTCCTTCAAGACGTGGATGAAGAACCCCGCCCTCGGCAAGGTGAAGGGCTAGTCCCTCCTGGTTTCCCGGCCCCGGGAAATGATCCGGAAATGCAGCAGGAAACTCTGGAGAGCCCGGGCCGATAATCAGGTTGTCAGGTCGTTGCTTCGCCTCCCACCGAAGTTTCAACCCCTCGAATTTACTGGAGAATTCAAATGTCCCTCAGCTCTATCGCCAACGCCGGAATGAGCGCCATGGGCGGTCTCTCGAAGGCGCAGCAGGACATGCTGGCCAACGCCCCCGCGGAGATGAAGCCGTTCATGGAGGCGCAGATGAAGATGCAGAAGGAGCAGGAGCTGACCCAGCTCATCACGCAGATGATGAAGCAGATGCACGAGATGGCGATGTCCGTCATCCGCAACATCGGCGGCTGATAGCGCCCTCCGCAGCTGGGTAGTTCGAGCCGGCCTCGTGCGGTCCTCCTTGGAGGGCCACGCGGGGCCGGTTTGCTTTTGGGCCCCACGGCTTAGCAGGGGCCTCGCGGCTCCGAAAAAAAATGCCCCGGAAAAGGAGGAGGAAACTCCTGAAGGGCAGGACCGATAATCCTTTTGTCAGGTCGCTGCTTCGCGCGGCACCAGGTTCCAACCCAACGATTTCCCAGGAGAATTCAAATGTCCCTCAGCTCTATCGCCAACGCCGGAATGAGCGCCATGGGCGGTCTCTCGAAGGCTCAGCAGGACATGCTGGCCAACGCCCCCGCGGAGATGAAGCCGTTCATGGAGGCGCAGATGAAGATGCAGAAGGAGCAGGAGCTGACCCAGCTCATCACGCAGATGATGAAGCAGATGCACGAGATGGCGATGTCCGTCATCCGCAACATCGGCGGCTGATAGCGCCCTCCGCAGTCAGGTAGTCCGAACCGGCCTCGCGCGGTCCTCGATAGGAGGCCACGCGGGGCCGGTTTCGCTTTTGGGGGGGTCGAAGGGGCCCGCCGCCAGGCGCGGCGGCGGGGGCCTCCGAGGTGTCAGAGGTGGAAGTCTCCTGCCGCCTCCGGTTGGTACGGCACCGCGACGATGCGCAGCGTCCGGGTACGCCCACCCGGGACCGGCCACTGGATGGACTGGCCCACGGACAGCCCGAGGAGGGCACTTCCAATGGGAGCGATCACCGAGATGCGGCCCTCGTCGCTGCGAGCGTCCTGCGGGTAGCAGAGCGTGACCCGCCGGTGGGCGCCCGTCTCCTCGTCCTCGAAGACGACGGTGCTGTTCATCGTCACCACGTCCGGAGGGACCTCCTGGGCGCTCGTCACCTCGGCCCGGGCCAGCTCCTGCTCCAGCATCTCGACCAGCTCGGCGTTGCGACCGTCTCCGTGCAGCTCGATGAGGCGCTGGAGGCGATCGAGGTCGGTCTCGGTGACGAGGATGTGTCGCTCTTGGGTCATTGCCATGTTCCTCATGGGGAAGTGGCCGCGCTGCGGCCGGGGTGAATCGAGGGAGGCCAGGGAGAGCGGCAGGGGACGGCGCTCGTGGAGCCGCGTCCGCGTCCTACGGGCGCTCAGGACAGGAGTCCCCTGAGGAGCCTGCCTGGGAGGCAGCCTTCAGAGGGGACGGGACGCCGCGCGCCGGGGTTTAGAGGGGGTGGCGGGCGGCGCAGGGTTCGAGCCAGGCGGTGGCCCGGCCATGGGCGAGCAGAACCCGGCGCACCACGGCCCAGCGCGTACCGGACTTCATCGGGGCTGGGCACGGGGCGGCGCGCATACAGGGCTGACTATAACTGCCCGTTCTCATCCTGCAACAGCCGGTGGGTACTCCGGGAGGGGGGAAGAAACCCGGCCGGGCAGGGGTTCTCCAAGGAGACGATGTGCACTGAGCATCGTCATGGACCCAGGAGAGCCGAGATGCGCATGCAGTTGCCCCCAGCCCCCGACAAGCGCGAGATGCCTTGGGCGGGGCTGTGCCGGCGCTCGTGCGTGCTCCACAGGGCCGCTGCCTGGCTTCTCGCTCGCACCGCCGCTCCTCTCGCCTAGAGGCGCTGGCGGTCGTTGAACGAGGAAGAGTCCTCGTCTGGTACGCCCTCGATGCGGGCCCCTCCCGGGTCCCGCATTCCCCTCACTCCCGTTCCCGAACGCCCTCCCTCAGGTCTGGAATCCAGGCCTGTCCCGGCAGGCGTCCGCGCGGAGCGCATGCGAGTCCGTGAGGCCCGGCGCTGCTGGATGAGCCGATACGCAATCCAACCGCGAAAAGGAGGATGTCATGTGGGTGCGAGACGTGATGCGGCGAGACGTGGCCGTGGTGGGGCCGGAGACCCCCCTGCGTGAAGCGGCGGAGCGCATGTGGAACTCTTGCCGTCTGCTCCTGGTCGTGGGTGATGCGCACGGCATCTACGGCCTCGTGACAACGCGAGAGCTGGTGTTGGGCGCCGAGGCACAGGCTCAGGGTTACCTCGCCGGTGCGGTGGGGGACGTCGCCCGCCTCGACTTCGTCTTCACCCACGAAGACGAGACGCTGGAGAACCTGGCGCGGCGAATGGTTCACGCTGGGGCGCGGCGGGCCATCGTCATCGACGAGGAGCTGCGCGCGGTGGGCGTCGTCTCTCCCCTGCAGATGGCGAGTCCCGATGTCGTCGGGCGGGCCTCCGAGGAGTCCTTCCCCGCCAGTGATGCCCCTTCCTGGACGGGCACCATGGCTGGGTGAGCCCCGGGGCGCTCGAGAAGGCCCTGCTTTCCCACATTCATCACCCGGAACGGAGGTCTCAATGCGCTACCTGGCCCTCGCCATGAGCCTGGATGGAACCCTGGCCAACGCTGGCCGTCTCGACGCGGCGCTCGAGCAACTGCGGCGCTCGGGGCGGCGCGCGCTCCTGGTGACCGCGCGGCGGCTCGGGGAGCTGACCGCGGTCTGCCCCCGCCTGGAGCTCTTCGATTGCGTCATCGCGGAGAACGGCGCCGTCCTGCACTGGCCGGCTCGCCGCGAGAGTCTGTCCCTCGCCGGGCCCGTTCCGGAGTCCTTCGAGCTGGCCCTGCGCCGGCGCATCCTCTCCCCCATCGAGCGGGGCCAGGTCGCCGTCTATACCCATGCCTCGCATGCGTGTGCGCTCGTCGAGGCGGTTCGTGAGCTCGGCCTCGAACTGCAGATCCTCTTCTGCGGCGAGTCGGCGCTGGCCGTGCCGCCGGGCGTCAACAAGGGGGCAGGTCTCCAGGAGGCGCTCCTGTCGCTCGGGCTGTCGCCGCACGAGGTCGTCAGCATCGGGAGCGAAGCCAATGATCATTCGCTCCTGGACGTGAGCGAGTGCGCGGTGGCCGTGGCCGATGCCCTGCCCGCGCTCAAGGAGCGGGCTGCCTTCGTGACAAGAGGCGCGGCGGAAGCAGGGGTGGCCGAGCTCATCGAGGAGTTGGTCCGTGACGATCTCCAAGCGGCCAGGACGCGGATTCCCCACGACTCGCTGCTGCTCGGCTTCGAGCAGGCCGGAGACGCGGTGTGCATTCCCGCCCATGGGGACAACGTCCTCGTCACGGGGCCACGTGGCAGCGGGAAGTCGGACTACGCCTTCGGGCTTCTCGAGCGGCTCATCCAGAAGAAGTACCAGCCCTGCGTCATCGACCCCTGGGGGGATTTCCCGCTCCGCGAGGACCTGGTGAAGCTGGGGAACCGGCTGCGCGCGCCCCGGGTGTCCGAGGTCATCGCCGCCCTGACGGATTCGTCGGTGAAGCTCGTGGTCAATCTGGCCGGGCTGACGCCCTCCGAGCAGCCGGGCTTCTGTGCCGAGCTGTTCACTGCGCTGGCGGTGATGCGGAGGCGGACAGGGCGGCCTCACTGGATTCTCGTCAACGGAGCCCAGCACGTGTGGCCCTCTGGAGGGCGGGCCGCCGGAGGGGGGCCCACGGCTCTGGGAGAGACCATTCTGCTGGCGGACAACCCGGGGGAGGTGGCGCGTGCCATCCTCCGGCAGGTGGATGTCGCCGTGGCGGTGGGGCCGGCTTCCGCGCGGACCCTCGGGCACCTGGCCGAGGCGCTCGACGTGCCCGCGCCCTATGCCCCGCTCAGTGCCTGCCAGTCAGATGAAGTGCTCGCCTGGTTCATCACCGAGGGGCACTGGCCGCTGCGGCTGAGGGTCGCACCGGGGCGCGCCGAGCGCCTGCGGCGCTTCCAGGGGCATGTGGAGGGGGACCTGGGCTCCGGGAGCTTCATCTTCCAGGGGCCGGAAGGGAGGCTGGACCTGCGGGCCAACAACCTGAGCACCTTCTGCCAGTTGGCGGAGGGCGTGGATGAGCAGGCATGGCTCTTCCACCTCTGGCATGGGGACTTCTCGCGCTGGATACGGCACGTCCTCCGTGACGACGAGCTGGCCCGGGAGATCTCCACCATCGAGCGCCGCTACGAGCTTCCCGCGGCGGACAGCCGCCGGCAGGTGCTCGGCGCCATCACCCATCGGTACGCGCTCCCGGCCTGAGGTGAGGAGGGGGGCTCGTCCTCCAGGAGCGTTTCGACATGACGGGGATTGCACTGGTTCTGGGCATCGTGTTCATCGGCATCGTCCTCTTCTCCATCGAGACGATTCCCCTCGAGGTGACGGCGCTCTCCGTCGTCTGTCTGCTCGCGCTGACGGGAGTCCTGACGCCCGCGGAGGCCTTCGCCGGGTTCTCCAACGAGACGGTCATCTTCATCTTCGCGCTCCTGGCGATGACGGAGGGGCTGTCGGCGACCGGGGTGATGCACAGGGCCGGCAACGGGCTGGCCCACCTCGGCCGGCTCGGCCCCCGGGGATTCCTCCTGGGGTTGATGGTGCTCGTGGCGCTGTTCTCGGCCTTCGTCCCCAACACGGTCACCACGGCGGCCTTTCTTCCGGCGGCGCTCCGGGGCGCGAAGGCCGCCGGCCTGCGGAGGAGCAGGGTGCTCATGCCCCTCGCCTTCGCCTCCATCCTGGGCGGGATGGGGTTCTTGTATGGGACCTCGACGAACCTGGTGGTCTCCGCGCGGCTGGACGCTCTCGGGCTGGGCCCCATCGGCCTCGTCGAGCTCTCTCCGGCCGGGCTGCCCGCGGCGCTCCTCGGGGTGGCGCTCGTCCTCCTGCTGGCGCCGGTGGTCCTGCCCACCCGGACGAGCGTCAGCGAGGAGGAGGGGCAGGCGCGGGACTTCATCACCGAGGCGTACGTGCCCCGGCGTTCGCGGCTCCCCGGCAAACAGCTCTCCTGGCTCCAGCGGTGGCTCGGCCTGGAGGTCGTCGCCGTCATCCGTGATGACCAGCGGCTGGCCCCGGAGCCTGCTGTCGTCCTCGAGCCGGAGGACCGCCTGGTGCTCATCGGCCGGCGCCGGGACATCCTGCGCATCCGGCACCTGCGGGGGCTCGTGCTGCGCCACGAGCTCGAGGTCCGGGAGGCCCGGCGCGGGCGGGAGCCCGTGATCGCGGAGGCCCTCGTGCCTCCGGCCAGCGTGCTCGCCGGAACCACGGTGAGGGACGCACGGCTCACGGAGCGCCATGGCGTGTCCCTGCTCGCGCTGCACCGGCACCCGTCCCTCCAGGTGCAGCCGGAGCCGCTCACCCCGCGGTCCCTGCGTGGGGTGAAGCTGCATCCGGGAGACGGGCTGCTGCTGGCCGGGCCGCGCGAGCGCCTGCGGGAGCTCGCGAGGGACCCCTCGTTCCTGCTGTTGCTGAACGTCGAGGAGATGGCGGTTCCCCGTCACTCCAAGGCGTGGCTCGCCATCTCCATCTTCCTCACCGCGCTCGTGATCGGCTCGGTGGGGCTCGTGCCGCTGTCCGTCGCGGGCGTGGCGGGAGTCCTCCTCATGGTCCTCACCGGCTGCCTGGACCCGAAGCACGCCTTCCGGATCGACTGGCGGGTGGTGCTGCTGATCGGCTCGATGATGGCGCTCGGTGTCGCCATGGAGAAGAGCGGGGCGGGGCTCTTCCTCGGAGGACTCGCGGCCGATGTCGCGGGAGTGGGTGGCCCGCGCCTGGTGCTGCTCTGTCTCATGCTGTTGACCGTGGTCCTCTCCATTCCGATGAGCAACCAGGCCGCCGCGCTCGTGATGTTGCCCGTGGGGCTGAGCGCCGCCTCGGCCCTGGGCGTGAACCCCCGCACGTTCGCCATGGGGATTGCGCTCGCCGCCTCTTGCTCGTTCATCACACCGCTCGAGCCGAGCTGCATGCTGGTGTACGGCCCCGGGCGCTACCGGTTCAGCGACTTCCTCCGGCTCGGAGGTCCGCTCACCGCGCTGATGCTCGCGATGCTCCTCGTGCTCGTCCCGTGGGCCTGGCCGATGGGGGCGCACGGGGTGGGGTAGGGCACGGCCGCTCCGGAGCGGAGGGACTGCTCTTCATTTCTCGAGAGGAGGGTGGGTGGAGACATGTGGACCGAGATTCTCGACATCCTGCTTCGCGTCGGAGCGGCGTTCCTGCTGGCGCTGCCCCTGGGGTGGGAGCGCGGGCTGACGGCCCGGACCGCGGGGCTGCGGACCTTCCCGCTCGTGGCGGTGGGGGCGTGCGCTTATCTCTTGCTCGGACAGCATGCCCTGGGCGAGAGCGCCGAGGCGCAGGCGCGCGTCCTCTCCGGGCTGTTGACGGGCATTGGCTTCGTCGGTGGTGGGGCCATCCTCAAGACGGAGAGGGATGTGCGCGGGATCGCCACCGCGGCCAGTCTCTGGAATACGGGGGCCATCGGCGCGGCAGCCGCCTACGGCCGCTACGAGCTGGGCCTGATTCTCTCGGTGACCAACCTCCTCACGCTCCATCTGCTCAGGGCGGCCCAGCGCCGCCAGGGCTCCCAAAAAAATGCCCCGGAAAAGGAGGAGGAAACTCCTGAAGGGCAGGACCGATAATCCTTTTGTCAGGTCGCTGCTTCGCGCGGCACCAGGTTCCAACCCAACGATTTCCCAGGAGAATTCAAATGTCCCTCAGCTCTATCGCCAACGCCGGAATGAGCGCCATGGGCGGTCTCTCGAAGGCTCAGCAGGACATGCTGGCCAACGCCCCCGCGGAGATGAAGCCGTTCATGGAGGCGCAGATGAAGATGCAGAAGGAGCAGGAGCTGACCCAGCTCATCACGCAGATGATGAAGCAGATGCACGAGATGGCGATGTCCGTCATCCGCAACATCGGCGGCTGATAGCGCCCTCTGCAGTCAGGTAGTCCGAACCGGTCTCGCGGTCCTCGATAAGAGGCTTCGCGGGGCCGGTTTCGCTTTTGGGCCCTGGGTGCCTCCCGACGTGGGACTGGTGGCGTCGTGGAGCTGGGCGGCGCGGAGGCCCCGAAAAAAAATGCCCCGGAAAAAGCAGGAGGAAACTCCTGAGGGGCAGGACCGATAATCCTTTTGTCAGGTCGCTGCTTCGCGCGGCACCAGGTTCCAACCCAACGATTTCCCAGGAGAATTCAAATGTCCCTCAGCTCTATCGCCAACGCCGGAATGAGCGCCATGGGCGGTCTCTCGAAGGCTCAGCAGGACATGCTGGCCAACGCCCCCGCGGAGATGAAGCCGTTCATGGAGGCGCAGATGAAGATGCAGAAGGAGCAGGAGCTGACCCAGCTCATCACGCAGATGATGAAGCAGATGCACGAGATGGCGATGTCCGTCATCCGCAACATCGGCGGCTGATAGCGCCCTCTGCAGTCAGGTAGTCCGAACCGGTCTCGCGGTCCTCGATAAGAGGCTTCGCGGGGCCGGTTTCGCTTTTGGGCCCTGGGTGCCTCCCGACGTGGGACTGGTGGCGTCGTGGAGCTGGGCGGCGCGGAGGCCCCGAAAAAAAATGCCCCGGAAAAAGCAGGAGGAAACTCCTGAGGGGCAGGACCGATAATCCTTTTGTCAGGTCGCTGCTTCGCGCGGCACCAGGTTCCAACCCAACGATTTCCCAGGAGAATTCAAATGTCCCTCAGCTCTATCGCCAACGCCGGAATGAGCGCCATGGGCGGTCTCTCGAAGGCTCAGCAGGACATGCTGGCCAACGCCCCCGCGGAGATGAAGCCGTTCATGGAGGCGCAGATGAAGATGCAGAAGGAGCAGGAGCTGACCCAGCTCATCACGCAGATGATGAAGCAGATGCACGAGATGGCGATGTCCGTCATCCGCAACATCGGCGGCTGATAGCGCCCTCCGCAGTCAGGTAGTCCGAACCGGCCTCGCGCGGTCCTCGATAAGGGGGCTTCGCGGGGCCGGTTTCGCTTTTGGGGCCCTCGTCCGCACTGCCCCTCGGCGGCTGCGGTGCCGCTCCTCGGCCGCTGTGCCGCGGCTCCTCGGCGGGCCGCCCTGGGAAAATGCCCCGGAAAATCCGCGGGAAATTCCGAAAAGGACGAGGAACGCCCCCAGCTCCTCCTTCACGGGTGGCGAAGCAGGGGCAGAAGGGCCGTCCGAACCGCTCTGGAGTGGCCCTCCCAGAGAGGTCATGCGGGGCCGGTTCCGCTCGTGGAGGGCCGCTCTCCCCAGGCCGGGTGGGCTTGACTGCCTCCCGACCCCTGGTTTCCACTTCCACCCCTGGGGACGTCAGAGGGGACCGGGGCGGGAAAAAGCACTTCCGCAGGTTCGCAGGAAACCTTCGGCGGGGTGGCTCGATAATGGAAATAACTGAAGCACAGCATGCGGCGCTTCGGCGCCGCACCCACAAGATGCCCTGACCCGGTGCGTAGGCTCTTCCTCGCACCCGAGCAAGAAAGGACGAACATCATGTCGACCAAGATCGGTGGTTCTCCGAGCACCACGACCACGGCCCGGACCAACACTGCGGAGCTGCAGACCCTGGGCGCCACCAAGGACGCCGGCCAGGTGCAGACCACGGCGGCCACCACGCAGACCGCCGCCCCGACCAACACCACGGTCGAGAACGATGTGTTCCGCAAGGACCGGTCCATCATGGACATCTTCTACTCGGTCGTCGGCAACGGTCCTGCCACGCCCTCCGCGCCGGCTCCCTCCGACTCCTCCCACCCGTCGGGCAGCCTGAAGACGGACCCCAACGGCGTCATCACCACGCCGGGCGGCTACAAGATCGAGGCCACCAGCCAGTTCGAGTGGAAGATCACCGGTCCGGACGGCAAGAACACCCGCGTCTGGGGCGACCCGCACGTGGACGAGGGCGACGGTGGCAAGTGGGACTTCAAGCGCGACAGCACCTTCGTGCTCGGCGATGGCACCCGCATCAACTGCACCACCGCCCCCTACGGCAACGGCATGACGGTCTCCTCCAAGCTGGAGATCATCTCCGGTAACGACCGCGTGCAGGTCACCGACCTCGACAAGGGCAAGGGCAAGACCGGCCCCGTCACCCAGGACGGCTACGCCAACGTCAACAGCTTCGGCGGCAAGGACGTCTTCGTCATGGGCAAGGAGACCGATGACTGGTCCTTCACGGGCAAGGAGGTCATCGGCAGCAACAACGGCGGCGAGTCCTTCAAGCTCGGCAACAACCTGGCCGCGGGCGCCCCGGCCCCCGGCACCAACAATCCCACGGATACCAAGAAGCCGGCCGACTTCCTCGGCAAGCTCGGCGATCTCTTCAAGCAGATGTCCAAGCTCTTCGACACGCTGCGCAAGCTCACCGAGAAGCTCGAGAAGAACAACCCCTTCGAGCGCCCCACCACCACCGGCCCGCGCGGTGGCTGCTGGGTGGATCGCCGCCAGAGCACCCTGCAGAGCAGCTTCGAGGACATCGGCCGCATGCTCGACAAGGCGGCGTCCCTGCGTGACCTCACCCGGAGCGTCAGCCAGAACCGCTACCTGACGTTCTGAGCTCTGGTCTAGACTCACCGGGCGGGAGGGTCGTGCGCGGCCCTCCCGTCTTTTTTTTCCCACAGGTGCTCCCGTGAGCAATACCCCGCAGAAGCCCGCCGGTACCACGCGCGTCATTTCGGAAGAACTCGGCGAGAAGCTCGTCGTCGGAGAGATCACCCCGGCGGAGTTCCTCGGCCTGTCCCGCGAGATGCTCTACGAGATCGCCACGCGCGGTCACGACATGCTGAAGACCGGGAAGCTTCAAGACGCCCTGGACATCTTCAAGGGGCTGGTGGCCGCTTCCCCCCACGACAGCGTCTTCCACTGCAACCTGGCGTCGACCTACGCCCACCTGGAGAAGTACGCCGAGGCCAAGGCCGAGTACTCCCGGGCGCTCGAGCTCAACATCGGCAACGTGGATGCGCTGGTGGGACGCAGCGAGCTGTTCCTGCGCGAGGGCAACGTGCCCGCGGCGCTCCAGGACATCCAGGCCGCGTTGAAGCTGGATCCCGAGGCCAAGCGCGAGAACACCAAGCGCGCGCGCGCCACCCTGACGATCCTCCAGAACGCGGAGGCGGCCAAGAAGTAGCCGCCTCCCGGGCGGGTGGGGCCTACCGGCGCTGGTACACCGCCGCGAGCGCCGAGCCCCAGTCCGTCTTCATCACCTTCATCTTCTGGAAGACGAGCTCGGGCGAGGCCAGCGTCTGGCCGGCCATGACGACCCTCGCCCCGGGCTTGAGCTCCTCCAGCTTGTGGGTGAGCTGCGCGATGAGCTCGGGGCCGTAGCAGGTGCCATGCGCGAAGAGCACGTCGGCCTCGGACAAGTCCGTGGCCAGGAAGTCTCCATCGATGAAGTCGATGCGCTGGTGCTGGTGCTCGGGCCCCAGGCGGGGGCGGATGTCCGCGTCGTAGCGGCTCAGCACCTTGCGTGCCGCATCCCCCAGGCCGGGGAGCAGCTCGATGCCCACCACCCGGCGGAAGGGGAAGGCGAGGGCGGCCAGGAACGTCGCCTTGCCCGTTCCGGAGCCGAGGTCGAAGAACACCTCGCCCTCCTTGGGCGCGGCCGCGAGCAGCACGTCGTGGAAGGCCGGGGGAATCACCTCGCCGTAGGTGGTGGCCGCCTGCTGCAGCCCCATCCGTTCCTTCTCGTTCCGGGCGATGTCGTATCCGGAGAAGCCTGAGTAGAGCTGCTCGAAGATTTCCTGGGCATGCGCGAGGTCCATGCCCCCCATCTTACGGAAGGTGCGTCCCGGGAGGACGCTGCTGTGAGGCCTGTCCTGTTTTTCCGGTAGGGAGCTTCCGTCGGTTCGGAGGCTCGTAGTAGCATCGAGGTTGACTACCATGGCGAACTCCGACCCTGATGTGTCCACGCCCGACCTGCTCCAGCAGGCGATGCAGGGATTCCAGATGTACGAGCAGGGGCGTTACGACGAGGCTCGAGTCATCTTCCAGGAGCTGTCGGCCCTGGACCCCGCGGAGGGCTACTACCGCACGGCCCTGGGAGCCACCTGCCTGGCGGTGGATGACCTGGACGAGTCGCTGGTGCACTTCAACGAGGCCATCCGCCTCAATGACACGGACACCGCGGCGTTGATCAACCGGGGCGAGGTCCACCTGCGCCTGGGCAACATCATGGACGCGGTCCATGACTTCTCCCGGGTGGTGGAGCTGGACCCGGAGAACAAGGACCCCCTGACCGAGCGTGCGCGGGTCCTGGCCGCCGCGGCCCTCCAGAGCGCCGAGGAGGCCCAGCGGGAGCCCGCCGTGGCCGGGGGCCGCAAGGAGTAACTGGCTCGCCTGGCTGGCCGCTGCGGGTGGCCGGCCGCGGAGTCCGGGGCAGGAGGCTTGGGAAAGTAAGCGGGGCTCGCTAGGATTGCGGACTGAATGTCCGCCCAGAGCAACAGCAACAGCTTCCTGTCCAAGTACTCCGACATCGTCCTGGCGTGCGTTGTGGTGGCCATCATCGGGATGATGATCGTCCCGCTGCCGCCGATGCTGCTGGACGTGCTGCTCACCCTGAACATCAGCATCTCGGTGGTGCTGCTGCTCATCTCCCTGTACGTCCCCACGGCACTGCGGCTGTCGGTGTTCCCGACGCTGCTGCTCATCACCACGATGTACCGGCTGGCGCTCACCATCTCCACGACGCGCCTCATCCTGCTCACGGGCGACCCGGGCGAGGTGGTCGAGGCCTTCGGTCACTTCGTGGTGGCCGGCAACATGGTCGTCGGTCTGGTGATCTTCATCATCCTCGTCATCGTCAACTTCATCGTGATCTCCAAGGGCAGTGAGCGCGTCGCCGAAGTGGCCGCGCGCTTCACCCTGGACGCCATGCCCGGCAAGCAGATGTCCATCGACGCGGACCTGCGCGCCGGCTCCATCGACCAGGACGAGGGCAAGCGCAAGCGCCGCGACCTGGAGCGCGAGAGCCAGCTGTTCGGTGCCATGGACGGCGCGATGAAGTTCGTGAAGGGCGACGCCATCGCCAGCATCATCATCACCGTCATCAACATCGTCGGTGGCCTCATCATCGGCGTGATGCAGAAGGGCATGGAGGTGGGCGCCGCGGCCCAGAAGTACACGCTGCTCACCATCGGTGACGGTCTGGTCGGAATGATCCCCGCCATCCTCATCTCCACCTGCGCCGGTATCATCGTGACGCGCGTGGGCGGCGACGAGGAGGGCAACCACCTCGGCAAGGACGTGGGCACGCAGCTGACCGCCTACCCCAAGGCCATCGCCATCGCCGCGGGCATGCTCATGGTGCTCGGCCTCATCCCTGGCCTGCCCAAGATTCCCTTCTTCCTGCTGGCGGCCGGCGCTGGCTACGGCTCCTGGAGGATGCTGAAGAACGAGGAGGCGCTGGCGGCCGGTGATGCGGCGGGCCTCACCGCCGGGGAGACGCCCGAGGGCGAGACGCCCGCGGCCACCGAGCCGCAACCCAAGGAGGCCATCAACCCGGACTCCGAGCTCTTCATCCCCGTCGTCACGCCCATCGTGCTGGAGGTCTCCGACGCCCTGGTGCCCTACGTGGACTCGCGCCAGGACAACGGCAAGTTCCTCTTCGAGCTCATCCCCTTCATGCGCGACGGCCTCTTCGTGGAGATGGGCGTGCGCTTCCCGGGCGTGCGCGCCCGCGGCAACTCGAACCTGCCTCCCGGCGCGTACCAGATTCAGATCAACGAAGTCCCCGTGGTGACGGGCCAGGCCACCCTGGGCCACGTGCTCGTCAACGACACGGTGGAGCGCCTGAAGCTGATGAACATCCAGGGCTTCGAGGCCGTCAACCCCGCCACCCGGCAGGCCGCCGCGTGGGTGCCCGAGCACCACAAGGCCACGCTCGAGGCCGCGGGCCTCACCACCTGGGACGTGCCCGGCTACATCATCCTCCACCTGGCCGCCGTGCTGCGCCGCCAGGCGCGCGAGTTCATCGGCGTCCAGGAGACGCAGTCGATGCTCGACCAGCTGGAGAAGGCCTTCCCCGCCATCGTGAAGGAAGTGGTTCCCAAGGTCGTCACCGTGCTCAAGCTCACGGACATCCTCGGGCGCCTCGTGGAGGAGGAGATCTCCATCCGCGACCTGCGCGGCATCCTCCAGGCGCTGGCCGAGTACGGCCAGGTCGAGGCCGACAACGTCATGCTCACCGAGCACGTGCGCTCCAGCCTGCGGCGCTACGTGTCCCACAAGTTCGCCCGCGGCACCGGCACCCTCGTGGTCTACCTGTTGGATCCGCAGATCGAGGAGGCCATCCGCGGCTCCATCAAGCGCACCTCCGCCGGTACCCACCTGGCCCTCGAGCCGGACATCGCCCAGGAGATCGTCCAGGCCGTGAAGTCCGAGTGCGGCCACCTGCCGCCCAGTGCGCAGCGCCCCGTCATCCTCACCGCCATGGACATCCGGCGCTACGTCCGCAAGCTGCTCGAGTACGAGTTCAACCCGCCCTTCTCCGTCGTCTCCTTCCAGGAGCTGTCGCCGGAGCTCAACATCCAGCCGGTGGCCCGTATCTCCATCCGGTAGTGGTAGTAGTGGGAACCCGGGTGCTTCTGGCACCCGGGGGTAGCAACCCGGGTATTCCCGATACCCTCACCCCGACCCTCTCCCGGTGGGAGAGGGAGGGGATGCTCGAGAGGGAAGGGGATGCGCGATTGAGGGAGTGGCTCAGACGCCCACGAACAGGGCGATCAGCACGCCCACCGCCATCACGAAGATGACGCCCAGCGCCACCAGTGGGATGTAGCGCTTGATGTCCGGCTCGGCGACCTCGTCCTCCGGCTCGTTCCGGCGCACCACCGGCGGCGGCGGCGCGGGCCTCACCGGCTCCTCCACCGCGGGCTCCGGCTCGGCGGCGGGCTCCTGCTCCGCCTGCTCCGCCGCGGGCTCCTCGGCCGCCGCGGGCTCGCTGCTGGCCGCGGCCTCCTGCTCGGGCTCCGGCGTCTCTTCCGCGGGCTGCTCGGTGGACGCCGCCGCCCGCTTCCCCGACGAGGGGCGCTCACGCACGGCCGGCAGCGGATTCGTCCTCGAGCTGGGCTCCTCCTCCGAGCTGCTCGGGGCCACCGCGGCCAGGGCCTCGGACTGCTCCTCGGGCGCCTCGGACGGGCACACGTAGACGAAGCGGACGCCGCCTACTTCCAGCTCGTCTCCGTCCTTCAGCGTCTTGCGGTTCACCCGCTTGCGGTTGACCTTGATGCCGTTGCGGCTGCCCAGGTCCTCCACGTGCGTGCCGGACCAGTCGCGCCGCACCTTCACGTGCCGGCGGGAGATCAGATCGTCCCGGAAGACCACGTCCGCCGAGTCGTCCCGGCCGATGACGAACTCCTGGGCGTCGTTGACCTCCAGGCGCTCGCCCTCGCGCGGGCCGTTCATCACCCGCAGGTAGCGCTCCTCGCCACCGGACAGGCCCCGCATCACGTCCTTCACCATGTTGCGGGCCACGAAGGACGTCTTCTGCGACTCCACGTCGTGCGGCAACTCCGCCACCCTGTCGAAGCGCACGTCGAACTGCGCGATGACGATCACATCCCCGTTGCGCAGCAGCCGCTTCTCGCCCTTGGGCAGCGGCTTGCCATTCACCTGCGTGCCATAGGCACTGCCCAGATCCTCCAGGAAGAAGAGGTTGCCCTCCTGGGTGATGCGGGCATGGCTGCGCGACACGGCCTGCTGCGCCAGCACCACCTGGCAGGCCTTGTCGCGGCCCAGGGTGATGACGGCATCGTCCAGGACGAACTCGGTGGGTTTTCCACCGGCTTCACTGCTCTGCTTGACGGTTAGCCTGACGCTCATCGCGATGGCGGGGGGCGAGGTTCCGGGCAGCCGCTAGTACGACCTGGCGCTGAGGAACTTGTCGCACGTCTCCGACTCCGAGGGGAACTCCTCCACCGAGCCGTACTTGAGGAAGTTCTTGCACGCAACCTCGGCGTGCTGACGCTTCTGGCTGCTCGAGTAGATCTCGAACAGGCCGTAGTGGCAGGGCGCGTACTTGCCGTCGCGCTTGAGGCACTCCTTGTAGGTGCGCTCCTCGTCGGCCAGCAGGCCCTCGTCCTTGTACTTGCGCGCCAGCATGAAGAGGGACTCCGCGCTGTTCTCCGCCCGCTGCGTGTCGCGGAACTGCTTGAGGCCCGCGTCGGCCAGGGCCGCCTTCTTCGTGGCGATGGTCAGGTTGTTGGCGCACACCGCGTGATCCGGCTTGAGCTCCATACAGCTGCCGAAGGACTGCACGGCCTCCGCGTAGCGCGCCAGCTCCATCTGCACCGCGCCCAGGTTGTTCCACCACTCGGGGTTCAGCCCGGGGGCGAGCTGCACCGACTTGAGCATCTCCGCCGCCGCCCCATCCAGGTTTTCCAGGCGGTAGTAGATGATGCCCAGGTCATGGTGGGCCTGGGCGTTGTTGGGGTCCACCGTCAGCAGCGTGAGGAACTCCTTCTCCGCTTTGTCCAGCTTGCCCATGTTGATGTAGGTGAGCCCCAGGTTGTAACGGGCCTCGATGTAGTCCGGGTTCACCTTCAACGCGCGCTGGAAGCTGTCGTGCGCCTTTCCATAGGCCTGCTCGTCCAGGTACAGCTTGCCCAGGTTCATGTACGAGGCCGCGTGGTCCTGGTTGAAGCGGATGGCCTTGATGAAGTGGTCCCTCGCCAGCTTCTTGTTGCCCGAGTACATGGCGATGAGGCCCTTGTTGGCCCAGAGGTCCGCGTACTGGGGGGCGAACTCCAACCCGAGGTCGCAATACACCTCGGCCTGCTTGAGGTCCCCCTTGGCGATCTGCTGGGTGCACAGCTCGTTGTTCACGAGGGCCCGTTCGGACGGAGGCGGGGTGGTGACGCAGGCGGAGGCCAGGAGCAGGGGAAGGACGAGCGCGGAGCGGAGGGCAGACATGACGGGTGGGAGTGTAGGAGAGGCCCCCCACCCGGATCAACGCCCCCGGCCAGGAGATTCCGTGCGGTTTCAGTGGTTTAGCCGCCGCCCGGGGACGCTAGAGTCCGGGCCCATGCGCTCGCTTCTGCTCGCTCTCGGCATCTCGGCGGCCCTCTTCGCGGCCACCCCCGCCCACGCCCAGTTCGCCAACCGCAGCCTCGGCCTGTCGGTGGGCTACATGCGGTTCAACAACACGGCCAGCCTCAACGACACCGTGTTCATCGGCTTCGACGCCAGCCTCTACATCGAGAGCGGCTTCGAGGTGGTCTCCCTCACGAAGATCGCCTTCCCGGAGGATCCCATCAGCGGGCAGCGGGTGGTGGGCCTGGCCCCGTCGCTCGGCATCCGCTACCTCTTCCTGGAGGAGTCCATCCGGCCCTACCTGGGCGCGGACCTGAGCTACCTGCACGTCTTCAAGCCGCAGGGGGACTCGAACTTCTTCGGCGTGGGGCCCAACGCGGGGCTCGAGGTCTTCGTGTCCGACTCCATCAGCCTGGGCGCCCGGGCGCAGTTCAACGTCTACCTGTCGCTGACGGAGCGGGTGCAGACGTCGCTCATCCTGTCGGCGGGCACGTCCGTCTACTTCTAGTCCTAGGCCACCGCACGCGCCGTGCCCCCGGGCCGTGCGCCGGGGGAGGGCAGCAGGGCCGCGGCCACCAGCAGCGTCCACTTCTCGTCCGAGAGGTGGGCGGGCTTCTCCAGGGCCAGCAGCTCCTGCAGCTTCGTGCCGAGCGCGGAGAAGAGGCGCAGGCGGGCCTCCATCCGCAGCTCCTCGCGCCGCAGGGCCGCGGAGAGCACCAGCTCCCGCACCTCGGCGCTCAATCGCTTCACCCGCGAGACGAAGAGCGGATCCGCCAGCAGCCCCTCGTCCGCCGTGGCCCCGAGCGCCGAGGGCACCTTGAGACGGCGCTCGCGCACCACGATGGTGCCGGCGAGCATGTCCCCCAGCCGCTGCTGCGCGCCGGACAGCAGCGCCGCCGTTCCGCCCACCAGGTAGAAGAAGGGCAGCCTGTCCACCGGCCGCGCCAGGTTGCGCAGCGCGGCGTGGTAGAAGCCGATGCGCACGCCGCTCTGCTGGATGACGCGCAGCCCCATCACCCGCTTGCCCACCGTCTGCCCGCTCCAGGCGGTCTCCAGCGCGATGCCGTAACCCCAGTCCACCAGGAAGTAGAGGACGAAGCCCAGCGCGCTGGCGAAGCCGGGGAAGGCGAACATCGTCATGCTCAGCCCCATGAGGATGGCCAGGGTGAAGCCACCGACGATGAGCGCGTCCATCAGCCACGCCAGCAGGCGCGAGTAGAGCCCCGCGAGCGTGAAGCGGAATTCCACGTACTCGGGCGTGAGCACGGTGTGCGTGCCGTCGAGGAGGGTGTCGGGCGTGTCCGTCACGGCCCCAGTCTAGAATATTTCCAGCGGCTCGACGTCCCGAGGGCCATCCACGACAATCACCCTGAACGCGCTGGGCCCTTGGGTCCGCGTTCATCCCCTGGGAGGGGGTTCCCCATGCGTTTTGGTGCTCGCAGTCTCGCTGCCGCTCTGGTGCTGTTCGCCTCTGGCTCCGCTTCCGCCGTGGAGCTCAACTATCAGTGGAAGAAGGGGGATGTGCACCGCTTCCAGTACGAAGATGACACCTCCATGGAGATGAAGATGCCCGGCGGCATGGGCGGCATGGGCGGCATGGGCATGCAGATGCCCGGCATGGACATGGGCAAGGGCGGCATGAACGTGCGCATGAAGGTCCAGTCGACCTTCAGCCAGAAGGTGCTCTCGGTGCGCCCGGACGGCACCGCCGAGGTGGAGCTCACCTTGGAGAAGATGGATCTGATCAGCGGGGACAAGCGCACCACCACGCTCGACAAGATTCCCGCCGCGGCGAAGACGGTGAAGGCCGAGGTGGACCGCAAGGGCAACGCGAAGTTCTACAAGATGGTGACGATCTACGTCCAGGAAGGCCGCACCGTGGTGGGCGTGCACAACCTGAAGGCGGGGCCCCGGGGCGCCAGCGCCTCGATGACCGCGGGCGACACGCGCGTGGACGTGGTGGCCGCGGTGGATCCGAAGAGCGGCACCGTCTCGCTGCGCATGGATGAGAAGAAGGCGCCGCCTCCGGCGCTCAAGGCCGTGAAGATCAAGGAAGAGGATCCCGCCGTGGACGTCCTCCCCAAGCAGATCTTCGAGATGATGGTGCTCCCCGAGGGGGACATGGCGCCGGGCGGCCGCTACGAGGTCACCACGCCCATGGGCGCCATGGCGACGACGCTCGCGGAGATCGAGAACAACGTGGCCCAGATGCACACCACCGTGGCCCAGAAGACCGAGGTCCCCGCCGAGGCCGGCGAGGAGAGCGAGCTCGGCGGCGCCGACGTGGAGTCCGGTGACGAGAACGAGGGCGGCGCTCAGGCCATGGGCGGGATGAACATGGGCGGCATGGGCGGGATGAACATGGGCGGCGGCAAGCCGGGCAAGGGCGGCGGCGCGGGCGGGGCCATGGGCATGAAGGTGGACGTGGACGTGACCACCGGCTTCGACGTGGCGGCCGGCCGGCTCGTCCGCATCGAGGGCACCCAGGTCATGGACCAGTCCTCGGGCGGCATGGGCGGCATGAAGGTCCGCTCGCGCTTCTCCCTGCAGCGGCTGTAATCAGGCCGAGCGCCAGCGGGCCCGGAGCCACTCCGTGGCGTGGTGCCGTGCGAAGAGCCGGCCCACGCCGTGCTCGTCCACCAGCTCCCAGACGCCCATCCCGCCCTTGCGCTCGAGTCCCTTGAACATCACCCGGCCGGCGTAGCGGAACACCTCCGCCAGCTCGCCGGTCGGGTGGAAGCCCGCCGTCAGCTTGATGGGCTCGGACGGGAAGAAGTAGCGCTGGTGGAGGTCCGGGTGCAGCGTCTCCGGCGCCAGCTCGAACTGGCAGAAGAAGCGCTGATCCCCCACCGTCTCCTGCCAGGCCAGCAGCGTCTCCTCGGAGACCGCGACGCCCGCGTTGTAGATGTCTCCCGGCGCGTCCTCTCCCTGCTTCGCGGCGTCCTCCAGCGCGTCCTTGAGCGACTGCTCCAACGCCCGCCGCGCGCCCTCCAGGTCGCCCGCCTTCAGCGCCGCGCGGGCCTCGGCCTCGGCGGAGTAGGGCACCTGCACGGACAGCGGCGCGCCCACGAACACCAGCCAGGGATGGGCCAGCCAGGGATTGCCCCGCCGCTGCCGCTCCTGCGTGAGCAGCGCGTCCGCCTTCGCCCGCGCCGCCCCCGAGCGCGCCGTGCCCCGGGCGCTCTCGTTGATGCGGTCCGCGATCGCCACCTTGGAGAGGCCGAACACGTCGTCCTCCAGCGTGATGACCAGCGGCGCCGGGCCGTAGGACACGAACACGCCCGCTTCCAGGCCCTCGCCCCGGCCTCGCGCCAGCGCCGCCTCCTTCTCCCGCTGGATGATGACGCGCACCCCCGGCCGGGCCGCTTGCAGCTTGCGCTCGTACTCCTCCTCGATGGCCTTCAGCCCCGCCTCCACCTGCTCGCGGGAGATGGCCTGCGCCAGGCGCTTCTCGTACGACACCAGCTGGCGGCGGATTCCCACCGCGAGCGTCAGCAACCGGTCCACCGTCCCACTCAGCGAGAGCGCGTCGCCGAGCAGGTTGTTGACCGAGACGCCTCCCTTGTCGGACAGCTGCGACATGCCCCCGTAGAGCGCCTTCGCGTCGGCGAGGATGGGCAGGTAGAACTCCCGCCGCAGGAAGTCCGCCATCGCCGCGCCACCGAGCAGCTGCGTGCGCCGGGTGAAGTCCTTCACGTCCACGAACAGGTGCGCCACTGGGGCAGTCACCGCCGAGCGCAGCAGCGGCCCCGGCTTCGTGGAGAGCTGGTAGAGCCGCCCGGCCTGGTACTCCGCCTCCAGCCCGCCCTCGACCTCCTCGCCGGTGCGCGCCTCCATCATGCGCCGCAGCGGGAACTGCGAGCGCTCCAACCATACGTCGCAGACGAACGCGGTGGCGGCGCTCGCGTAGCTGGCGTGGGCCTTGGCGCGCGAGAGCCCCGCCATCGCCGCAGGCTCCTTCGCCGAATACTCCTTGAGGCGGGCGGCCACGTCGTTCAGCACCTCGGCCGCGGGGCCCTTCAGCGTGTCCGTGTAGGTCCGCAGCTCCTTCACCAGGTGCTTGCGCTCCTTGTCCTCGGCGAGCAGGGCCGTCAGCTCGGCGGGGCGCGTGGCGAGCGCCCGCAGGTACTCCGTCAGGGCCGCCTGGAAGCCGCCGCCCTCGCCCAGGCGCACCGCGCGCACCAGCGACTCGCGCAGGGCGCTCATGCCCACCGCCAGCTCGGCCTTGCGCGCCAGCAGCTCGTCCCGCGAGAGCCCGTGCTCCAGCGTGGTCCGCACCGTGTCCACCGGCAGGCCGCCGGGGTACTGGGCCACCAGCTTGTCCGCGTCGGGGACTCCCGCCAGCAGCTCACAGCCGTAGAGCGTGGAGCCGCCCGTCAGCAGCAGCTTCGTGCCTCCCAGCGCCGCCATGGGCCCCAGCGCCGATTCGATGCGCGCGGCGAGCTCGCCGGAGGGCTGAGCCTCGCGCACCGCCCGCTCCACGCCCAGCCGCAGCGCGAGGTACAGGCCCGTGGCCGTGCACGTCACCAGTTGGCGCTGCACAGCGACGGGCAGCTCCAGCGTGCGCAGCGTGCCCTCCACGCCCGGCAGCAGCGAGGACAGCATCAGCGCCACCAGCGCCGGCGTCTCCTCTCGCCCGCGCGACTCCTTCATCTCCACGAAGGCCCGCCGCATCAGCTCGATGACGAGCGCCACCAGCGAGCGTCCTCCACCCCCCGGCCCCAGCCAGGCCGCCATCACCCCGCCGGTGAGCAGCGGGTGCGTGAGCGTGGCGAGGTCCGCGGTGGCGCGCGTGTCCGGGCCTCCCGTGCCGGGCGACAGCGTCGGCGGCACCGTGGGCATGGTGGCGTACTCCTCCACCAGCAGGAAGCGATCGAACTCCCCGGTGGAGACCAGGTCCCGGTGCCGCGACAGCAGCATCACCGCGAGCTGGCGCGCGCTCTGCGGGAAGAGCGCCGCGGCCTCGGGCGTGATGTGGAAGGGCACCCGCAGCTCCGCCAGTGACACCCCCAGCGAGAAGCGCAGCCTTCCGGGCTCCAGGCGCAACAGCTCGGACGCGCGTCCGTAGAGCTGGCCCACCAGCTCGAATCGGCGTTGCGCGATGGGAGAGACCACGGCCCCCTGTGCCGGCAGACTCATGGCCCCGACTATTTCACTTTTTCAGCCCGCCTTGAACCGCTCCCCGGACGCTTTACAGCCCATGCGGTGCGTGTCGACGGAGTTGTCGCGAGAAGCGGACTCAAGCAGTCAGCCGAAATGAAGGCACGGCAGGGGTGGAGTGCTGGGAGGGGTTGCGGCCCACGAGGGTGAGTGAGAACTCGCGCTTGAGATGGCTGGCGTTGTTGCCACCGCCGCTGCCCAGCTCGAGCACCTCCTTCAAGGGCCCGGACTCGGCGGAACGGAGGCGCCGGACATACTCGGCGGCCTCTTCCGCGTAGTCTGACGGGGGGAGACCAGCGGCCACCAGTCAGCCAGCTCTTCGTAGAGTTTCATGACCTCGACCTTTCCCCCGGAGCGTTCAAGCGAGCACACCTCGAGTGCGAAGTCCTCGCGGACCTGCTCCCTCCCGGGCAATGCTCTCGCGTGGACGAGCCTGTTCGGGGGGGCACTTGCTAGAACAAGTCATTCTCTTTCTTCTGTTCATCGGTGCGGCGCAGGTTGTCAATCGACTCGCGAAACGCCCGGTGATGAATGGGGCCGCGTGGTATCTGGTCGCGGCTGTCATCGTGTATACGAGTGCCTTCGATCGAGACCGTCTGGCGCTCAACGCGCAGTCTCAGCTGACAGAGACCATGCGATTGAAGCTGCTCACAGAGATGATGTTGCGCCACGTTCGGAACATGCTCCTGCCCGCCTGCGTCGCCATCTATTACGCACGGAAGTTCTCGAAGGCCAAGGCTGCTGCCGCCAGCCACCTGAGCGCCCGGACCTAGAAGACCGCCGGGCGGGCGCGCGTCAGCTCGCGAGCAGGAAGCCGCTGATGCGCTCCGACAGCCAGTGCCGGAAGATGTCCGTCGTCGGCGGGCAGTGGCGGCAATCCTTGATGAGCTCCGTGCTGGCGAGCGTGGAGAACAGCTCAGATGTCCGTGTCGGGCGGAGCCTCGCCCGTCACCTTGCTCATGCGCGAGTCGCCTGCGGCGCATCGTCGGGTTGCACACTCCACTCGACTTCCAAGTCTCGGATCACACCTCGCCTCCCCCGAGCGGGGGTCGAGCCGAAGCCGCAAGAGGCGAGCCCCGCGCCTGAGGCCGCAGCGAAGGCGGAAGCAAAGAAGGAGCGGACGCCGCGACTTTCTTGGGCCGGGCTGCTGCGCAGGGAGGAAATGGGCCTCAAGGCGGAGTCCGGGAGGGCTCGCGGACTCAGCCCGCCTTGAACTGGGCCGCCCCGTCGTAGGTCGCGTTGGAGTTCGCCCCGGGCAGCGTGTCCTCCAGCGTCTGCCCGTCCGAGGCCGTCACCCGCACCTTCAGGGGGCCGCTGCCCATGCCCGAGGGCTCGACGAAGTAGTTGTAGCTCTCGCGCTTGACGTTCACCCAGGCGCCGTTCTTCCAGTACTCGAGCTTCGTCACCGGCAGGCGGTGGTTGAGCACCTGGATGGCCGTCCAATACTGCGAGCTGCCGTCCTTGAGGTGGTAGCGCACGGGGCCCTGCACGTCGCACGTCACCATGCGCCAGCGCACGTTCACCCGGCCGTCGATGGGGTTGGCGATCTTCGCGAAGGCCTCGCGGCTGAGGTCCAGGTGGCCCCGCGTCGGGCAGTCCGGGCACGAGTCCACGATGCGCACGCGCAGGTTGCCCTTGGGGCCCTCGATCTCCACGCACGCGCCGCACACAGCGCTGTTCTCGTACTGGCCGATGTTCATCGCCGCCACGTCCAGGTTCTCCGGGCTCGGCTGGAAGCTGCAGTTGCCCGCGCCCGTCGCGTCGTAGAAGGTGATGAGGCCGTCCTGGAACTCGCCGAGGGCCTGCAGGACCCCACCCGGGTCGGTGGGGCCACAGGCCGTGAGCAGCGGGAACAGGAGCGCCGCGAGCCAGCGGGCGGGAGCGGTCTTCTCGATGCGCATGACGGATCTCCTCTCAGCGGGGATGGGGGCGGGAGTGTAGCGCGTCCAGGCCGCCGCGCCCGGCTGCTCGCTCCAGGAGCGTCCCCCCGCAGAGGGACCGGGCGGGTAGCGGGAGCGGTTCGGGGCTCGCTCCGCGCCTCCAGGGGGTGATAAGCCGGGACTTCCTCCCCCGACGTCCCTCGGAACGCCGAGCCCCCTCAGATACGCGATGGCAGCCAACCCTGTCCCCGTAGTGGAGACTCGCAGCGCGGAGCGCGGCACGGAGCATCTCCCTCCTTCCACCGGCGAGACGAGCACCTCGGTGGCCCCGCGAGGCCTCCCGCTCTTCACCCGCCTGTTCCTCCTCACCCTACTCTGCGCGCTGCCTCCCCTGGTGTGGTTGGGGTGGAGCATGGTGGACACCAACGAGAAGTCCCTCCAGGAACTCGTCCGCCACCTGCACCGCTCCATCGTCGGGGACGTCCAGCGGACCGTTGGGGATGAACTGGCCCGTGTCGAGCAGGACCTCGAGGGCATCTCCCAGATCCTCTTCGCGCCCGGGCTGGGCGACGACGCCACACGCTACGCCCTCGTCGGCCCCCGGTTGGGGCCCTCGCACAACATCGACTTCGTCACGCTCTATGCCCCGAGCGGCCAGAGCGTCACCACCGTGAAGGCGGACGAGGTGCCAGACCCGCGGGGCGCCCCCCGGCTGGAGCCCGCGATCCTCGAGGCCCTCCGCGCTTCCAACGGACGGCTCGTGTTCCAGGCCGTACGCGCGAATACGCAGGGGGAGCCGGTGCTCGAGGCCTTCTACCCCATCGTCCACAACAGCACCGTGCGCGCCATTCTTGGCACCCAGGTGAAGCTCGGCAGGCTGTGCGATTCAGTGGGCGATCTGGGTGAGAAGTTCCTCGGTTCGCGCGAGAATGTCTTCGTCGCGGACCACGAGCGGCGGCTCGTGCTCCACGCGGACGCCGCCCGGGTGGCCGCTCGCGAGGACATGTCCCGGCATGGCCTCTTCGCGGCGCTCAGTGGCGACTCCTCCTTCCGTACGCACATGGTCGCCGTCTCGGACTTCCAGCTGGACGGCCTGGAGATGGTCGGCTCGCTGGAGACCATCCCCGAGCAGGGCTGGGCGGTGGTCGTGCATCAGCCCCATTCGGTGGTGTTCGCGTCGCTGTCGGAGATGCGCAAGTCCATCCTCGCCGCGTTCGCGGTGGCCGCGCTGGTGGCCCTGCTGGCCGGTTTGCTCGGCGCCCGGCAGGTCACCCGGCCCATCCGGGATCTCGTGGCCGCGACGCAGGCCCTCGCCGAGCGCACCTTCCGTGGCGTGGGCGAGCGTGTCACCCGGCGCGGGGACGAGCTGGGCACCCTGGGCCGCGCCTTCGACAGCATGGCCGTGACACTGGAGGCCAAGGAGCGCGAGGTCGTCACCCAGACGCAGGTGCGCGCGGCTCTCAGCCGCTACCTGTCTCCCGACGTGGTGGACCTGATCGTGTCCAACCCGGACCAGCTGCGGCTCGGCGGCGAACGCCGCGAGGTCACCATCCTCTTCGCCGACGTGGTGGGCTTCACCAAGCTGTCAGAGTCCCAGCCACCGGAGATCATCGTCGCGCTGCTCAACGAGCTGTTCACCTTCGCCACCGAGATCATCCAGCGGCGCGGGGGCATCATCGACAAGTTCATCGGCGACTGTGTCATGGCGGTATGGGGCTCGCCCCAGTCGCACCCGGACGACGCGCTGCGCGCGGTGCAGGCCGCCGAGGACCTGCGGCGCTGGCTCGACGTGGGCAACCGCCGCTGGCGCGCGCGCTGGGGCATTGAAATCCAGCTTGCCATCGGCGTGCACACCGGCCCGGCGGTGGCGGGCAACGTCGGCAGCGAGAAGCGCATGGAGTACACCGTCATCGGTGACACGGTGAACATCGCCGCACGCATCGAGTCCATGGCCCAGCCGGGGCAGATCCTCGTCAGCGAGGCCACGCGCGAGCGCATCGGCGACAGCGGCGTGGAGCTGGTACCCGCCGGAGAGCGCCAGTTGCACGGCCGCACCGCCGCCACCCGCATCTTCGAGGTGCCGCTCTGATGCTCCAGGCGGGCACGGTCATCGCCGGGCGCTTCCGCGTCCTGCGATCGCTCGGGCAGGGGGGCATGGGCACGGTGTACGAGGCGGAGCAGCTCGGCCTGGGCCGCCACGTGGCCCTCAAGGTGATGCACCCGCACGTCGCCAGCGCCCCCGGCTTCACCGAGCGTTTCCAGCGCGAGGCCCAGGTGCTCGCCCGCCTGCGCCACCCCGGCTCGGTGGAGGTGTACGACTACGGGCTCGACGCCGGCTTCCTCTTCCTCGCCATGGAGCGGGTGTCCGGCGAGACGGTGGACTCCCTCATCATGCGCGAGGGCGCGCTGCCGGTGCCGCGTGCGGTGGGTCTGGCCGTGCAGGTGCTGGAGGTGCTGGAGGCCGCGCATGCGCAGGGCATCGTCCACCGCGACCTCAAGCCCGCGAACCTCTTCCTGGAGCCCCACCCGGGCGGCGAGCGCGTGAAGGTGCTCGACTTCGGCCTGGCCGCGCTCGGGGGCGAGCTGCACGCGCGTCTCACCCAGGAAGGCATGTCGGTGGGCACGCCGGGCTTCATGTCCCCGGAGCAGATGCGCGGGCAGCCGACGGACGGGCGCAGCGACCTGTACTCCCTGGGGTGCGTGCTCTACGAGCTGCTCACCGGCTTCCCTCCCTTCCCGGTGATGCCCTCGGCGGAGATCGTCGTCGCGCACCTCTACAAGCCGGTGCCCGCGTTCCACGAGGTGCGGCCGGACCTCTCCGTGCCCGAGCGCCTGGAGTCCCTGGTGCGCAGGGCCATGGAGAAGCTGCCCGCCGCTCGCCCGCCCGATGCGACGGCCATGCGCCAGGAGTTGCTGGCCGTGCTCGCCGAGCCGGTGGGGCCTCCCGCTCTGCCCAAGAAGCGGGGCGAGGGAAAGAAGACGGAGCGGGGGCTCGGGCGGGCGCGGCACGAGGTGCCCGTGCCCAAGCCCGTGCCCGGTAGCGCGCCCGTGGCCGTGCTGGTTCCCACACATCAGGAGCCCGCTGGCAACACGCTGGTGATGTCGCTCGCCGCGTGTGGATTCCAGGCGTGGGTGGCCTCGGAGGCCGAGCCGTGGCAGGCCTTCGGCGCGCTGCTCGTCGTCGCGGACGGGCGTGAGTCGCTCGCCTGGGCGAGGACCCTGGCCGCGCGCCCGGGTTCCCCTCCCGTTTTGCTGTGTGGTCCCGCGGATGACTGGGACCTGGTGACGGGCGCGCTCGAGGGAGGACTGTTCGACTTCGTCCCCCTGCCGCTCGATCCAATCGATCTGACCCGGAAGGTATCGCGTGCCCAGAAGCTCAAGCGTTAGAGGACTCGTCACGGCGCTCGCCCTGGTGCTGTGCCTGCCCGCCGTCTCGTGGGCCGAGGCTCCCAAGCCGGCCGATGACGACGTGTACGTGGTGCAGCCCGGGGACACGTGCGGAAGCGTGGCGCGCAAGCTGTTCGGCGATGCGACCACCGGCTCCGCGAAGCTGCACGCGCTCAACAAGATGGGAGCCCCGCCGCATCAGCTCGTACCGGGCACGGTGCTGCGCATCAAGGGCGACCCCGACGCGCGCCTCACCTTCATCCGCCCCGAGGTCAACTCCAAGCGCGCGGGCAAGGTGGAGTGGTTCCAGGCGAACACGGGCCAGGGACTGTGGCGGCTGGACTCCGTCAACACGCTGCGCGAGGCCGGCGCCGAGGTCACCTTCCGCGACCTGACGCGCTTGCAGATGAACGAGAACGCGCTCGTCGTCATCTACGGCCAGGCCACCAAGGCGACGGACAAGGTGAAGAAGTCCGGCGCGGTGGAGCTGCTGCAGGGCGAGCTGAACGTCTCGCTGGCGGAGCTGCGCGGCGAGCCCGTGGGCGTGCAGATGCCGGCCGCCACGGTGGCCGCGCGCTCGAAGGACCTGCACCTGGGGGTGGATGCGCAGCAGATGAGCCGCGTCTCCGTCTTCGACGGGCAGGCCGAGGTGAGCGCGCAGGGCCAGAAGGTCCAGGTACCCAAGGACCACGGCACGCGGGTGGAGAAGGGGAAGCTGCCCGAGAAGCCGCGCCCGCTGCCCGAGGCGCCGGCGTGGGCGGGCGGGGTGCGCTCGGTGCGGCTGCTGCTGGACGACAAGGGCGTGGACGAGGAGCTCGCATGGGCGCCGGTGAAGGACGCGGCGTCGTACCGGGTGGAACTCGCGCGCGACGAGCGTTTCAATGACCGGGTGCACGGGGAGACGGTGCAGGCGGCGCAGGAGCCGCTGAAGTCCCTGGCCCGGGTGCTGGCTCCTGGCAGGTACTTCGCGCGGGTGCGCGCCGTGGACGCGGCGGGCCTGGTGGGCAAGGCGTCCGCCGTGCGGCAGGTGGAGGTGATGCGCGTGAAGACGGAGCGCGGCACGGTGGGCCCCCAGGGCCTTCGGGGCGCGTACCCGCTGGAATTCGCGGTGGAAGGCGCCGAGTCGCTGGACTTCCGTCTCGATGGAGTCCCCACGACGCACCCGGTGCGGGTGGAGGGCGTGGGCACGCACACGCTGGAGCTGCTGCCCCGCGGGATTCCCGAGGCCCGCCCGGAGAAGCTGACGCTCACGGTGGTGCCGCCCCGCGTGGACGTGGACGTGGAGCCCGTGGCTGGCGCGTTCCGGGTGACGGTGCGGGTGCTCGACGAGCAGGGCAAGCCGCTGGAGGGCCCCTTCGCCGCGTTGAAGCTGCGCGGGCTGCACGGCACCCAGGTGGACGAGCCGCTCCAGCGTCAGGCGGATGGCTCGTTGTTGACGCGCGCGGTGCCGGGGACGCGGGGCGGTGAGCGCCTGGCCTCGCTGGAGGCCCTCTGGGGCGAGACGCCCGTACAGCAGGTCAACGCGCTGGTGCCCGTGGAGCAGGCCCCGGTGGCGGTGGCCGTGGAGCCCGAGCCTTCCGGGAAGTCCGCCGAGGCGGAGGTGGCGCTGATGCCGATGCTGGGCGCTCCCTCGGGCGGCCTGGTGGAGGCGGCCCCGCTGCCCACGGCCTTCATGCCGCAGGCCTGGCTCTTCGAGCTGCGCGTGCAGCCCGGCCTGGAGCCGGCGGGCGTGGACGTTGCCCGCGGACGCACCACCCTCGCCGTGGAGGGGCGCGTGTCCGAGCGGGTGGCCGTGGGCACCGCGCTGGCGATGCGTCCCGGCGTGCTGCTGGGCGGGAGTGAAGCGGGTCTGCCCGCGACGGCGCTGTCCGCCTCGCTGTCGGCCCGGGTGCGGCTGACGGACCATCCGGACTTCCGCGTGCTGTTGGCCTTCGACGGCACCCTGGCGGACTCCCGCTTCGACGAGGAGGCGCGGGGGCTGCGGCTGCGTCCGGCCGTGCTCGCGGGGATGCGCCGGGAGCGCTGGGCGTTCTCCACCAGCCAAGCCTATGCCCTCCGGCCGGGCCAGGCGCAGGCTACCTGGGACAGCTCCTATCAGGTCTGGTTCCTCCCCCTGCCCATGCTGTCGCTCGGGGCCGGGCTCGACGCGCTGCTGGACGCCACGCCCCGGGAGCCCGGCCCGGTGGGCTTCGCGGCCGGAGTGGGGGCCCGCCTGAAGCTCGGAGGCTTCGAGCTGGGTACCTCGGTGCGCCGGGGCTTCGGCCCGGACGGAGCGCGCCTCTGGGGCGGTTGGAGTGGACAGCTGACACTGGGCTGGTCCGGCCTGGGGGCCCTGCTGCCTCAGTAGTCACGCGCCGTCCACCGATGGCTTAGAGTCTCCATGTATGGAGATGCCCGAGTTCATCGAGGCGAGGCGGCCGCGCTGGCAGCAGTTGGAGGCCCTGCTCGACAAGGCCGAAGGGCGGAGCCTGCGTGCCTTGAAGCTGGAGGAGGCGCGCTCGCTGGGCAAGCTGTACCGCGCCGTCTCTAGCGACCTGCTCTGGGTGCGCGCCCGCGGCGGCTCGGCCGACGTGAGCGAGTACCTCAATGATCTGGTGGGCCGCGCCTACGCGCTCACCTACCCGGGACAGCGGCCGAGGTTCTCCGACGTGTGGGGTTTCGTCGCTCGCGGCTTCCCCGCGCTGTTGCGCCGCGAGTGGCGCATGTACGTGGCCTCGGTGCTCCTCTTCCTGGCGGGCCTGGGCTTTGGCTACCTGGGCATGCTCGTGGACCCGGACGCCGCCCCCTACCTCGTCCCCGAGCAGCACCTGAGCATGGATCCCGTCGAGCGCGCCGCCAACGAGGCCTCCGGCGACGGCATGTCCACGCAGGAGCAGGCCGCGTTCACCACCTTCCTCTTCACGCACAACATCGAGGTGGCCTTCCTCGCCTTCGCGCTGGGCATCACCGTGGGCGTGGGCACCGCGCTGATGCTCTTCTTCAACGGCCTCATGTTGGGCGCGCTCGCGCAGGTGTACACGGCCAAGGGCATGGCCGGCTGGTTCTGGGCGTGGATCCTCCCCCACGGCATTCCGGAGATCACCGCCATCTGCATCGCGGGCGCGGCGGGCTTCGTCATCGCCCGGGGACAGGTGGCGCCGCGAGGGCTGCCTCGGGGCATGGCCCTGCGCCAGGAGGCCGTCACCGCGGTGAAGCTCCTCTTCGGCACGCTCGTGCTCTTCGTGCTCGCCGGCTTCATCGAGGGCACCATCTCGCAGATCCATCCGCCGAAGCTGTCGGTGCTCTTCAAGGTGTCCTTCGCCCTGACAGTGGGGGTGGGGGTCTACGCCTACCTGTGCTCGGATTGGATGCGCGGGGCCCGTGCGGACGCCGCGAGCCCGGATGGTGGCGGTGCGCGATAGCCGCGGACCGGCGGACCTCATGGACCACGACACGACAGCTCCGACGGGCAAGGTGATCGCCGGCCGTTTCTCGCTCGAGGGCGAGGCCGGACGCGGAGGCATGGGCACCGTCTACCGTGCCAGCGACGCCACCACCGGCCGGCGTGTGGCCCTCAAGCTGCTGCATGCCGTCACCACCCCGCAGGCGGCCATGCGCTTCAACCGCGAGGCCGTGCTGCTCGAGGGGCTGCACCATCCCGCCATCGTCTCCTATGTGGCGCATGGCACCACCGAGACCGGCCAGCCCTACCTGGCCATGGAGTGGCTCGAAGGGGAGGACCTGGCGCATCGCCTGAAGCGCGAGCCCCTGAGTCTCTCCGAGGTCCTGTCGCTGCTGCGCCGCGCCGCCGAGGGGCTGGCTACGGCCCACCGGCAAGGCATCGTCCACCGCGACATCAAACCCTCCAACCTCTTCCTGCGAGGGGGCCGGCCCGAGGACGTGGTGCTGCTGGACTTCGGACTGGCCCGCCATGCGGTGCCCGCGCTGGTGGGGGTGACGGGCACCGGCACGGTGGTGGGCACGCCGGGCTACATGGCGCCGGAGCAGGCCTCCAGCCAGCGGGAGATTCCGCCCGCGGCCGACATCTTCTCGCTGGGGTGCGTGCTGTACGAGTGCCTCGCGGGCAAGCCGCCCTTCGCCGCGGCGCACTTCGCCGCCGCGCTGGGCTTGATTCTCTTCGCCGAGCCGGCGCCGCTGCAGAAGGCGCGCCCCGGACTGCCCATGGGCCTGCAGGTGCTGGTGGACCGCATGATGGCCAAGGACCCCAAGCGGCGGCTGCCGGATGCCGACAGCCTGCTGGAGGCGCTCGCCGCGCTGGAGTCGGTGCCCGCGCTGCTGTTGCCCCAGGCGGAGGCGGAGTCGAGCCCCCTCAGCCTGGCGGGAGCCGAGCAGAAGCTCGTCAGCGTCCTGCTGGTGTCCCCGCGCGTCATGCTCCAGGAGGAGACGGCGGATTGGGACCAGGGGGTGGCCCTGCGCGACTCCCTGCGCACGGAGCTCTCGCCCTATGGCGCCCAGGTGGAACTGCTGGCGGATGGCTCGCTGGTGGCCACCCTGGTGCCCGAGCGCGGCACGGCGACGGATCAGGTGGCGCTGGCGGCGCGCTGTGCCCTCAACCTCAAGGAGCGCTGGCCCGAGGCCGCCGTGGTGCTGACCACGGGCCTGGGGGTCGTCAACGAGCGGCTGCCGGTGGGCGAGGCCATGGACCGGGCGGGCCGGCTGCTGCGCCAGGTGGGCCAGCTGCCCGTCTCCTCGCGGGTGGTGATGGACGAGGTGACCGCCGGGCTGCTCGGCGCGGGTTTCCGGCTCTCGCGCCTGGAGTCGGGCACCTTCGTGCTGCAAGGCGAGCACCTCAGCGCGGACGAGTCCCGCCCGCTGCTGGGCAGGCCCACGCCCTGTGTCGGCCGCGAGCAGGAGCTGGCCCTGCTCGACTTCACCTTCAACGCCTGTGTCGAGGAGTCCTCCGCCCGGGCCCTGCTGGTGACGGCGCCCGCGGGCGTGGGCAAGTCCCGGCTGCGCCACGAGTTCCTGCGCCGCGTGGAGCGCCGGGAGCAGCCTCCGCTGGTGCTGGTGGGCCGTGGAGATCCGATGAGCACGGGCGCCTCGTACGGCCTGCTGGGCCAGGCGCTGCGGCGGCTGTGTGAGATCGTCGAGGGCGGGGGCCTGGAGGAGCACCGGGAGCGGCTGTCCCAGCACATCGCCCGGTACCTGCCGGAGGCCCGGGCCCGCGAGACGGTGGAGTTCCTCGGCGAGCTGTGCGCCATTCCCTTCCCCGAGGAGGGGAGTCCCCGGCTGCACGCGGCCCGGAGCGATCCGCGGTTGATGAGCGCGCAGGTGGGCCGGGCGCTGGTGGCCTTCCTGACGGCCGAGTGTGCCCACCAGCCGGTGCTGCTGGTGCTGGAGGATCTGCACTGGAGCGATGCGCTCACCGTGGCGCTGGTGGACGAGGCACTGCGGGAGCTGGGCGAGCACCCCTTCATGGTGCTGGCGTTGGCCCGGCCCGAGGTGAAGACGCTCTTCCCGGGCCTCTGGTCGCGGCGCCTCCAGGAGGTGTCCCTGCACGGGCTGAGCCGCAAGGCAGGGGCGCGGCTGGTGCGCGAGGTGCTGGGGCCGCAGGTGCCGGACACCGTCGTGCAGCGGGCCGTGGAGATGGCCGACGGCAACGCGCTCTTCCTGGAGGAGCTGATTCGCGGAGTGGCCGAGGGGCGGGGGGAGGGGACTCCGGAGACGGTGTTGGCGGTGCTCCAGGCGCGTGTGCAGCGGATGGAGCCGGGGGCGCGCCAGGTGTTGCTGGCGGCCAGCGTCTTCGGCCGTGCCTTCTGGACGGGAGGCGTGTTGGAGCTGTTGGGCCGGCAGGTCGCGAACGAGACGCTGACGCAGCACCTGCGGATGCTCGAGGAGCAGGAAGTCATCGAGCGGCGGCCGCACAGCCGGTTCTCCACCGAGGCCGAGTACCGCTTCCGTCATGCGCTGGTGCGGGACGCGGCCTACGGCCTGGTGCCCGACAGCCATCGTCCGGTGGGCCACCGCCTGGCCGCCACCTGGTTGGAGCAGAAGGGCGAGCCGGAGCCGCTGGTGCTCGCCACGCACCACCAGCTCGGCGAGCAGCCGGAGCGCGCCGCCCTCTTCTACACCCGGGCCGCCGAGCAGCTCTTCGAGCGGCATGATCTCCCGGGCACGATGCGGTGCGTGGAGGCGGCCCTGGCCTGCGGGGTGGCCGGAGTGCCCCTGACGCGGTTGCGCGCGCTCCAGGCCACGGCGGCCTTCTGGATGGATCAGTTCTCGAGGACGCTGGAGCTGGGCGTCCCGGTGTTGCCCGAGCTGCCGGCGGGCAGCCCGCTCTGGTGCCGGTTGATGGCCGGGCTCCTGCTCGCGAGCCTCCATGAGGGACAGCCGGAGCTGGGAGGCCGGTTGATCGAGCTGCTGATGCGCACCGCGCCGGAGCCCGTGGCGATCCCCGCCTATGTCGAGGCCGTTGCCTTGCTGGCGCTGCCGATCAGCTGGTTCGGCGAGCGCCAGCGGATGGCGGGACTGCTGGAGCGCATCCTGGAGGTGGGGGCGGGCCTCTCGGAGTCCGATCCCCTGACGCGTGGCTGGACGGCGTTCACGAGGACCTACTTCCTCTTCTTCATGGAGCCCAGCCCGTGGCAGGCCTTCCAGGTGGCGGAGCAGGGGATGAAGGACTTCCGGGAGGTGGGCTCGGAGCGCAACGCGCTTCTCCTGCAGGTGCTGTCGGGACTGGCCCTGGGCTTCCTGGGGGAGTTGCCCACCGCCATGGAGCGGATGCGCGAGGTGCTGGACATCGCCCGGCGGACGGAGCAGCAGGTCACCCTGTCCTACGGCCAGCACTACCTGGCCCTGGTGCTGACCGTCAGCCACGAGCCGGAGCATTGGCACGAGGCCCGTTCCCTGCTGCGGGAGTACATGGGGAGTGAGGATCCCCAGTCCTTCCGGTGGGGCTCCGGGCTCGCGATGCTGGCGAGGATGGACGCGGCACAGGGGGCGCTGCACGAGGCCGAGACGCGTGCACGTCAGGCGTGTGAGCAGCTGGCGCCGTTCCTGTCCTATCTGACCCTGGCGCGGGCGATCCTCGGCTCCCTCTTGCTGGCGCAGGGGCGCGCCCCGGAGGCCCGGCAGGTGGCGGCGCTCGGAGTGAAGGACGTGGAGCGGGTGCACTGCACGGGGGCGTTCGCGGTGGCCATGCACCTGGCGCTGGCGGAGTCCTGCTTCGCGGAGGGGGCTGCCGGGGAGGGGGACGCTGCCCTGCACGACGCACTGCGCTGCGTGCGTGCCCGCGCCCGTGACATCCCCGACACCGGAGCCCGCGAGCGTTTCCTGAGCCAGGTGCCAGAGAATGCCCGGACGCTCGAGCTGGCCCGCCAGCGCTGGGGCGGCCTCCCGAAGTAGGCTCTCTCCTCTCCGTGTGTCCGAGCGGCCATCGGGCCTCCGGCCGGGTCTTTGGCCACCCGGGTGGATTCTCGCGTGTGTTAGCGTGCCCGGGTGTTCCCAGGGGGGCTCGCATGCCTCCGCGCTCAGCACTCGCTCGGGTCGTGGGGAACACAGGCGTACATCATGGAAGACGACAAGACGGCCCCATCCGCGCCGGCGCTTGCTCCTGGGGCGCATCCCCAGGGGACGATCATCGCCGGCCGCTTCAAGCTCGAGTCGCTGGCCGGACGCGGTGGGATGGGCTGCGTCTACCGGGCCCTCGACACCTCCACGGGTCTACCCGTGGCGCTCAAGCTGCTGGAGGGGGCCAACTCCCCGGAGTCGGTCTACCGCTTCAACCGCGAGGCCGCGCTGCTGGCGGAGCTGCACCACCCCGCCATCGTCTCCTATGTCGCCCATGGCATCCCCGAGGTCGGCCAGCCCTACCTGGCCATGGAGTGGCTCGAAGGGGAGGATCTGGCACATCGCCTCAAGCGCAAGCCCCTGAGCCTGCCGGAGACGCTGGCGCTGCTGCGCCGCGCCACCGAGGGGTTGGCCACGGCCCACCGGCAGGGCATCGTCCACCGCGATCTCAAGCCCTCCAACCTCTTCCTGCGCGGGGGCCGCCCCGAGGACGTGGTGCTGCTGGACTTCGGCCTGGCCCGCCATGCCGTGCCCACGCTCATGGGGGTGACGGGGAGCCACACCGTGTTGGGCACCCCAGGCTACATGGCGCCGGAGCAGGCCTCCAGCCAGCCGGAGATTCCTCCCGCCGCGGACATCTTCTCGCTCGGGTGCGTGCTGTACGAGTGCCTCACGGGCAAGCCACCCTTCAAGGCGCCGCACTTCGCCGCCGCGCTGGCCAAGATTCTCTTCGCCGAGCCGGCCCCCCTGCACACGCTGCGCGCCGGGCTGCCCGTGGGTCTGCAGGTGCTGGTGGACCGCATGCTGGCCAAGGACCCCGCACGGCGGCTGCATGATGCGGACGGCCTGTTGGAGGCGATCGCCGCGCTGAAGTCGGTGCCCGATTTGCTGCCGCCGAGCCGGGAGCTGGTGCTGCCTCCTCGGGGCCTGGTGGGCGCCGAGCAGAAGCTCGTCAGCGTGTTGCTGGTGTCCCTGCACGCCGTGGCCCAGTCGGAGGAGACGGCGGACTGGAATCAGGGCGTCGCCCTGCGCGACTCGCTGCGCACGGCCCTCTCTCCCTATGGGGCCCAGGTGGCGTTGCTGGCGGACGGCTCGCTGGTGGCCACGATGGTGCCGGAGGGCGGCTCCGCCACGGATCAGGCCGTGCTGGCGGCGCGTTGTGCCCTCACCTTCAAGGAGCGCTGGCCCGAGGCCGCGGTGGTGCTGGCCACGGGCCTGGGGGTCGTCAACGAGCGGCTGCCGGTGGGCGAGGCCATGGACCGTGCGGGCCGGCTGCTGCGCCAGCTCGAGCGGCTGCCTTCCTCCTCCGGCGTGGTTCTGGACGAGGTGACGGCCGGGCTGCTTGGAGCGGGTTTCCAGCTCTCGCGTCTGGACTCGGGCACCTTCGTGCTGCAAGGCGAGCAACTGGGCGCCGACACCTCCCGTCCGCTGCTGGGCAAGCCCACGCCCTGTGTGGGCCGGGAGCAGGAGTTGGCCCTGCTCGACTTCACCTTCACCGCCTGTGTCGAGGAGTCCTCCGCCCGGGTGCTGCTGGTGACGGCTCCGCCCGGAGTGGGCAAGTCCCGGTTGCGCCACGAGTTCCTGCGCCGGCTGGAGAAGCGGGAGCAGCCGCCGCTGGTGCTGCTGGGGCGGGAGGACTCGATGCACGCGGGGGCCTCGTACGGCCTGCTGGGCCAGGTCGTACGGAGGCTGTGCGGCATCGTGGAGGGGCAGCACCTGGAGGTGCGCCGCGCGAGACTGTACCAGCGCGCGGTGCTGCATCTTCCGGAGGCACGGGCCCAGGAGGTGGTGGAGTTCCTGGGGGAGCTGTGCGCCATTCCCTTCCCGGAGGAGCACAGTGCCCGCCTGCGCGCGGCGCGAGGAGATCCGCGGCTGATGAGTGAGCAGGTGGGCCGGGCGTTGACGGCCTTCCTGCGGGCCGAGTGCGCCCACCAGCCGGTGCTGCTGGTGCTGGAGGACGTGCACTGGAGTGACGGGCTCAGCATCAAGCTGGTGGACGAGGTGTTGAGGGAGCTGGCCGATCAGCCCCTGATGGTGCTGGCGCTGGCACGGCCGGAGGTGAAGCTCCTCCACCCGGGGTTGTGGGCGAGGCGGCTGCAGGAGCTGGCGCTCCATGGGTTGAGCCGCAAGGCGGGGGCCCGGCTGGTGCGGGAGGTGCTGGGGCCGCAGGTGCCGGAGTCCGTGGTGCACAGGACGGTGGAGCAGGCGGATGGCAACGCGCTCTTCCTGGAGGAGCTCATCCGCCGGGTGGCCGAGGGCAGGGGGGACGGGGCGCCGGAGACGGTGCTGGCGGTGCTGCAGTCCCGGCTGATGCGGATGGAGGCCGGGCAGCGGCGGGTGCTGCTGGCGGCGAGCCTCTTCGGCCGCACCTTCTGGCGGGCTGGGGTGGAGGCCATGCTGGGGGCGCACGGCGAAGCCGAGGGCCTGGACGCGCACCTGCGGCAACTGGTGGAGCAGGAGGTCATCGAGCCGCGGCCCGAGGGCCACTTCTCCACCGAGGCCGAGTACCGCTTCCGGCATGCCCTGGTGCGGGATGCGGCCTACGGCATGGTCCCCGACAGCCATCGTCCGGTGGGCCACCGGCTGGCGGGAGCGTGGCTGGAGCGGGTGGGGGAGTCGGATGCGCGGGTGTTGGCCACGCACTACCAGCTGGGGCAGCAGCTGGCGCGTGCCGCGCACTGCTACACCCGGGCGGCCGAGCAGCTCTTCGAGCGCAATGATTTGCGAGGAGCGATGGAGTGCGCGGAGAGCGCCCTGGCCTGTGGCTCGAGCGGGGATGTCTCCCTCCGGATGCGCGCGATCCAGGGCATGGTGGCCTTCTGGTGGGATCAGCCGTGGAAGGCCCTGGAGATTGGTGGTCCGGCGCTCTCCGGGATGAAGGCGGGCAGCTCCCTGTGGTGCAGGTCGGTGGGGTGGCTCATCATGGCGGGAGCTCAGGCGGGCGGTCACGAAGAGGCCTTCCGGTTGTGCGAGCTGCTGTCGCGCACCACCCCCGAGCCCGAGGCCATCGCGGCCTATATCGAGGCCATCGCGCTCATGGGCGTCGTGGTCTCCTGGTCCGGTGCGCGTCAGAAATTGGAGGCCATCCTGGACCGCATCCAGGCGGTGGGGGCGCAGTCCATGCGCCACGATGCCATGGCACGTGGCTGGATGAACCTCTTGAAGTGCTACTTCCTTCATTTCTTCGAGGCCCGGCCCTGGCAGGCGTTGAAGGCCGCCGAGCAGGGGTGGCAGGACTTCAACGAGATCGGCTCGAAGCGGGACGTGTTCATGATGCAGAACCAATTCGGGCTGGCCCTTGCCGCCCTGGGAGATCTGCCGGGTGCCTTGGGGATGATGAGGGAAGTCGTGACCGCCACCCAGCGCGAGGAGCTCCACCTCTCGACGGTCGCTGCCCAGAGCCACCTGTGCCTGATGCTGGCGGGCAGCTCCGAGCGCGCTCACCGCCAGGAGGCCCACGGCCTGTTGCTCGATATCCTGACCCAAGCGCTGGTGTTCGAGTGGAGGAGCGACGAGAACTCCTACTCCTACCGGCTGGGCGTGCATTACGCCGTTCTGGCGCAGGTGACGCTTGGCAATGGCGAGCTGCTCGAGGCCGAGTCGCACGGGCGCACGGCGTGCCGGCTGCTGACGCCGTTGCTGACCTGTTCGGTCTTCGCGCATACGGTTCTCAGCTCCACCCTTCTGGCTCAGGGGCGCGCTGCGGAGGCCCGGCAGGTCGCGGAGTCTGGCGTGCGGGCGTTGGAGCAGGGCGGCAACCTGGGCGTGTATGCGGTGGCCAGCTACCTGGCACTGGCGGAGGCCTGCTTCGCGGAGGGCGACGCCACCGCGGGAGAGGCCGTCCTGCGCAAGGCCCTGGAGTGCGTGCGGCTGCGCGCCAGTGACATCCCGGAGGCCGGGGCCCGCGAGCGCTTCCTGCGGCAGGTGCCCGAGAACGCCCGGACCCTGGAGCTGGCCCGCCAGCGCTGGGGCGACGCCGCGGCGTAGGGCTCGCGGTACGCCCCACGCCCGGAAGGCCATACGCCCGGTGAAAGCCCAGGGCGGATGGCCCGGTGGGGATGTGATAGGTTGTCCCCGTCCGCATGGATAGTGACAAGACGGCTCCATCTCCGCCGAGACCTCCACCCGGGATTGCTCCGCAGGGCCTGCTCATCGCCGGGCGTTTCGTCATCGAGGACCTGGCGGGACGAGGCGGCATGGGCCTGGTCTACCGCGCCAGCGACCGGGACACCGGCGGCACCGTGGCCCTCAAGCTGCTGCATGCCGCCCCGGCGCAGGAGACGACCCTTCGCTTCAACCGCGAGGCCGTGCTGCTCTCCATGCTGGACCATCCCGGCATCGTGTCCTACGTGGCGCACGGCACCGTCGAGGGAGGCCAGCACTACCTGGCCATGGAGTGGCTCGAGGGGGAAGACCTGGCGCGCCGGCTGCTGCGCGAGCCCCTGCGCCTGTCCGAGGCCTTGGCGCTGCTGCGCCGGGCCGCCGAGGCGCTGGCCGTGGCCCATCGGCAAGGCATCGTCCACCGCGACCTCAAGCCCTCCAACCTCTTCCTGCGAGGAGGCCAGCCCGACGACGTGGTGCTGCTGGACTTCGGCCTGGCCAGGCAGGCCGTCCCCGCGTTGATGGGGGTGACGCGCACCGGCGCGGTGGTGGGCACGCCGGGCTACATGGCGCCGGAGCAGGCCTCCAGCGAGCTGGAGATTCCTCCCGCCGCCGACATCTTCTCGCTCGGGTGCGTGCTGTACGAATGCCTCACGGGCCGGCCGCCCTTCGAGGCGCCGCACTTCGCCGCCGTGCTGGCCAAGATCCTCTTCGCCGAGCCGGCGCGCCTGCACAAGCTGCGCCCCAGCCTGCCCATGAGCATGCAGGGGCTGGTGGACCGGATGCTGGTGAAGGAGCCGAAGCGGCGGCTGGCGGATGCCGGCGGGTTGCTCAAGGCGCTCGCGGAGCTGGAGTCCGTCCCCGAGCTGCTGCTGCCTCGGGCCGAGACGGATCCGCGCCCCGTGAGCCTCGAGGGGGCCGAGCAACAGCTCGCCAGCGTCCTGCTGATGTCCCTGCAGACGCAACTCCCCAGCGAGGCTCCAGAGGATCCCCGGCGGGGGCTCGAGGTGCGGGACGCGTTGCGCGCGGAGCTGTCGGCGCATGGGGTCCGGGTGGAGCTGCTGGCGGACGGCTCGCTGGTGGCCACGCTGGTGCCGGAGCGCGGCACGGCGACGGACCAGGCGGCGCTGGCGGCGCGCTGTGCCCTCACCTTCAAGGAGCGCTGGCCCGAGGCCTCCGTGGCGCTGACCACGGGCCTGGGCATGTTCAACGAGCGGCTGCCGGTGGGCGAGGCCATGGACCGGGCGGGGCGGCTGCTGCGCCAGTTGGAGCTGCTGCCCGCGTCCGCGTACGTGGTGCTGGACGACGTCACTGCGGGGCTGCTCGGGCCGGGCTTCCAGCTCTCGCGCCTGGACTCGGGCGCCTTCCTGCTGCAGGGCGAGCAGTCGGGCGTCGACGCCTCGCGGCCGCTGCTGGGCAAGCCCACGCCGTGTGTGGGCCGGGAGCAGGAGCTGGCCCTGTTGGAGTTCTCCCTCAACACCTGCATCGAGGAGCCCGCGGCGCGGGCCATGCTGGTGACGGCGCCGGCCGGAGTGGGCAAGTCCCGGTTGCGCCACGAGTTCCTGCGCCGCGTGGAGCGCAGGGAGCAGCCGCCGCTGGTGCTGCTGGGGCGGGGAGACCCGATGGGCGCGGGGGCCTCGTACGGCCTGATGGGTCAGGTGCTGCGGCAGTTGTGCGGCATCGTCGAGGGTGAGCCGCTGGAGACGCGCCGCACGCGGCTGTCCCAACGGGTGGCCCTGCATCTGCCGGCGGAGGAAGCCCGGGAGGTGGCGGCGCTGCTGGGAGAGCTGTGCGCGGTGCCCTTCCCGGCGGAAGAGAGCCCCCGCCTGCTCGCGGCGCGGAGCGACCCGTTGGAGATGAACACCCAGGTGGGCCGGGCCCTGGTGCACTTCCTCCAGGCGGAGTGTTCCCACCAGCCGGTGCTGCTGGTGCTGGAGGATCTGCACTGGAGTGACGCGCTCACGGTGAAGCTGGTGGAGGAGGTGCTCCGGTCCCTGGCCGAGCAGCCCCTGATGGTGCTGGCGCTGGCGCGGCCGGAGGTGAAGGAGCTGTTCCCCGGGTTGTGGTCACGCCGGGTGCAGGAGCTGCCGCTCAATGGGCTGAGCCGCAAGGCGGGGACGCGGCTGGCGCGGGAGGTGCTGGGGCCTCAGGTGCCCGAGGCGGCGGTGCGCCGGGTGGTGGAGCTGTCCGACGGCAACGCCTTCTTCCTCGAGGAGCTCATCCGCCTGGTGCCCGAGGAGCGCGGAGAATGGGCGCCGGAGACGGTGCTGGCGGTGCTGCAGGTGCGCTTGATGCGGATGGAGCCCGCGGCCCGTCAGGTGCTGCTGGCGGCCAGCGTCTTCGGCCGCACCTTCTGGCGGGGCGGGGTGGAGGCCTTGCTGGAATCCACGGTGGGCGAGGCGCTGGATCGCCACCTGAGGCAACTCGTGGAGCAGGAGCTCATCGCGCCGCAGCCGGGAGGCCGCTTCGCCGGTGCGGGCGAGTACCGCTTCCGCCACGCCCTCGTCCGGGACGCCGCCTACGGGCTCGTGTCGGACACGGTCCGGCCCACGGGCCACCGGCTGGCGGGCGAGTGGCTGGAGCGGATGGGCGGGGAGCCGGATCCGCTGGAGCTCGCCACCCACTACCACCTCGGGCAGCAGCCGGCGCGGGCCCTTCCTTTCTATCTCCAGGCCGCCAAGCGCTTCCTGGAGCGGCACGATCTGCCGGGGCTGCTGCGGTGCCAGCATGGCGCCCTGGCCTGCGGCTACGGCAGCCAGGCTCCCGTCTGAGTCCGGCTACAGGACGCCGCGCGCCTTGATGTCGAGGTAGCGGTTGACGGCGGCGAGGCTCAGCTCGTCCGGCTGCACGTCGAGCATCTGCACGCCGCCAGCGCTCACCTTGGCCTTGAGGGACTCGCGGTCGGTGAGCAGCTCGCTGGCCACGGCCTGCTGGTAGGCCTGCTCGGCGCCCGCGGGCTCGGTGCGCAGCAGGGCCGCGAGGGCGGTGTCGCGCACGGACAGGCACAAGGGCACGTGCCGCCGCGCCAGCCGGTGCAGCGGTGCCACCATGGTGGAGGCCTGCTCCTCGTCGAGGAAGTCCGTGAACACGCACAGCAGGCTGCGCCGCGTGAGGCGCACGTTCAGCTCCTTGAAGAGCGCCAGGTAGTCCACGTACGTGAGGCTCGGCGTGGTGGCGTAGAGCGTGTCCAATATCTTCCGGTACTGAAGGCGGCCCGCCGCCGGGGGCAGGTACGCCTTCACCCCGTCCGCGAACACGGCCAGCCCCACGCGGTCCCCGTTGCGCACCGCCACGAAGGCCAGGAAGAGCGCCGCGTTGACGGCATGGTCCAGCTTGGTGAGCCCATCCACCTGCGCCGCCATCGAGCGGCCCGCGTCCACGCAGATGAGGATGGACTGCGAGCGCTCGGACTCCATCACCCGCGTCACCGGCCGCGTGCGCCGGGCCGTGGCCTTCCAGTCCACCTCGCGCACCGAGTCGCCCTGTGCATAGTCCCGCAGCCGCGCGAACTCGCTGCCCCGGCCATCTCGGCGCAACTGCCGCAGGCCCAGGTTCACCAGGTCCAACGCCGCGCCGGACAGCAGCAGGCGGCTGGCGCCCCGCAGGTCCGGGAACACCGGCACGTTCTGCGCCGAGGGGAAGTGCCGCTCGTGGAAGACGAGCCCCAGCGGCCCTTGCACCCGCACGTGCACGTCCCCGAAGGCGAACCTGCCGCGCTTGGAGGGCGACACCCGGTACACCCAGCGCGTCTGGCTGTCCGCGGGCAGGTGCAGCGGGGCCTCCTCGGGCGTGGCGGTGAAGGAGTCGGGCACGTCGTCACGCACGCGCACGTCCACCGCCTGGCCGCCGCGGTGCACCAGCAGCAGTTCCACCTTGTTGGGCGCGCCCACGGACAGGCGGGCGCGCAGCTTCCGGCTCACCTCCAGGCGCACCCGGCGGGCCAGCAGGAAGTCCACCCCAGCCAGCCCCAGGGCGAGCACATCCAGCACCAGCACCACGCCGCCAAGGCCCGGGAAGAATCCCGCCGCCATCATCGGCACGGCCAGCAGGCACAGCAGCACCCAGAGGCGCCCGGTGGGAATCACCGGGGGACCTCGACGGACTGCACCACCTCCCGCAGCACGTCCGAGGGTGTGGCCCCATCCAGCTCCGCGTCCGGCGACAGCAGCAGGCGGTGGCGGAGCACCGGCCCGGCGAGGAAGCGCACGTCATCCGGTGTGACGAAGCCCCGGCCGCGCAGCGCCGCCAGCGCCTTGGAGGCCAGCAGCAGGTGCACGCCCGCGCGAGGCCCCGCGCCCAGGCGGATGCGGCTGGAGGCGCGCGTGGCCGCCACCAGCTTGCGCACGTACGAGAGCACCGGCGGCTCCACCGTCACCTCGTTGAGCGCCGCCCGGGCCGCCAGCACGCCCTCCTTCGTCACCGCGGGCCCCACGCCCGCGCGCGCCAGGTCTCCCGAGTCGAAGCCCCGGTGCACCGAGGCGAGGATGGCGTCCTCCTCCTCGGGGGCCGGGTAGCCCACGTCGATCTTCAGCAGGAAGCGGTCCAGCTGCGCCTCGGGCAGCGGGTAGGTGCCCTCGGACTCCACCGGGTTCTGCGTGGCGAACACCGTGAAGAGCGGGGAGAGGGGCATGTTCCGGCCCTCCAGCGACACGCCGCGCTCCTGCATGGCCTCCAGCAGCGCGGACTGCGTCTTGGCGGGGGCGCGGTTGATCTCATCCGCCAGCAGCAGGTCCGTGAAGATGGGGCCGCGCACCAGCACGAAGGCCTGGCTCTTCAGATCGAAGATGCTGGTGCCCAGGATGTCGGCGGGCATCAGGTCCGGGGTGAATTGAATCCGCTTGAAGTCCGCGCTGACGGCGCGCGCGAGCGCCTTGGCCATGAGCGTCTTGGCCACGCCGGGGACGCCCTCGAGCAGCACGTGGCCACCGGCGATGAGGCCCACGAGCATCAGCTCGAGCGGCTCGTCCTGGCCGACGACGGCCTTGCGCACCTCGGAGAGCACGCCCTCGCGGATGGCATGGGCGGCGGCCACGGCGTTGCTGGCGGGGGTGGGGGCGAAGGTGGAAGTCATGACTCCTCGGGGGTCGAAGCGGCGAGCGCGCGCGAGGGCGGCCCGGAAGGATGGATGCGCTGGCGCAGCACCGCGGCGCGGGTGGCCAGGTGTTTCAAGTCGCCCTCGCCGGACACCGTCTCGGCGTCGCGGACCACGGCCCGCAGGCCCTGGGCCAGGTCCTCCCGCCCGCGCGCGGCCAGGCCCTCGGCGACGGACGGGGCGGGGGCGTGGGCGGGCAGGCCGGCGTGCAGGGCCAGCTCCTGGGTGAGGCCGCGGGTGATGAGGCTGGCGGCGAAGCCGTGGTGGCGGCCCTCGCGGTACAGGCGGCTCATGGCGAAGAGGGCATCCGTGGCCCCCACGCGCGTGGACTCGGGCGGTGCGCGCGGCCGGCCGAAGCGCTTGAGGGCCACCGCCCAGAGGCACAGCCCCAGCAGCAGCTGCGCCACCGCGAAGTGCAGGCCGTAGCGGCGGGCGAAGTCCACCACCGAGCGCTCGTTGGTGAAGCCGTGGTGGTGCTCGTCGAACTCGTAGGGGCCCGGGCCCAGCGCGCGCAGGGCACTCAGCCAGAACTGCGCGTTGTCCGCGCGCGCGAGCGCCTGGTTCATCGCCAGCTCCGGCGCGCCCACCACCAGCACCCTGCCCGCGCCGTAGGGCACCACTGCCGCCACCGTCATGTGCAGCGGCTCGTCGGCGAGCACCGGCACCACGCCCTTCTCGGGCAGCTTCAGGTAGGCCTGCACCTTCGCCTCCACGCGCTCCACGCCCAGCGTGTACGGGCTGGAGAGCGGCGGGACGAGCGTGCGCATGGGCAGTGAGGTATCCGCCTTGAAGAGCTTCACCCCCAGCGCGTCCAGCAGCGGGTTCTCCTTGGAGCCCCACGGCACGTAGACGAGCGTGTTGCCGGCCTTCACGTGCTCGAGCAGCTTGTCCGTCTCCTTCTTGCTCAGCTCGGGGACGCGCAGCCGGTTGAAGCCGTGGCGGGGGACGTCCTCGTCCTCCAGCCCGTCTTCTGGCCCGTCCCTGCGCCCGGCGGCGAGCGCCGTCTGGTCGGGGTCCTCCTCGCGGGCGTCCTCCACCTCCACCGCGAGCAACACCGGCGAGCCCGTGCCCTTCTGGATGATTTGAAGGTCCGAGGTCCTCCGGACGGCGGGCAGGCCACTCTCCTGGGCGAGGAGGAAGAGGCCGCGGGCCCCATCGGGCTGGGCGCGCCAGGTGGAGAGGGTGTCGGCGAAGCCGCCCCGGGCCGCGCCGCGCACCAGCCACGTGCCCAGCACGGCGGTGACAATCAGCCCTCCCACCACGAGCAGCGGGAAACGGTCACGCACCGGCGGCCTCCGGGGTGGCGGGGGTGGCGGTCAGCATCGGCGCACACAGCGCGCGGAAGTCGCGGTAGCCGTCGGCGCCCACCGGCAGGTTGCCGTACCAGGCGAAGTCGAAGCGCAGCGTCAGCTCGCGGAAGGAGGGCACCCACTCGCGGCGGCTGCGGAACTGGCGCAGGTAGTCCCAGTTGCTCAGCGTGGTGTCGTAGTGGATGACGCCGTCGCGGTGCAGGCGCGAGAGCAGGGCGAGGTACAGGCTGCGCACCGCCTCGCGGTACTCGCCCCGGGCGGCCAGCTCGTCGGCGAGGTGGGCCCAGCCCTCGGGAGGGCGGGAGAGGGCGTTCATCGGATCCGCCGCCAGGGTGGACGCGTCCTGGGTGCTCACCTCCAGCCGCGCGTCCTCGCCGGCCTTCGCCTTGCCAAGTGCGCGCAGCAGCACCAGCGCGAGCACCACCAGGGCCGCGGCGATGACCACCACCATCACGGCGTTGGCCGATGCCAGTCCCCCCTCGCCCGAGGAGGCGGGAGCCCGGGACTGCGTCTCCGTGCGGCGGAAGAGCTGCTCGAGCAGGTCCAACAACCACTTCATGAACCGCTGCCAGAGGCCGGACGGGGGCGCCTCCTCGGCCGTGTTCTCCTGGGGCGCCTCGGGCTCGGCCACCTGGAACTCGGGGCGCGCGAGGATATCCCGGGCGCGTGCCTGGGACGCTCGCGCATCCGCCTGTTGTTTCTCCAGCTCGGACGTCTGCGCCGCCAGGGTGATGCCCTGCTCGAGCCGGTCCAGGGCGCCGCAGTCCTCGTTCTCCAGGACGTCCTTCTCCACGTCGCGCACCAGCCGCTGGAACTTCCGGGCCTCGGCCGGGCTCAGGGTGTCGAGTGTCCGCCGCCAGCCCTGCGTCGCGGGGGCCTTCAGGTCGCAGTACCCGGCCAGCTCCTGGAAGCTCTGCTCCGTGTCCGAGCGGGAGGGGGGCTTCACGGGGGCCTGGGCATGGGCCGGCGTGGCCAGGAAGCAGGTGCCCAGGACGGCGAGCAGGACGAGCGACGCCTTCCGGGTGGGGAGCTGCTGCACCGCGGCCAGCAAATCCAGGCCCTCCTGGCGCACCCGTCCATCCACCAGCAGCAGCGTGGCCGTGGCGGCGCGCAGGGGCTCGAAGAGGGTGAAGGTGGCGGCGGCGAGGAAGACGACCCAGGCGGTGTTGTCGAGGGAGGCGAAGCGCTCGACGAAGGTGAGGTCGATGCCGATCAGCTTGCGGCCGACGTAGAACAGCGCATTGGCCGCGATGTGGAGGTTGACGAAGGCCAGGAGCTGCACCAGCAGGAGGATGCGCACGCCGGTGGCGTTGCCTCGTGCCGGGCCGAGCATCCGCGAGCACAGCGCGTACAGGCCCAGGGGGCTGCCGCGGCCCTGCAAGGTGGCGGCGTAGCCGACGAGGTGCGCGGACAGGAAGAAGAAGGCGAAGCCCAGCGAGACGCCGAGCGAGATCAGGTTGAAGGCGAAGAGGTACGCCACGGCGCACAGGAGGCTGGGCGTGCGGGCCAGCGCGGCGCGCAGCGAGGCCCATGCGGTGGGCTCTCCCGGGCCCTGGCCGAGCACCAGCTCCTGCACGTGGTGGCAGGCGGCGCCCTGGAAGAGGCCCCGGGCGAGCCAGGCCAGGGTGAACCACAGGGCGGGCAGCGTCAGCGAGCGGTTGTGGGTGATGGCGTCCGTCAGGTGCATCAGGGCCGCGGTGACGAGCGCCCCGCCGGGCAGGGTGAGGGCCCAGACGCCGGAGCTGCGCACGCACACGCGCAGGCCCGCATCCAGGATGGCCACCGCTCCCCGGGGCCGCAGTTCGAGCGCGGAGACGGCCATGTCAGCGCCCCGAGGCCATGCGGGAGAGGAGCAGGACGCCGCCATAGACGACGGCGGCGCCGACGAGGGCCAGCAGGATGTTGCCCACGGTCCATTCCCGGCGCTCGGCGGGCCCCTCCAGTGCCTTCAGGCGCTTCTCGAGGCAACTGGCGCACCGGTTGATGCCCTCGAACTGGGTGGTGCACTCGCGGCAGATGACGCGGCGGCACTCCACGCAGATGCCGAGCCCGGTGCGTTCCGGGTGGTAGTGGCAGCGGCCCGAGCCCTGAATCATGGGGCCAGCCTACGCAAACCCGGGCCACGCGTACCAGCGGCTCGGCGGGCTACTGCACGGGGAAGTACCCCACGGTGGTGGCGAGCTGTTGGCCCTCGGGGGACAGGACGTAGTCGAGGAAGGCCCGGGTGGTGCCGGTGGCCTCCTTGGGCAGGTAGAAGTAGAGGCGGCGCGAGAGCGGGTAGGTGCCGCTCTGGATGTTCCGCGCGGAGGGGGCGATGGCCTCGCTCCCGGCGTCCTTCTTCACCTTCAACTCCTTGATGTGCCGGGCATAGGCGGCGCCGCCGTAGCCGATGCCGTTGAGCTCCTGGCTGACCGCGTTCACCACCGCCGCGGTGCCGGGCAGCGTGAGGGCGCGCGGGGTGAAGTCCTCGCCGCCGAGCACCTCGTCCTTCACGAAGACATAGGTGCCCGAGGAGTTCTCCCGCGAGTAGACGACGATGGGCGCGTCGTTGCCGCCCACGTCCTTCCAGCGGGTGAGGTCGCCCAGGTAGATGGCCTTGAGCTGTTCGATGCTGAGCGCTTCCACCGGGTTGGTCTCGTGGACATAGAAGGTGATGCCGTCCAGGGCGACGGCGAGCTCCACGGGACCGGAGGGGCGGCGCTGGTGCACCTGTTGCCGCTCGGCGTCCTTGATGGGTCGGCTGGACATGGCGATGTCGGTGGTGCCGTTGATGAGCGCCGCGATGCCCGTGCCCGAGCCGCCGCCCGTCACCTGGATCTTCGCCTCCGGGTGCGCCTTCATGAACTCCTCGGCCCAGCGCTGGCCGAGGATGACCATGGTGTCCGAGCCCTTCACCGTCACGGTGCCCTGGTGACCCGGCGCGGGGGGAGGCCGGGTGCCCGCGTCCTCCGCATGGGAGCCGGAGGGACGCCTGCATCCGGACACCAGGGCGAGGAGCGCGAGGGCGAGGAGCGAGCGGTGCCGCGATCTCATGGAAGGAGGATACACGTCTCTCCGTCCTGCAACGGACGCCCGTGCTGGCCGTGGGGCGGTTTTCGGATGGGAAGGGAGTGGGGGGTCCGCTAGAACCGCCGCTCTTGAAGAGACGGAGGAGCACGGAATGGACTTCATCGGACAGCTCTCGCAGCAGCTTGGCGTGGACTCCAACCAGGCGCAGGGGCTCGCGGGCTCGCTGCTCAAGCTGGTGCAGGGGACCGTGAAGGAGAAGATGGGGCCGGAGGCGGCGGACCAGATGGGCCAGGCCATTCCCGAGATGCAGGGGTGGCAGCAGCAGGCGGAGGCGCAGACGCAGCCGGCCTCGCAGCCCGAGTCCGGTGGCGGGCTGATGGGGGCGCTGGGCGGGCTGGGCGGTCTCCTCGGGGGACAGGGCCAGGCGTCCGGCGGTGGTGGAGGCGGGCTGATGGGCGCGCTCGGTGGCGCCATGGGTCAGGCGGGCGAGGTGGCGGGAGTGGTGGCGCTGTTGCAGCGCTTCAACCTCGACGCGGGCAAGGCCTCGCTGGTGGCGCCGCTGCTGCTCAACTTCCTGAAGTCCCGGCTCGATCCGAAGCTGGTGGGAGGCATCCTCGCGGTGATGCCGATGCTCGCCAACCTGGGCAGTGGGGGCGGCAACACGCCGGGCGGTGGTGGCGCCCAGGGCGGTGGTGGCCTGGGCGGGCTGCTGGGTGGCCTCATCCGCTGAGCCCGATGACTCGACGCCCTCCCGCTGAGCTTCACGCGGAAGGGCGCTCCGTCATCGGCGTGTCACTCAGAACAGCGTGTACACGCGGACCACCTTCTCACCGCTCTTGGGCTGGATCGCGCCGTAGTACTGGCCCAGGAAGGTGCCACCGAGCGTGTAGTTCCCGTCGGCGACGGAGGAGCCGCTGTTGTTCTTGAGCGCCCAGGAGCCCGTGTACTGGAGGGACTCGCCGGGGGCGAGGACGACCTGCACCGGGGCCGGATCGAAGGTCTGGCCATTGGACCAGGTCCAGACGGTGGTGCCGCTGGAGCTCTTCGCGCTGAAGTCGAAGCTCTGCCCGTTCTGGAAGTCGATCGTCACCGCGTAGGTGGCGACGTTGGTGACCGTCAGGGTCAGGGCGGCAGGGGCTCCCGACAGCTTCGAGTACGAGGCCTTGTCGGTGGCGAACGTCACCTGGAGCGGATCCGGGGTGAACAGGTCGACGTTCTGGGTGCCCGTCTTGGTGCCGCTCCGGCCCAGGTAGTTGCCCAGGAAGGTGCCGGTGATGCTGAAGGTGCCGTCGAACACGCCGCTCCCCGCGTCGTCGGTGAAGGCCCAGGTCTCCTGGATGACCAGCGTCTCGCCCGCGGCGAAGGTCTTGCTGGTCCCGGAGCCGAAGCTCTTTCCGTAGGACCAGGTCCACACGGCGGTGCCGTTGGCGTCGCGCGCGGTGAAGTCGTACTTCTGGCTGGTGGAGTAGGAGGTCGTCACGGGCAGGGCGGAGGTGTTCTTCACCTCCATCGTGATGAGCGCCTGCTCACCGCGCTGGTAGGTGGCCTTGTCGGTGAAGACCGTGACCGTCAGGGGATCCGCGGCGGCCGCCGGAACCGCGACGAGTGAGACGAGCAGTGCAAGGGTCCACACCGGCAGCAACGATGCAATCCGAGTTGTTCCAATCCGCATGGTGGTATGGGGCTCCGTTCAGGAGGTGGGGGGTTGTTGCCTGTTATTGGCGCCGCAACGACGGATTGGATCGCGTTTCGAGAAAAAACCCCTGACGTTCCGGGCACGGATGGGATGATGGCCGCAACCGGATTTGTCCTGTCATGAGCCAAACACTTGCAGAGCTGCCCGAGAACGCGCGGGCCATCATCGCGGAGGAGGAAGCGCTCCTCGCCCGCGTGCTTGCCTCGGTGGAGGCCGCGAGGCAGCGGAGCGGCAACCGCACGCAGGAGACACAGGGCCTCGTGGCCCAGCTGCAGGTGCTGCGTGACGAGGCGGCGACGGCGCCCGTGGCGGACCTTCCGCACCTGCTCCATCAGATGACCCAGGCGCGGGCGCTGCTCGAGCGTCAGGAGACGGCCCAGCTGCCGGAGGTCAGCGCTCCCTATTTCGCGCACCTGCGCGTGCACGGGCCCGCCGGCATCCGGGACTACCTGCTGGGCCGCACCAGCTTCGCGGATGCGTCCGCGGACGTGCGCATCATCGACTGGCGCTTCGCCCCGGTGGCCCGGGTCTTCTATCGATATGGAGAAGGGGACTCCTATGAGGAGTGGTTCGGCGAGCGGCTGTCCGAGGGGACCGTCGAGGTGCGCCGGCTGGTGGTCATCGAGCGCGGGCGGTTGATCCGCATCCAGTCCGGCACGCTGGTGCTCGTGCGCACCCCCGAGGGCGCCTGGCGGATGCCCGGCTCCGGGCCTGCTTCCCAGCTCGCGGGGGGAACGGGCACGGCGGTCCGTCCGGGCCAGCTCGGAGTGGGGGAGGGTGCCTCCCGGCGCGAGGGGGCGCTCGACGTCACCGCGCTGCTCGACGCCGAGCAGTTCGAGGCGGTGAGCGTGGCCGCGGATCAGCCGCTGCTCGTGTTGGGAAGCGCGGGCAGCGGGAAGACGACGGTGGCGCTGCACCGGCTCGCGAAGATCGCCTTCGACGACCACGCGCGCTACCCCGAGTCCCGGATGAAGGTCATCGTCCCCGAGGAGGGCCTGGCGCGGCTGTCCCGGCGCCTGCTCGCGCCGCTCGGGCTGGGGAAGGTGTCCGTCGAGACGCTCGACTCCTGGGCGGCCACGGCGGCGCGCGTCTCCTTCGGTGCCAAGGCCATCAAGCTGTGGGAGGAACCGCCGCCGCTCGTCTCGAAGCTCAAGCGCCACCCGGCCCTGCGCCTCGCGCTCGCGGCCCGGGTGGGGGTACTCAAGTCGTCCGCCACCAGCCTGCCGCGCCTGCGCAAGCGGCTCGCCGAGGTCTTCACCGACCGGCGCTTCCTGGAGGGGGTCGTCTCCTATTCGAAGGGGGACCTGCCGCTCACGGCCGTCGACGAGACGGTGCGTCACACGATGCTACAGATTGCCACGCCACTGGCGCGCGAGCTGGAGGGGGTGGACCCGGATCGCCTCCAGACGCTCGATGGCAAGTCCCTGGAGAGCGACACGCCCGACGAGCTGGCCGGCACGTTGGACCTGGAGGATCTCCCGCTGCTGCTCTTCCTCCGGGCGCAGGGGGGCAACCTGGGCGCCGTGGGGCGGCTGGTGCACGTGGTGCTGGACGAGACCGAGGACTTCTCCCTCTTCGAGCTGTTCGTGGTGGGCAAGCTGCTGGGCGAGGCGCGCAGCTGCACGCTCGCGGGGGACGAGATGCAGCAGACCTCGACGAGCTTCGCGGGGTGGCAGGCGGTGCTCTCGGAGCTGGGCATCCGGGACGCGGCCACCTGCCGGCTCCAGGTGTCCTACCGCTGCCCCAGGCCGGTCACCGAGCTGGCGCGCAACGTCCTGGGCACGCAGGCCCCCACCGGCGCCCCCCAGGCCGGCCGGGAGGGGGCCCCCGTGGGCTTCCACCACTTCCCGGACGAGGCCCAGGCCCACCTCTTCATCGGCGAGGCCCTGCGCGACCTGCTCGAGCGCGAGCCCCATGCCTCCGTCGCCGTGATCGCCAGCGGCCCGGACCAGGCGCGGGCCTTCCACCGGGTCATCGCGGACCAGTCCTGGGCCCGGCTCGTGCTGGAGGGGGACTTCTCCTTCGAGCCCGGCGTGGACGTGACGGACGTGGACAACGTCAAGGGGCTGGAGTTCGACTACGTCGTCATCCCGGACGCCACCGCCCGCGTCTACCCCGCCCATGACGAGGCGCGCCGTAGGTTGCACATCGCCATCACCCGGACTTCCCATCAGCTCTGGGTTGTCTCGTCTGGGGTCCGCTCGCCCCTGATCGCCGAAAAATCGTTTTGAAGGAATTTGAACATTTGTGACAAACTGTAGAGGATGATGGAGCACCGCTCACAGTTGCTCTCACGGCTGTCCAGATGCCGGCCGGAGCAGCTGGTTCCCGGGATGTTCCTGGAGGCGGCCCTGACGTCGGTGGCGGCGCGCGCCCCGGCGGAGGTGGCCGAGCGGGCCCGGCGGGAGATCACCCAGGGCGAGCGGCTGGTGGAGAACTACCGCTACCCGGTGGCCTGGATGCTGGGGATCCTGGACGCCCTCGGCCAGGACGTGGAGGCGCGGGGTGGCTCCTACGGCGAGGCCATCTACCTCACCGGCCGGGATGCGGGAATGGCTTATGTCCGCAGCGCCGTGGGCCGGATGCGGGCCCTGGTGGCCTCGGCGTCCGGCGTGCACCGCACCCTGGAAGGCATTCCGAGCGCGGCTTCCGTGGCGGTGAACTTCGGTGAGCACTCCTACCGCCGGCTCAGCCCCAGCTCCGGCGAGCTCGTCTTCAAACAGGATTTGATTGGCCTGGGCTGGAACGCCGGCATGGTCATCGCCAGTACTTCCGCTGCTCTCTCGATGGGCCCGGACGTGCTGAAGTTCGAGGCCGTCGCGATTGACGAGGATGCCAGCAGTTTCCTGCTTCGGATCAGCTGGTAGTTCGCGTCCCTTCCCCACAAGTCTGGAATTGGACCCCCGCGAGTCCGCGAGTCCCAGCCGTGTATTTCGCGCCAGCCATTGTCTTTCCGGAAAGTCCGGTGAGGGCTTCAATTCCTAGCGCGGGCGTCCGGAGCGAGCGCGCAAGGAATTGAAATCACGGCCGCCTGCCAGGCGTCACGAGGGGATCCTGGAGTTGCGCCCGAGTCGCGGTACTACGGACTTCGCCTCAAAAGTCAATGACTTCCATTAGGGAGCTTGACGAGGTTGAGCCCGGTGTGTTTCCTCACAATGCAAGGGATTGGGAGCCAAGGGGAAATCCATGCAGGCATTCACGGAACGGTTGATGGGTCATTCACCGGCGGTCTCGGGACCGGTCACGGGTCCGTACTCTGGGTATTCGCTCCATGGTCCGGGCGGAATCCAGGTGGTGCTGCCGGAGCAGGGCATGGTGCTGGGCCGGGCCACGCAGCTGAGCCCCACGGCGGTGTGGGCGGAGCCCGGGAGCGCGTTGGGCGCGCTGTCGCGGGAGCGGACGCTGAGCGTGTGTCTGGACGCGGGCGGCACGGCCATCGGGCCCCTGGTGGGCGAGCCCCGCTGGAGCGAGGCCGGGGCGCGCGGCTCCGCGCTGGGCATCCAGTTCGTGGGCATCTCCTCGGAGCAGGGCCGGCAGATCCTCAACGTGCTGGAGGACGCCGTCGTGCGCGGCAGCGCCCAGCCGGAGGCCTCGCCCCTGCCGGTGCAGGAGGAGATCTCCGGGCTCGAGCGCATTGAATCCGTCCTCACGGCCATCTCCGCGATGAACAACCGGGGCGTGCTGCGCCGGGCGGGGCGGACGGTGCGGGTGACGCTGGAGCGGCTGGACGCGGAGCGGGGCCTGCTCTACTGGCGTTGCACCGAGCCGGGCGCAGAGTGGGGCCAGCCGTCCTATGACATCGAGGTGGTGGGCTACAACTCGGCCTACCGGATGCGCCTGGAGGGCTCGGTGGACGCGGGCGGCACGCTGGTGGCGCGGCTGCCCGAGCGGCTGTTCCGGGTGCGTCACCGCGCGCACCGCCGCGTGGCGGCGCCCGAGGGGCTGCGGGCCCGCTTCGAGCACCCGCTGTGGAAGGAGCTGGGCCGGCGCGAGCGCGCGGTGGCCGACCTCTCCTTCTCCGGCCTGGGCCTGTGCGTCGGCGCCGATGACCTGGTGTTCCCCGGCCTCTTCCTGATGCTGGAGGTGGAGCTGGCCGGTGGCGAGAGCCTCTCCCTGAATGGCGAGGTGCGTCACGTGTCTCCCGCCCGGAGCGATGGGCGGCGGGTGGCCGGTCTGGAGATCCGTCCGCGCACGGAGAAGGACGCGGCGGTGTGGACGCACTTCGTCTCCCAGACGCTCAGCCCCGCGACCCGCACCAGCGAGGATTACCTCGGGCCGCTGTGGGACGTGTACGACGCCTCGGGCTACTTCAACCTGGCGAGCAAGTCGGCCGAGCACTTCGCCGAGCTGCGCCGGAGCTTCGTCGACCTCGGCCAGCGCGCGGCGCAACTCCCCCACCTCATCTGCCAGACGGTGTGGCCGTCGGAGCGGGGGGTGGAGGCGTCCTTCTCCACGCTCAAGGCCTACCGTCACTCCTGGCTGGTGCACCAGTTGGGGCGCCGGCCCGGCAAGCCCAACGAGGCCGTGGCGCCGGGGCAGATCCTCCGCGACGTCTACCTGCGCACGCTGGAGCACGCCCAGTCGGATCCGGAGTTCAAGTGGGCGTTCTGCTATGGCGAGTCCACGGTGCCGTGGATCTACCGGACGCACGTGCGCTTCGCGCAGCGGACGCAGGGCACCGGGCAGAACCTGGTGATGCCGCTGCGGATGATGGACGTGGAGTGCCATGAGCTGAGCGGGCATTCCGCGGGGGACCTGGACATCGGGCCGGCGTCCATCGGGGAGAAGTACCTGCTGGCGTCGGAGATCGCCCGCACCCGTCCGGCCTGCTACGTGGAGGCGCTGGACTTCACCCGCGAGCGCCTGGAGCTGTGGGGCGTGTCGCGCGCCTGGCAGGGGGCGGGGCTGGAGCGGGAGCGGCGGATTCTCGTGGCGCGCCGTCAGGGCGTTCCCCTGGCCGCGCTGGTGCTGGAGCTGGGGCAGCCGGGGACGAACCTCTTCCGGCTGCTCGACTCCGCGCGCCTGTTCCCGCTGACGCCCGAGGGCAAGCGGAGCGCCTACGTGGCGCTGCTGGACGAGGCGCGCCGCTGGTTCGCGGCCCGGGGGCGCGGCTCCTTCGTCTTCCTGTGCGAGGACGATGGCGCCTACGCCCAGACGGCCCGGCTGCATGACGATCCCGCCACGCAGCCCATCCTGTGGATCATCCCCGCCTCGCAGGTGCCCGAGTTCCTGGAGCACGTGAGCGAGCAGTCCGTCGGACGCGCGCGGCCCAACTCCAATCACTGATTCCCGTTCATCCCTTCCGTTCATCCTTTTTGTTCATTCTTTCGAGGAGCCTCTCCATGGAACTGCTGAAGAAGCTGTACGAGCCCCACACCCTGCTCGCCCGTAGCCGTCTGGACTCCGACTCCTCCCTGCGCCGGATCCTGGACCCCCACATCAAGCCCGCGGTGCTGGAGCGCTTCATCATCGAGTGGATGTCGCGCGCGGCGTACATGACCGAGCCGGTGGACGGGTGGATCCGCCGCACGGGCCAGCGCTGCATCGAGCAGGGCATGGAGAAGCTCGGCAACCAGCTCATCACCCACGCGAAGAGCGAGACGGGCCATCACCTGATGACCATCGAGGACGCCCGGGCGCTGGTGGCGCATTGGAACGCGCGGCGCTCGCCCCCGCTCGACATCGACCAGCTGCTCTCGCAGACGCCCACCGAGTCCATGAAGGAGTACCGCCAGCTGCACGATGAGACCATCGAGGGGCCGAACCCGGTGGGGCAGATCGCCATCGAGCGGGAGATCGGCTTCCTGGCGGTGTACTTCGGGCCGCGCCTGATGCAGCAGGTGGAGACGGTGCTGGGCAAGGAGGTCGCCGACAAGATGACCTTCATGAACGAGCACGTGGCCGTGGACGTGGGCCATACGCTGCTCAACGAGAAGATGCTGCAGGAGGCCATCACCCGCTCGCCGGAGAAGGGCCGCATCTACGCGGAGACGGGCGCCCGGGCGATGACGACGTACATCCGCTTCCTGGGCGAGTGCCTGCACATCGCCGAGGATCTGCTGGCCCCGCTGCGCGCCGTGGCGTGAGCCGTCGAGCAGCCCCGCTCTCGCCGGGGCTCCGTGTCTGGAGGTGGCCGCGCGTCTCGGTAAATGGCTGGAACCGGGATAGGCTGGCCGCCTCGACGGGAGTCCCTCATGCGTCCCACCTGCAGCCGTGTCCGCCGGGCTCTGCGCCTGGCCCTCGCCCTCTGTGTGCCCGCCCTCGGCGGCTGCCGCGTGGACTGTGACTTCGAGCCCCACTGCGAGGGCAACGTCGTCATGGACTGCCACGTGGGAATCGATCAGCTCGTGGGCCGCGGCTCACCCGTGGTGTATCCGTGCCTGGAGCCCGCTCCGCTGTGCGTGGAGAGCCGCACGGGCAAGCGCGACTCGGAGGGCGGCAGCATCTCCTGCGCACGTGAGCCCCTCACGCCCTGTGACGAGTCCTTCACCGACTCGTGCGAGGGCACTGTCTGGGTCTACTGCCAGGGGGGTTATGTCTCCGCCCAGGACTGTAGCAACCAGGCCGGTACCGGCCGCTGCGGACGCCGCACGCCCGCGGGCTTGTTGCAGTGCCTCTGACCCTCCTCCTGGAGCGCTCCATGCCCTCAGCCCTGTCCCTGTCCCGGTTGCTGTGCCTCGGTGTCCTGGTGTCCCTCGTGGGCCCGGGCTGTCTCGTCTCGGAGCAGTGCGATTTCAGCTACCGCTGCGTGGGCGGCAGCCAGTACGAGTGGTGCAATGTCGGCTCGGACCTCGAGGAGCACCGCTCCCTCCGCGAGTGCAAGGCGCCCAACGCGGCCTGCGTGCAGGTGGACGAGGACTCCGTGCAGTGCGTGTTCGAGCCGGCCACCGCGTGCGATGCCTCCTTCGTGGACCGCTGCGAGGGCACCCGGCGCGTCTACTGCGACGAGCACCTCGGCTGGGTGCAGGCCGTGGACTGCGTGACGCTGGGCAGTGCGGGCTGTCACGTGGACGCCGCCCTTGGCAAAGCCGTCTGTGATTAGCAACGGATTTCCTATTCCCAACTGCTTTCCGCTTCGCGGCTGTCCGCCTGCTCTCCACGCGGGCTTTGCCGCGGTGTGTTGATTTGAAAACAAAGTTGGGGGATGTTGCGCGTGCCTTTGGCAAGGAGTCAAAGCCTTACACCCGCGTGCAATTCCTCTCGTTGATCAGGGCAGGCCCCTGATTGGCGCAACGGGAGAGCCGCGTCTCGCAAATACCTCAGTCCGCCGTCCACCGGCCACTTCGTGCGGTCCGGTTCCACTCCTCGTCTGTCTCGAGCTCAATGGAGAGCCACTACGTGAAGAAGACCCTCCTGCTGGTTGAAGCCCTGATCGCCCTCGCTGGTATCGGCTGCGGAAACGCCGATGACCTCGTCTCCGGCGAGCCATCCGAGACACTGGGAGTCGCATCGGACGCGCTGACCACGCAGAACTGCGTGGCCCTCCTGCCCACGTCGGTGATTGCCTCGGGCCATGACGGCAACGTGCCGAACAACACGCGTGACGACCGGCTCGACACCCGCTGGAGCAACCTCGGCAAGGGCTCGTGGATCGACTACGACCTGGGCTCCGACAAGGCCATCTCGGGCCTGGCCATCGCGTGGCACGAGGGCAACAAGCGCGCCAGCAACTTCACCGTGTCCGTCTCCTCGGATGGCATCAACTACACGTCGGTCTACTCCGGCAAGAGCAGTGGCACGACGACGGCGGCGGAGACGTACTCCTTCGCCCAGCGCACCACGCGCCGCGTGCGCGTCTACGTCAACGGCAACACGCTGAACGACTGGGCCAGCATCGCCGAGACCCGCGTGTGCGCGGCGGGCACGTCCGGCGGCACGGGCACCGGCACCGGTTCCGGTTCCGGTTCCGGCACGGGCGTGGTGTGGCGCGGCGACTTCGAGACGGGTGACCGCTCGCAGTGGAGCAGCACGCAGATGGTCAGCTCGGACCGGCTGCAGGTGCTGCCCTCGCCGGTGCGGCAGGGCAGCTATGCCATCAAGGTCACGGTGCGCCAGGGTGACAACCCCATCAGCGCCAGCGGCAACCGCAACGAGCTGGTGAAGATGACGAACGAGAAGGAAGGCGACGAGTACTACTACCGCTGGAGCACGATGTTCGCCTCGGACTACCCCAGCGCGAAGACGTGGCAGCTCTTCACCCAGTGGCACCACAGCGGCAACAACGGCTCGCCGCCGGTGGAGTTCTACGTCAATGGAGAGACCATCTACCTGCGCGTCAACGGCACCACCGTGGTGTGGAGCACGCCGCTGGTGCGCGGGCAGTGGCAGGACTTCATCTTCCACGTGAAGTGGTCGTCCAACCCGGGCGTGGGCTTCGTCGAGCTGTACCACAATGGCCAGCTCTCCCTGCCCAAGCGCTCCGCGGCCACCCTGTACTCGGGGCAGACCAACTACCTGAAGGTGGGCCTCTACCGGAACAGCACCATCGTCCCGGTGGGCGTGGTGTACCACGACGGTTGGATCCAGGGCCGGAGCCTGCAGGACGTGCAGTAGCGCCGGTCCGGAGGGGCTCGCCGTCGCTACGGCAGCCCCGCCACCCAGCGCACGATGTCGGAGGTGGACACCAGCCCCGCCAGCGCTCCCCGGGCGGTCACCACCGGCACCCGGTGGATGCCCGCGTTGACCATGAGCTTCGCGGCCTCCATGAGGGAGGCCCCCTCCGGGAGACTGAGCACCTGCCGCGTCATCACGTCCTCGACGGTGGTTCCATCCAGGACGTGCTGGCCGGAGGGAAGCGTCAGGTCGGCCTCGACCGACTCGGCGAGCCCGTGGCGCACCAGGTCTGTCTTGGACACCATCCCCAGCAACTGCCCCTGCTCGTCCACCACGGGCATTCCGCTGATGGCGTGTTCCAGCATCAACTCGGCCGCCGTCTGCAGGCTGGCGTCCGGGGGGACCGCGATCACCTCCCGCGCCATGATCTCGCCCACCGTGCACAGGGCTGGCGCGGGCATCAGCACCTGCTCCTCCAGCTCGCTCAGGAAGGGCATCGGGCGGTCGTTGATGGGGAAGGTTCGCATGGTCGTGCTCCTATCGGAGGCCCGAGCCGCGCCAGACACCGTGCCCACGCTGCTGAGGCCTTGTGTGGGAATCCTCAGTGCAAGCCGAGCGCCATTCCCGCTCCGAGAGGGCCCTGCGCGGCGCATGCGCAGGCCCTGCGTTCGCGGCGGGAGGTGTGCGCAAGGACTGCGCGGTTCCCCTGCACGGGGCCCGAAGAGCCGCCGGGCCTACATGCCCTCGGGGGCAGGGCCGTGGGGCAGGGGAGCGGGGCTGTCAGGCTCCACCGCTCCTGGCGTCCCTGGAGGGCGAGCACTCCCTCCGGGATCGTTTAACGGCAGGACGGCGGGCTTTGACCCCGCAGATGCAGGTTCGACCCCTGCTCCCGGAAACGCCGCAAGCGTGCGCCGTGCTCAGCTTCCGAGCAGCTTCTTCAGGGAGCCATCCTCCAGCGCCTTGCGCGTGTCGTCGAAGCCGCCGATGAGCGTGCCGCGCACGAAGACCTGGGGGAAGGTGGGCCAGCCACTCCACATCTTGATGGCGAGCCGCTGCTTCCACATGCCGAAGTAGCTGCCGTACTCGAGGTAGGTGAACGGGACGTTGGCCTGCTCGAGCGCCTGGCGCACCTTCTTGACGAAGGGGTTCTGCGCCATGCCCACCACCACCACGGAGTCTTTCTCCACGGCGGCGCGGACCTGCTCGACGACGTCGCGGTGGAAGCCCGTCATGGCCTCGGCCACGGCGGGGGTACGCTTGTCTGCGGAATGCAAGGGACGGGGGTTGGTCATAGGGGGGCGCACCCTAACATGCCGCGTCACGGTCCGATGTCAGGGTTCGAGGGCCTCCGCGTCTCTCCTCTCAGAGGAGCGGTGGCCAGGCCGGTGACGGCGAAGCCGGGCGCGACGAACCCCAAGCATGTGGTGGATGCCGGTTCCTCCTGCGCGCTCGCCGGGCCAGGCCTGGCCATCGCACCCCGTTCGGAGCCTATCGGGGAACACGGGGTATCCACACCTACCGTCCGGGTGGTGTAGAACAGGGGGTCGATGGAGCTCTCCCCCGTCAGGACCCACCTCTCGTCGCCTCTCTCCCTCGATGCGACGTCGCTCGTATCGGATGAGGCCCGCGCCTTCCTCCAGGAGCGGCTGGAGCTCCTCTACCGGGCCCTGTTCTTCCTGACGGCCGCCTTCTACGTCGTCACCACCGGGGCGGCCATCCTCTTCGTCGGCGTGCCCTGGGCCCACGCCCTGGTGGACCCCAGCTACGCCTTCCATCTGATCGGCTCCCTCATCTCGCTCGTGCTCTGGCAGGTGTGCCGGAGCGGGCCGCTCTCCCTGCGCGCCCTGTCCTGGCTGGACAGCGCGGGCCTCCTGGGCGTGCTCTTCATCCTCAAGCTGGATGCCTACTTCGACGCGGATCCCCTGTCGCTGCTGCTCGGCACCAACGGCGCCCTCATCTCCCACGCGGTCATCGTCCCCAGCACCGTGCGCAGGGCGTTCTGGATCTCCCTGCTCGGCGCCCTGCCGGATGGGGCCGTCGTCGCCGTGATGGCCCAGGTGCGCTCGCACTCCGGCTCGGACGTGCCCACGCTCGATGCCGTGCTCTGGAGCGGCGTGGCCGTCACCATGGCCACGCTCGTCTCCCATGTCATCTACGGCCTGCGCAAACAGGTGCAGGCGGCGCGCAAGCTGGGCCAGTACACGCTCATCATGCGCCTGGGCGCCGGGGCCATGGGCGAGGTGTATCTGGCCAGTCACGCCCTGCTGCGCCGCCACACCGCCATCAAGTTGCTGCGCAACGACGCGGACGGCCATGGCCTGGAGCGCTTCGAGCGCGAGGTGCAGCTCACCAGCCAGCTCACCCACCCCAACACCATCGCCATCTACGACTACGGCCGCACCGCGGACGGGCTCTTCTATTACGTGATGGAGTACCTGGAGGGCGTGGACCTGGACGGGCTGCTCATGGTGGACGGGCCCCAGTCTCCCGCGCGGGTCATCCACATGCTGCGTCAGGTGTGCGGTGCGCTGGAGGAGGCGCATGGGCTGGGGCTGCTCCACCGCGACATCAAGCCCGCCAACCTCTTCCTGTGCCGGCGGCGCGGCCAGCCGGACCTGGTGAAGGTGCTCGACTTCGGCCTGGTGAAGGAGGTGGGCACCGATGACCTGTCCGGCTCCCGGGTCCACATGGTCGTCGGCACGCCGCTCTACCTGGCTCCCGAGGCCATCGTCACCCCGGGGCGGGTGGATGCCCGGGCGGATTTGTACTCGCTGGGGGCGGTGGGCTACGCGCTGCTCACCGGCTGCCATGTCTTCGAGGGCCGCACCTCGGTGGAGATCTGCTCGCACCACCTGCACTCGGCGCCCACCCCGCCGAGCGCGCGGCTGGGCCGTGAGCTGCCCAAGGACCTGTGCGACGTCCTCATGCGCTGTCTGTCCAAGCATCCCGATGACCGGTACGCCGGAGCCCGGGAGCTGCGTCTGGCATTGGAGGCGTGCGCGGACGCCGGACGGTGGACCGAGGAGGACGCCGAGCGCTGGTGGGCGGCGAATGGCACCACCATGGAGACGGCCCGGCCCCGGAGAGACCCCTCGGGCCTCACCGGGACGCAGACGCTGGTGACGGAGATGGTGAACCGCGTGGCGTAGGTCCGCCGCTCACTGCTCGGCGGCGAACTCCCGCCACGCTCCGAGGAAGTTGCGCGGCGTCTCCAGGTTGGGCGAGTGCCCCACGCCCTTCATCACGTGGTGGCGGGCTCCCATGAGGCTGGCGCAGCGCTTGCCCATGTCCACGGTGGAGAGCGGATCCGTCTCGCCGCTCACCACGAGGGAGGGGAGGGCGTGCAGGGCCTTCAGGCGCTCGCCGGGGGCCCAGTCCACCAGGGCCTGCAGCGTGGCGAGCGAGGCGTCGCGGTGCTGCTGGTGGCCCTCGTCGAGGAGCTGCTGCCACAGGGAATCGTCCGGGGCGCCCGGGGCCATGCCCCGCATGGCCGCCGCGAAGTAGTCCCGGTTGTCGTGGAGGGAGAGCTGGTGCGCGGGCAGGTTGTACGCCGCGGGCATGCCATCCACCCACGCGGGGGCCAGCACGGTGAGGGTGTGCACGCGCTCCGGGTGCTCGAGCGCGAGCTGCATGGCCACCGCGCTGCCCAGGGAGTGGCCGATCACGTGCACCCGCATCAGCCCCAAGGCATCGAGCAGCCCGTGCAGGTCCTCCGCCAGCGAGGGAATGGCCTGCGGGAGCGCCGGGCCGCGGGTGAGGCCGCGTCCGCGCAGGTCATAGGCAATGGCGCGCAGCCCGGGCGGGAGCAGCTCCATCATGGGCTGCCACCACAGGCTCGTGGTCCAGTTGCCGGAAATGAGCACCACGGGCGAGCCCTGACCGCGCTCCCGGTAGTGCACCTCGAGGTCTCCAACACGCTGCATGGGCATGGTGACGGCGAGCCTAATCCGCCTCAGGGACGTCCGCGAAGGCGCGCCGCGGGGGACATGCACGCGGCCATTTCCCCTCTCCCTTCGGGAGAGGGACGGGGTGAGGGTATCGGGTGAACCCGGGTTGAACCCTCTGTCCACACCTGGGGCCACGGGTTGAAGAACGGGCTCGGCTACCCTCACCCTTTCCCTCTCCCGGGGGGAGAGGGGATGTCTTCGGCCAAGTCCTTGAAAGGGCTTGAAAGGGTTTGAAAGGGCTGGAAAGGGCCTGGCTCGAGACAGACGAAGGGCCCGCCCCCGCCAATCGCTGGCGGAGCGCGGGCCCCTGGTGCTGCGAGACGGCTCAGCGGCGCACAGCTCGTCTCACAACTCTTCGAGGAACTCGTCGTTGTAGGTGTAGCGGCTGAGCCGCTTGACGAGCGCCTCCATGGCCTCCACCGGCTTCACCGCGAAGAGCATCTGGCGCATCTTCTTCACCTTCTCGTACTCCTTGTGGGTGAAGAGCTTCTCTTCCTTGCGCGTGCCGGACTGGCCGATGTTGATGGCCGGGAAGATGCGCTTCTCGGCCAGGAAGCGGTCCAGCGTCACCTCGGAGTTACCGGTGCCCTTGAACTCCTCGAAGATGACCTCGTCCATGCGGCTGCCCGTGTCGATGAGCGCCGTGCCCACGATGGTCAGGCTGCCGGCCTCCTCGGTGGCTCGCGCCGCGCCGAAGATGCGCTTGGGCCGCTCCAGCGCGCGGCTGTCCACGCCGCCCGAGAGCGTCCGGCCCGAGTTGTCCACTTCCTTGTTGTAGGCGCGCGCCAGCCGCGTGATGGAGTCCAGGAGGATCATCACGTCCTTGCCGCCCTCCACCAGCCGCCGCGCCCGCTCCAGCGCCAGCTCGGCGATCTTCAGGTGATCGCCCGTCGGCCGGTCCGAGCTCGAGGCCAGCACCTCGGCCTTGATGCTGCGGCGCATGTCCGTCACTTCCTCGGGGCGCTCGTCGATGAGCAGCACGATGAGGTGGATTTCCGGGTGGTTGGCCACCACCGCCTGGGCAATGCGCTGCAGCATGATCGTCTTGCCCGTCTTCGGCGGCGCCACGATGAGGGCGCGCTGGCCCTTGCCGATGGGGGCGATCAGATCCATCACCCGCGTCACCATCTCGCGGTGGCCGTTCTCCAGCTTGATGCGCTCCACCGGATCCACGGAGGTGAGATCCGCGAAGTGGGGAAGGCGGCCCACCTGGTCCAGCGGCCGGCCGTCCACCTGCTCCACGCGCTGGATGAGGCCCTTGTTGCCCTTCGTCTGCGCGAGCGCGTTGAGGTACTGGCCCGGACGCAGCCGGAGCTTCTGCACCAGGTTCTTCGGAATCTCGGGGTCATCCGAGGCGGGCAGCAGGTTGCGCTTGAGCTGCCGCAGGTAGGCGTTGGGACCCTTCACCTCGGTGTCGAGCACGCCCTCCACGGGCGCCAGCGAGGGCTGGGGGGCCGGCTGATGCTGCCGCGGCTGCCCGCCCTGGTGCCCACCCGGGTGGTGGACGGGCTGGTTGGGCTGCTGAGGCGCCGGCTGCTGCTGGGCCTGCTGCTGCTGGGCCAGGCGCTGCTGGTACTGCTGCAGCTCCTGGGGCGTGAGGAACACCTGCTGCTGCTGGCCGTCCGGACCGGCCACCATGCGGTAGGCCTGGCCGTCCGGGGTGAACTGCACCTGGGCGCCCCTGCGGCGGCGGCGGCGGCGGCGGCGGCGGCCTCCACCGGCGCCGGGCGGGCCACCCGCAGGCTGTCCCCCTCCGGGAGCCGAGCCCTCGCCGTCGTCGGGGCCGTCGTCGCCCTCGTCATCACCATCGTCCATGTCCTGGGCGGACTCGGCACGGGCGGCCATGGGGGTCGGGAGGTCTCGGGGATCGCGGTTGTCGGTTTCGCTCATGGTCTACGGGAGTTCGGCGCGTCCCCTGGGAAGAAGTCCCCGGCCGGAGGCGCACGAGGTACAGCGGTCTGTGGGACAGAAGCCCGGCGCGGGGTCTTGGGGACTGCTCGCGTCTGGCACGAGCCACCCGCCGACCGAACCGCCGGCCCCTGGAGCGTCCCGGCGGCCTTTGGGCCCACCGGAAAGCGCCCTCCAACATTAACAGAGGACCCGCCGGGTGCCCGGAGAATTTCGTTCTCCGTGCCCCCTCCGTGTTCTCCTGGACACGTCAGCGCACCTTCAGGGAGTAGGGCTGCACGGCCTTCAGGCCCGGTTCCAGCATCCAGGGTGCATCCAGGCCCACCTCGCGCACGAGCGCCTGGACCCCCGGCGGCAGGGCGGGCTCCACGTTGAGCTCCAGGACGGCCCCCAGGTTCAGCTCCGGAGGCAGGCTCGCGTCCACCCCGGGCTCGCCGCCCAGGGAGGAGAAGGGGCCCCGCGCATCGCCCATCACCACCAGGTCCAATTCCTCCCCGGCGGGCACCTTCGCCCGCTTGCGCGCCGCCTCCACCGCGTCCGTCAGGCCCCCCATGGCGTCCACCAGCCCATGCTCCCGGGCCGCCGAGCCCGCCCACACCCGCCCGCGCGCCACGGCATCCACCTTGGCCTTGTCCAGCTTCCGGGCCACGGACACCTGGGTGATGAAGTCGTCGTAGGCCGCGTCCACCCAGGCCTGCACCGCCTTCTGCTCCGCCTCCGTCCACGGCCTCCACGCGTCGAGCACGTCGGCCATGGGGGCCCGGGTGATGGTCTCCTGGTTCACTCCCAGCTTGTCGCCCAGCAGGCCGCGCAGCGCGGGCTTGAGGAAGAAGACGCCGATGCTCCCCGTCAGGGTGGTGGGCGAGGCCCAGATCTCATCCGCGCCCATGGCGGTGTAGTAGCCGCCCGAGGCCGCCACGTCCCCCATGGAGGCGATGACGGGCTTGTGCTTCTTCGCCTCCAGCACGGCGCGGTACATCAGCTCCGAGGCCAGGACGTCCCCGCCGCCCGAGTCCACCCGCACCACGATGGCGGCCACGGTCGGATCCCTCTGGGCCCGCTCCAGGGCGAGCGCCACCGTCTCCGCGCCGGCGATGGCCTCGCCCCCCAGCGGGGACTTGCGGCTCTTGCCTCCCGAGATGGTGCCCAGCACCGGCACCACGGCGATGCGGCGGCGTCCCGTCCAACGGGGCTCCCGCTCGTCGCGCGGCGAGTAGGTGGGCTCGTAGGTGGCCCCGGGCACCAGCTTCTTCAGCTTGTCCTCCAGCTCCTCGGGCAGCAGCAACCCGTCCACCAGCCCCAGCTCCCGGGCCCGGGCCGCGGTGAGGATGCCGGTGCTCCAGGCCTCTTGGAGGCGCTCGGGGGTGATGCGGCGCGCCTTCGTCACCGCCGCCACGTCATGGGCCGTCTGGCGGTCCAGGTAGGCCTCGAGCGTCTCCCGCTCGGCGGGGCTCATGTCGCGGCGGGTGAGCTGCTCGGGGGCCGTCTTGTACTCGCCCACGCGCGCCACGTCCCAGCTCACGCCCAGCTTCTCCATCGTCCCGCCCACGGAGAGGACGTGGGCGGCCAGGCCGTTGATGAGCAGCACGGAGGAGGGCAGCGCGTACACCTCGTCCGCGGCCGAGGCCACGAAGTACTCCCGGTCATCCACGCTGTAGAGGATGGCCAGCACCTTCTTGCCGGCCGCGCGCATCCGCAGCACCGCCTGGTGCAGCTCGTCCGCCTTGCCCCAGTCCACGCCCGGCAGGCCCGACACCTTCAGCACCACGCCCTCGAGGCGCGGATCCTTCGTGGCCTCGTCCAGCCACCGCGTCAGCCGCAGGTACGGGTCCGGCTCGCTGAAGCCGAGCAGCGCCAGCGTCCCGCCGCGCTCCCTCAGCTCGTCATCCAGGTCCAGCATCGCCACCGCGCCCCCACCCCCGAGCCGCAGGGCCGGGTACTTCTGGCTGGAGAGGCGCACCGCCACCACATGGTCCAACCCGCCGCCCTCGGCGCCTCCGCCCGCGTAGGTGACGCCGAAGCGCGAGCTGTCCAGGGTGGCGGCGAACTGGAGCGCCAGCGAGCGGTCGCTCCCGAGGCCGTGCGAGAAGCCCGCGCCCAGGCCGAGCCCGGGCACGACGGCGGCCTGCAACGTATAGGTGAGGCGCCCCTCGTCCCAGGCGCCCTCCGAGGCGAGGTAGTCCGCGCCCAGCGTCACGCGCTCGCCGAAGGGACGCACGCCCACGGCGAGGTTGTAGCGGCGGGGCAGGGTGAAGGGCCCCTCCACGGGGGCGTTCACGTCCTTCACCACCGCCGCCACGGAGAGGAAGCGCGTGGGGCGCACGGTGAGGCCCAGGTCGAAGCCGGACAGCCTGTCCAGTGAGGCGTCGCGCGAGGAGAGGTTGTGGTAGCCCACGCCCAGCGACAGCTTGCGTGAGCCGAGCGCCAGGCCGAAGGACGTCTTGCGGTAGTCCGGCAGCCCGCGCCCGCGCATCCACTCCAGGCTGAAGCCGGCGCCCAGCCCGCCCAGCAGCGACGTGCCCAGGTAGAGGCCGTCACCCAGTTGGTCGCGCGCCAGGTTGCGCTCGTGCAGGTAGAAGAGCTGCCCGGGTCCGACGAAGCGCAGGCCGGCGGGGTTGACGGAGAGCGCGGTGGCCTCGTCCACCAGCGCGGCGGACGTGGGCGGCAGCGTCACCCCGCGGGGCGGCGTGGCGGGTTGGACGATGAGCCCCGTCTGTGCGAGCGCGAGGCCAGGGAGCAGCAGCAGCAGCAGCGAGAGGGCACGCATGGCCCTCCGGACTCTAGGCGCCGCCTTCCGGCGCACAAGCGCCTTGGCTCACCAATCTTCGGTACCGTTCACTCCCTCCAGCGGATCGCCCTTCTTGGCCTTCTTCTCCTGGTCGCGCCGCTTGCCGCCCCGGTCCTCGCCGTTCCACTCGTCCATGCCGTGGCTGTTCTCCAGCGGATCCGACGCCTTCACCCGCTTCTCCGCGCCGCCGTCGGCATTGTTCAGCAGGTGATTGACCAGCCGGCCCATCTCCGACTTGAGCTGGCCGAACTCGTCACCCTGCAGCACCACGCGCCGCACGCCGAGCCGCTTGCCATTGCTCATGTCGAACAGGCCCAGCACCAGCTCGGTGGTGCCGCTGTCCGGAATGTCGCGCACCGTGCCCACGAAGCCGCGCTCCAGCCCGAGCGCCTTGCCCAGCCCGGCCACCGCGGTGCTGGAGGTCACGTTGGCGCGCATCACCTCGGAGGCCACGCCGTCCAGCCGGGCGTCATAGGCCTTGTAGTCCTCGGTGGGCTGCAGCGCGGTGCTCGCCTCCACGTCGTCCGGGCTCACCTCGAGCAGCTGCCCGTACACGCGGAAGCCGGGGCGCTCCAGGCGCAGCAGGTGCTTGCCCACGGGCAGCGTGGACAGCGTGAGCGGGGTGTAGCCCTTGAACTCGTTGTCGATGAAGACGCGCGCCCCGGCCGGACGGGACTTCACCGTGGCCCCGCCGCGCAGCGCCGCGTGGACGCCCGTGGCCACCTGCACCCGGAACGCGATGAAGTCGCGGCTGTAGCGCTTGGTGTCCAGCTCGTGGGTGGGGTTGAGCGCCATCAAATCCAACAGCGCCAGCTTCGCCTCCTCCACGTCCCCGCGCTGGTGCATCACCGCGGCATAGAGGGCGGTGGCGTCGCACAGCGGATTGCACGAGGCCGTCATCGCCGAGGCGGCCTTCTGCAGCTCCTTCAGCGTGGCGCGGATCTTCAGCTCCGCGTCCTCGTACTCCTTCTTGTCGAAGGCGGCGAGGCTCTCCTCGTACCCCTGCTTGCCCCGCTTGAGCGCCACCAGGGCCTCATCATCCTGCGGCAGGCCGAAGAGATCCTCGGACTTGCGCAGGGTGAAGTTCTGGAACTCGGCCAGGGCCTCGTTCATGTAGCTCTCCATCTTGGGTCCGCTGGCCTCGGCCGTGGGATCCATGGGGACGAGGAGCGAGGCGATGCGCTGGGGCCGGGAGGGCGGCGGGGCCGCCAGCGCGAGAGAGGGGAGCAGGAGAAGCGCAAGGGCTTTCATATGGACCTCGGAAGCACGGGACCCGGAGGGGCCGCGATGATCGCTACCAACCAGAGCCGAAGCTGCCCAACCGGACGCCCAGGGGTTTCTGGGGCTGGGACGCCATCAGGATGCCCGCGGTGGTGGCCACGGCCACCCCACCCACCGCCGCCCAGAACCAGGGCTTCTTCACCAGCGCCGGCAGCGCGATGGGCAGCGAGGGGCCGGGCACGTGCTTGCCGGTGAGGAAGGCGTGCAGCTCGCGCACGGCCTTCTCCCGCTCGCGGGGCTCCTCGGGGTTGAGCTCCACCCCGCGCAGGCGGTTCTTGAGTTGCACGTCCCAGGCATACAGCACGGCCTCGGTGCGGCCGCGGCGGTCCTGCTCCACCCGGGCGAGCACCACGTAGCGCGCGCCGAGCTTCTCGCCGAGCTGCGCCACCTCGGGCGGGAGCGTGTCGGACTGGAGGGAGCGGGAGGTGGACACGGTGGTGGCCAGGCTGCGCACCGCGGCCAGGCCGGGCGTGGGCTCGAGCGTGGGGCGCAGCTCGCCGCGCTGGGCGGGCGCCACCTGCTGGAAGACGCCGAAGGGGGCGTAGCCGGGGAGGGTGAGCACCACCGGGTGGGGGCCGGGCGCGAGCTCCACGTCCTTGAGCGGCGTGGTGCCGAGGCTCTCGCCCTTCACCACCACCTGCGCGCCGGAGGGGACGGAGTCGATGGCGAGCGTGCCGCGCGGCTGGCGGGACAGGGCCACCTTCGCGGCGTTGAAGGCCTCGTGCACGTCCTGGCCGAAGAGCTCGGACTCGGGCTGGAGGGTGGGGGCGGTGAGCTGCGCCCGGGTGAAGGCCTCTTGGCCTCCGGCGGCGTCTCCGTTGAGCAGCCGCGAGGCGCCCAGGAAGATGTAGACGCGGGCCAGCCGCTCCGGCTTCACCTCCGCCGGGTAGCGCTCGTAGAAGGCCACGGCCTCGGCGAACTTCTTCGACGCGGCCTCCGGGTCCAGGTTGTCGTAGAGGCCCTTGCCCTCATCGAAGAGGGCATCGCCCTGCTGCAGGGACGGGGGGGGCGGGGGCGGGAAGAGGGCCGCGAGGTCCACCAGCCGCACCTCCGCCTGGGCGCCGAGCGCACCTCGCAGGTCGGTCTCGACGCGGGCGGCGGCCGTGGAGGCGCCCGGATTGGAAGGGATGGCCAGCACCGCGACGCTGCCCGCCCAGGTGGGAGGCGCGGGCGTGGCCGCCGGAGCGGGTTCCACGGGAGCGGTGGGGGCCGGCGCGAGGGTCCGGGGCGCCACGGGCGCATCCGCGGCCTGTGGGGGCACCTCGCCGGCTGGAGTCTCGGTGGACTCCGGTGGGGGGGCGCTCTGCTCGGCGTCCGGGGTCTTCTTCTTCTTCGACTTGCGGGCCGAAGCGGACGAGCCACGGCGGGGGGCGGCCTCGGTGACACCGGAGGCCGTGCCCAGCAGCAACGCGAGCGAAAGGGCGAGGGGGGTCTTCAGTCGCACGGGGCATGATGCTAGCCGAGCCAGGGGCCCGTGCACCATGCCCCGGCCGGGGCCCCTCGGCTCCTACACGTCCAGGTCTTCGACCTCGTTGGCGCTCTCCATGATGAACTTGAAGCGCGCGCTGACATCCCGGCCCATCAGATCGTTGATGACCTGATCGGTGAGGAGCGGGTTGTCGATGGTCACCCTCAGGCTCTGGCGGAGCTTCGGGTCCAGGGTGGTCTCCTTCAGCTCGTCCGGCGTCATCTCGCCCAGACCCTTGAAGCGCATGACGCTGGGCTTGGCGTTGCCCTTGACCTTCTCGCGGATGATCTGGTCGCGGTGGACCTCGTCGAGCGCCCAGTACGTCTCCTTGCCGATGTCCACCCGGAAGAGGGGCGGCTGGGCGAGGTAGATGTGCCCCTGCTCGATGAGCGGGCGCAGGTGCCGGTAGAAGAAGGTGAGCAGCAGCGTGGCGATGTGGTTGCCGTCGCTGTCGGCGTCCATCATCAGGAAGATGCGGCCGTAGCGCAGCTTGGTGATGTCGAAGTCGCCGCCGATGCCGCAGCCCAGGGCGCTGACGATGTCCGTGAGCTCCTTGTTGCCCACCACCTTGTCGGTGGAGGCCTGCTCGGCGTTGAGCACCTTGCCGCGCAGCGGGAGGACGGCCTGGGTGCGCCGGTCGCGGCCCTGCTTGGCCGAGCCACCTGCGGAGTCACCTTCCACGAGGAACAGCTCGCTCTGTGCCGGGTCGGTCGAGGAGCAGTCCGCCAGCTTGCCCGGCAGGTTGAGCCGGTGGCTGACGGCCGTCTTGCGGCTGATGGCCTGGGAGGCGGCACGGCTGGCCTCGCGGGCGCGGGCGGCCAGCGTGATGCGGGCCACCACCGACTCGGCGATGGACTTGTTGTCGTTGAGCCACTTCTCCAGCGCGGGGCGGATGACGCCGTCCACCTGGGCCGAGGTTTCCGGGTTGTTGAGGCGCCCCTTCGTCTGGCCCTGGAACTGCGGCTCCACCACGTACGTGGAGAGGATGGACGTCATGCCCTCGCGGATGTCCTCCGCGGTGAGCGTGACACCCTTGGGCGCGATGTCGTGCGTCTCGATGTAGTTGCGCACCGCCTTCACCACCGCGCTGCGCAGACCCGCCTCGTGCGTGCCGCCCAGGGGCGTGGGGATGCCGTTGACGTACGAGCGGATGTGCTCGTCCGTGGCCTCCGTCCACACCAGCGCGGCCTCCAGGCGCACCCCGTTGTCGCGCGAGTGGTAGAAGATGGCCGTGCTGCCCGACGGCACCACCGGCTTGCCCCGCTCGGCCACCACCTTGGTGAGGTACTCGGCGATGCCACCGTCGTGCTTGAACTCCTCCTTCACCGCGGGCGTGGCCGTCTCATCCTTCCAGATGACGGTCATGCCCTTGTGCAGGTAGCTCTTCGCCTCGAGCCGCTCGCGGATGAGCTTCGCGTCGAACTTCAGCTTCTCGCCGAAGATCTCCGGGTCGGGCTCGAAGGTGGTGGAGGTGCCGGTGCCCCGCGCCGGGCCCTCGGCCTTGAGCGGGGTGAGGGGCTTGCCGCGCCCGTACGTCTGGACGTGGCGCTTCCCGTCGCGCTTGATCTCCACCACCATCTTGCGCGCGAGGGCGTTCACCACCGAGCTGCCCACGCCGTGCAGACCACCCGAGTGGACGTAGTTGCCCTGCTCGAACTTACCGCCCGCGTGAAGCGTGGTGAGGATGATCTCCACCGCCGGCTTCTTGTACTTGGGCATGATGTCGATGGGGATGCCTCGCCCATCGTCGGTGATCGTCACCGTGCGGCAGTCCTTGTGGAGCGTGACTTCCACGGTGGACGCAAAGCCGTTGATGACCTCGTCCACCGAGTTGTCGAGGATCTCCCACAGCAGGTGGTGATAGCCCGTGGCGTCGGTGCCGCCGATGTACATCGCCGGGCGCTTGCGGACCGGCTCCAGGCCCTCGAGGACCTGGATGTCCGCGCCCGTATAGGTCGTCTTCTTGGTCGTCGCCATGACTGTCTCCGGCTAGTCCTTCTTCTGCTCCGGCAGCGGGATGTAGAGGGGCATGCGTGCCACCTCCTTCACCGCGTCCTTGCGCGACATCTCGTGGCCCTTGCCACCGCGGCCCGTCACTTCGAACTTGCCCGCGTGCAGGGTGAGCTTGCGGCCCTTCTGCGTCTCGAAGGTGATCCCCGCGTCCTTGTTGCCGTGGGGGGCGACGATGAAGTCCAGCACCCGGTCGCCCTCGTCCACCTTGATGACGGTGACGCCCTTGCCCGGACCGGCCAGCTCGTTGATCTCCGCCACCTTGCACACCAGGGCGGCGGTCCGCTCGGTGAGCACGCCCACCAGATCCTTGTCCTCCACCGGCTGCACGCCGACGATCTCATCGCCCTCGCCCGTCTTGGCGTAGCGGCGCCCGGCGCGGGTGGAGAGCTCCAGGTGCGGGGCCAGCGGGAAGCGCATGCCCATGCCCAGCTTGGTGACACCCAGCAGCTTCTCCGGGCGCCACAGGCGGCTGTCGAGCGACAGCGCGGCCACGATCCGCTCGCCGTCGTCGAACTTGAAGAGCTTCTGCACCGGATCGCCGTACCCCGTGGAGGCCGGCACGTCGTTGAAGCGCGTGACGTAGGCGGTGCCGAAGTTGCTGAAGAGCACGAGGTTCGCCCTCAGGCTGCCGGCGAGCACCGTCATCACGGCATCGCCCTCGCGCAGACGGGTGGAGGCAGGGTCCTTCACCTCGCGCACGCGCTTGATCCACCCGTCGCGGGTGATGACGACGTGGGCGTCCTCGTCGGCGATGAGCGCCTCGGCGTCGAAGGTCATCTCCTCGGCACCGCCGCGGCTCACCTTGGTGCGGCGCTTCTGCATGCCGTAGGCGGCCTTCACCTCGGCCAGCTCGTCCTTCACCGTGGCCCACAGCCGCGGGTTGCTCTTGAGCAGCGCCTCCAGCTCCTTGATCTGCTTGCGCTTCTCCTTGAGCTCGTTCTGGACCACCAGGATCTCCAGGCGGGCCAGCTTGTAGAGCTTCATCTCCAGGATGGCTTCCACCTGGATCTCATCCAGCTTGAAGCGCGCAATGAGCTTCTTGGCGGCGTCCTGCTTGCCCTCGGAGGCGCGGATGATGCGGATCATCTCGTCCAGGGCGTCGTAGACCTTCTCGAAGCCCTCGAGGATGTGGACGCGCTTCTTCAGCTCGTCGAGCTGGTACTGGATGCGCCGCTTGATGACCTGCAGGCGGAAGTCCAGGAAGTACTGGAGGATCTCCTTGAGCCCCAGGCGCTTGGGGGTGCCGACCTCGGGGTTCTCCGGGTTGGGCACGAGGCAGGTGAGGTTGACGTTGAAGTTCGTCTGAAGCGGCGTGTTCTTGTAGAGGTACGCCATGGCCAGCTCGTGGCTGGCGTCCTTCTTGAGCTCCAGGACGATGCGCACGTCCTTGGTGGACTCGTCGCGCACGTCCACGATGAGCGGCAGCTTGCGCTCGCGGACGATCTCCCCGAACTTGGCCACCAGCGTGGACTTGTTGACCGTGTAGGGGATGGACGTGATGACGATCTGCTGGCCGCCCTTCTTGAGCTCCTCCAGCTCGTACTCGCCGCGCAGGCGCACGCTGCCCTGGCCCGTCTCGTAGATCTCCTGCAGCTCCTTCTGGGAGTTGAGGATCTCTCCGCCGGTGGGGAAGTCCGGCCCCTTGACCCACTTGAGCAGCTGCTTGACGGTGAGGGTGTTGTCGTCCACGAGCGCGGTGAGCGCGTCGCACAGCTCCGCCAGGTGGTGGGGCGGGATGTTGGTTGCCATGCCCACGGCGATGCCCGTGGTGCCGTTCATCAGCAGGTGGGGAACGCGCGAGGGCAGGACGATGGGCTCGGTGCGCGTGCCGTCGTAGTTGGGCCGGAAGTCGACCGTCTTCTGGCCCAGCTCGTTGAGCAGCTCTTCGGAGAGCTTCTCCAGGCGGCACTCGGTGTAACGGTAGGCGGCGGCGGCGTCGCCATCGAGCGAGCCGAAGTTGCCGTGGCCGTCCACGAGGGGGTAGCGCAGGGAGAAGTCCTGCGCCATGCGCACGAGGGCATCGTAGATGGCGGTGTCGCCGTGCGGGTGGTAGGGGCCCATGATGGCGCCGACGACCTGGGCGCACTTCTTGTACTTGGCGTCGTGCGAGAGGTTGAGGTCGTTCCACATGCCGTACAGGATGCGGCGCTGCACGGGCTTGAGGCCGTCACGCACGTCGGGCAGGGCGCGCGAGGTGATGACGGAGAGGGCGTAGTTGAGGTAGCGGCGGCGGGCCTCATCGGCGAGCGAGGCGGGCGTGGCACCACCGCCACCGCCTCCCGCGGCCGCGGCGACACCATCGCCACCGCCACCCGAGGCTCCCTGCTTCTTGCGCGTCTTGTTATCCGCTTGTGCGAGCATGCTCATGTGTTCAGGTCAGGACCGTCCGTATCCCTCTGGAACGCGGGGCGCGGCTCGCGCACTCCGGGCCCGGGACGGAAAGTGATGAGCCGGCGGGAGTACCACGGCCCACTGTGAAAGGGAACAAATTCGAGGGGTTGCAACGCCTCGGGGGTGGGGTGTCTATACACATGTTCAGTATTTCGGGCCACGAAATCGAGTGATGGAGGGCCTCGAAGGTGGGGTCGTCACGCTTGCCTGCCTGGGTTGGGACCGGGACGAGGGGTAGGAGCGGGAACGTACTGGGGGTGGGAGAAAGAACCTACCTGGAGGGTAGGTGGGCGGGGGGCGGAGAGGGGCCTGCTTGCCCTCCGAGGTAGGGCAGGGGGGGGGCAGGCGGTGCGTCATGGACCCGGTTGAGAGGACCATGGGCGGATACTGCCTCGGGGGTCTGACACGACGTGCGCTGTTCTCCTACCCGGCAGGACAGCAGACGAGCCGGGGAGCGTGAGCAGGGGTCGTGAGTCCTGCTGGCGGGGAGGCAGACCTCCGCGGGATGGGAACGGTTGCGAGCAGCCGCTGCCTCCAACGGGGCGCGTGGCGCGCTGGCGTTGGAGCGGTTGTCACGACGCCCGCTGTCGGACGGCACCACGCTGACACCCTTCCTGGCGGGCTGCGCGCTTGCTTCAGTCCAACCCAACCTTACCGGGTGCCCAGTACGCTTTGGCTTTGGCGGTCGCGAGGCCGATCCCTCGGGCTTTGAGTCCCTGGCGCACGCCCTGGATGGCTGCCGCGCGGCCCGAGAGGACGAGTGGAGCCCCAGGGTGCGCCTGGAGCGTCTTGATGACCGCGTCGACCAGCGCCTCACGGTGGGCTTCGTTCGCCTGGCGGGCGACAAGCGTCGCGCCGCTGAAACCCAGGGCGTCGAGTGCCGCTCGGGTCTCGCCAGGGTCGGTGACCTCGAGGACCGTCCTTCCGGGCACACCATTGGCCCGCGCCAGCGCCAGGCTCGTCTCGTCGCCGAAGACCACTGCCGGGGAGGTACCGCCGACGACGAGCGAGCTTCGGGGTCCGAAGACCTGGAGCGCGGCCCCGGGGCTGGCCGTCTTTGCCCACTGCGTGCCCGGCCCATCGCCGTGCAGATACGCGAGCAACTCGGTCTCGCCCGTGCTCGGGTCCCAGCGCAGGGGCGTGTAGGTCCTCGTCCCAATACCCGGCAGAAAGATCTGGAGCTTGTCGCCTGGGGTCCAGTTCACTCCACGCAAGGCAGGCCCCGAGAGCACCAGCCGGCGGAAGCGGCGGCCGACATCCTCCACGCGGGTCACCGTGGCGTCTCGGAAGAGAATGCGGCCGATGAGGCCCTGGACGGCGGCTTTGGCAGAAGTCATGGCGGTCCTCGTGGGGGAGGCACCAACGCTACCCGGGGAGTCCCTGTCGCGAGCATGAAGAAACATGAAGGGCTCAGCGGTTTCACCTCCGGTCCCGTGGTGGGCGTACTGCTCCCTCACCTCGATGGTGACGGCGGCCGGAGCTCTGCTACGTCCAGTGGAGGCGGCGGGAATCGAACCCGCGCCGGGCGGTGCGAAACTCCCAGCAGAATCGCGCCCTTACCTCGCAACCGTCCGGAATGCTTGGGAGTCGATATCCCGCCGCGTCCCACCCTGTCCCGCCCCGTTCCAGGTCATTCCGCATGTTCATGCGACATACGCGCGACATGGCGAGGGAATTCTACCCACAGCACCCGCATACCCGGTCCGCGCACCTCAAGCGGAGCCCTCGGCCGTTGGGGCATGCTTTGACGCGCCAGGCATTGAAGGAATTGCGTGAGCAGTACCGGGCTTTCGTCGCGGCGATCCGAGAGGCGGCCGCGCGGTGGAAGCTGGAGCGGCTGTGCCGCTATGGAGCACGTGGATCGTTGGCGCTGGTGCGTTTGTCACGAGCGGAGGACGGCCTTAAGGCTGTGCCTTGACCGGCATCCGAAAGGGCGCGCCGAGCCGGTTGAAGGCGTTCATCGCGGCGATCGCGATCGTGAGATCGACGAGATCCTTCGGCTCGAACGCAGCGGCCGCCGCGGCATAGGCTTCGTCGGAGGCATGAGTTTCGCTGACTCGCGTCACTTCTTCCGCCCATGCGAGCGCCGCGTGATACTGCGGTGGGAACAAGTGCGGCACTTCAGCCCAAACCGGTACGAGCGCCACCTTGTCCACTGGCATGGTCTTGAGTAGGTCGCGCGTGTGCAGATCGATGCAATGCGCGCAGCCGTTAATCTGGGACACCCGCAGGAACACCAGATGGATCATTTCTTCCGGCAGGTTGGTGCCGGTGGCGACATAATGATGCACACCGAACAGCGCCTGCGCTCCTTTCGGCGCCACTTCGTGCCAGACCAGCCTCTTGATCTCGTTCATGCCTGCTTCCTTTGTCAGCGGCGTCCAAGCGACGCTCGCTGCATTGACGAAGCGGGCCGTCCGTTGTGTGACACGCCGTGGAAAATTTTCGATCAGCCTGCGATCGTGTCACGATGTGGCGGGCTGGCTCGCCACATCAGCAAATCCAAAGAGGAGCCGTGAGTGACGAGGAGCGAGAGCGAGAAGGTGGCGAGCCAAGCGCCGCAGCAGACCCCGCGCCTTTCGGACTTTCAACGAGAACGTAAGCGGCTGGTACGCCTGGCGTACCGTATGCTCGGGTCGTTCAGCGAAGCCGAGGATGTCGTGCAGGATGCTTGGCTCAAATGGGAGCAAGTCGAAGGCGGCGTCGATGCCCCGACGGCCTATCTGACGCGCATCGTCACGCGCCTGTGCCTCGATCAGCTGAAATCGGCACGCGCGCGCCGGGAAACTTATGTCGGGCCGTGGCTACCGGACCCGCTGATGGGCTCGACTGACCCAGATGAGGCCATCGCCGACGACATCACGGTCACGCTGATGCTCGCGATGGAGCGCTTGTCGCCGCTGGAACGGGCGGCGTTCCTGCTCCACGACGTGTTCGACGTTGCACTGAATGACGTCGCCGTGACGCTCAGCCGGGAGCCTGCGGCGGTTCGCCAGTTGGCTTCGCGCGCGCGCAAGCATGTGCAGGCCGCCCGGCCGCGCTTTAGCGTCGAAGCGGCAGAGGCGAACCGCATGACGCAAGCCTTCTTCGTTGCCGCGCGCGACGGTGACATCGCAGCGCTCGCCTCGCTGTTGGCGAATGAGGTCGAGCTCCACACCGATGGCGGAGGTAAGGTCTTGGCCTTCCGCAACATCATCCGCGGTCTCGATCGTGCGCTGCGCCTGTTCGCCGGGCTTCGGCGCAAGAACGCGACGTCGCCCACATTGCTGCATACCTCCGTCATTGATGGCTTGCCGGGCTACATCAGTATCGACCGCGGTGTCGTGCAGACAACCGCGCTCGATATTCGTGACGGAAGGATCGCGGCGATCTACATCGTCCGGAACCCCGATAAGCTAAGGCATCTGGGGAAGCCGATCCAAGAGCATCCATTGGCCTGAAATCTGCGCGAGACTGACGATCGAACTTACCGGCGGCAGGGCAATGTCGGGAGGTCACAGGCCAGGAGGCCCCTGTCCTTCGTCTCCAGGGCCTGCGCCACCAGCGCCCCCACCTCCTTCCTCTCCCCCGCGGGGACGGGGCCAGCGCGGGCAGATCGGCCTCGGCCACCTGGGCCAGGGGCGTGGGCGACAGCGGGTCGGCCAGGGCCGGGGTGGAGAGGGAGAGCAGCGAGAGGACGGCGAGGGTGGACAGCTTGAGGCGTACGGATTTGGTCCAAATTTGGTCCGACAAGAACCGATTTGGTCCCCCAAGATGCTCCACGCCTCCTCGTTAGGGGTGGGTTCGACTCAAGGCGGCGGGCAACCTCAATTGGAAGCGGCGGGAATCGAACCTGCCGCCTCCACTCCCAGAGCGGGCTTGGCGGAGTCTCGTGGGAGCCTGGCGGTAGCGTGTGCCCTGGCGAGGTGTGGCTGGGGAGGAGTTGGTGGGGACGCACGGGTGGGAGTACCGGCAGAGGCGGCCGGAGGGGACGGTGTTGTATGCGGCGGTGAGGGACAACCTCGCCACGCTGCTGGCGGAGGCGAGCGAGCTGGGGCGCGGCCTGCCCCGGTACGTGGAGCGGGACTTCGCCCGGTACCACGAACTTCTCGTCGCCTTCTCGTGCAAGGGGCGAGGGGGGTGCCCGTCCTGCAATGCGAAGCGGGCGAAACACGAGGCTCGGGGCTCAGTTGACCTTCACGGAGACGGCCGCCGAGGTGGTGACATGGCCTGCCGCGTCATACGCCTTGGCCGTCGAGGGAGCGGATGTCTGGCTGGGAGTTGCAAGCCTTCACAAAGCCGTCAGCACCACCGCACCTTGAGGCAGAGGGAGGTTCCCCATGCCAACTCCTACCGGAATCGATACGACGTTCCTTCAACTCACATCCATGCACCTGCCCGTCGTGCTGCACAAGGGCTCGCGTGGCCCATTGGTCATCGAGCTGCAACGCAGGCTGGTGGCAGCCGGCTTCAACCCCGGCCTGGCCGATGGCTTCTTCGGCTCGCAGACGGAGGACGCGGTGCAGTCCTTCCAACGGAGTCAGGGGATGAACGTGGACGGAATCGTGGACCCCGGCACCTGGCGCGAGCTCGGAGTCCACTTCCAGCCTCCGGAGCGGGAAGAGCCCGAGGGCCCGGGCCTCTCCTTGGAGCTGCTGCGGACCGTCATGCCCCACTGCTCGGAGATGCGGGCCACCGAGTTGCTGCCGCACCTCAACAAGGCGATGGCCGAGGCGGACATCACGACCCCCCAGCGCCAGGCGGCCTTCCTCGCCCAACTCGCCATCGTGACCGGGCAGCTCAACCTCCTCGAGGAGCCGGATTCAGGCGAGCAGTTCGAGGGCCGGGAAGACCTGGGCAACGTGCGGCCTGGGGACGGAGCTCGCTACAAGGGCCGCGGCCCCCTCCTGCTCACCGGCCGGGCCAACTACCGTGCCGCCGGCAAGGCGCTGGGCATCGATCTGGAGGGCAACCCCGAGCTCGCCGCGGACCCCGAGGTGGGTTTCCGCCTCGCGGCCTGGTACTGGACCAACCGCGACCTCAACGCCGTGGCGGACGAGGGAGACTTCGAGGAAATCACCCGCCGCTTCATCGGGCGCGAGACCGTGCTGCCCAGGCACATGGTTTTCTATCGGCGCGCGCTGGCCATGCTCGCTCATTAGCCAGAAAGGAGCAGGGCCTGAGCGCGCGCGCGGGGGCTCGGGACGTCAGCGTGCGGTTCAATCCGAGGACCCGGGGCGGCTCACGCCCATCGGGGACGTGTAACGCCCGGATACCCGATTGATGACACGACTCCCACGAAGAAGGTGAACAGGGCCCCGTTTGTTCTGCGTTCAGGGGCCGTCCATGAATCCGCAAGTCATCCTCATCCTCAGTGCGATGGTATTCATCCTGATCGCCCTCGTTGGAGGAGGGATCGAAGCCAAGGAGGTCAAGCTCCCGAGGTTGGCGACGTGGGCGAGAATCGTCTCCGCCCTCCTCGGAGTGGGGCTGTTTGCCCTCGCCTTCGTCACCGCGACACCGCCGGACCAGCGGCCGCCCGGCCCCGAGACGCCACCTGATCGTCATGAGCGGATCCTCTACGAGGACCACCAGCAGGAAACCAGCGTCCACGGCTTGCGGCTGCTGTCGTTGAGCGCGATGGGTGCGCACGATCCCCCGCGCCTCTACGATCGCCTCACGGTCGAATTCGAACTGAAGAACGTCAGTGGCGCCCCGATCAAGCTGGTCGATACGTTCGTCGCCGCCAGGAATCCGTCAGGTGAAAAGAAGAATTTCGGGCTCGCGGAAACACACCTGACGCTTCAGCCGAACGAGACAGTGAGGACCCGGGCCAGCCAGATCCTCGATGCCGCTGGCAAGTGGGTGATCGGGCCGGGCTATGCGCTCGGCGAAGACTGGACCACAGCCGCCTATCCCGGCGAATGGAGCCGTTTTCCGGTCCATGTCGAGGCAACCCGGTAGCCAGGAGGCCCATGACACGCGCGTCCGCGGAGAGCGCCCGCGCCCGTGCCAACCCTGGCACGTTCCTCCCCGCCGTCCGGCGCTCCCCCAAGCAGCAGGAGTGGGGGAGGCGAGCGTGGCGCTCGAGGCAGCGGCCAGGAAGGAGCCGCAGAAGGAGAGGACGCCGCGAGTGGACTTTCGCGGAACTCCAGAGGAAGACATTCGACTTCGACGTGTTCGCGTGCTTGAGGTGTGGAGGCAGGCGGCGGGTGTTGGCGTACCCTTCCTCTGCCTCTCTGCTCCCCCCGCTGCCCTCGACATTGCCCCCATTCCTCTACAGCGTGGACGGCAGCCCGCTGTCCGCCACCAGCCGCGGCGAGAGGTCGATGCGCCAGGCGGTGGCGTAGGTCTTCAGTCGCCGCGGTAGAGCGGCGGGATGAGCACGGGGCAGGCCAGGCGCGGGCTCGATGATCCGCACCACCTCGACGCTTTCAGAAGCAGACTGCCGTCGCCCCCAGATCAACCTGCTGGGAAGCCCCTCCCAGGTACCAGGCGCCGCCACTGGAGTAGATCTCAACCGATTCCCCCGCGCCCCCGAACCTGCCCGTCACGCGGGTCAGCACGCACGCCCGGGTGGTGTCGCCGCTGTCCATGCGGACCGGACCCATGCCTTGATACCAGGAGTACGTCCCCGAGTAGGAGGGCACGCTGATGCACCTGGCCTTCGCCCCCACGCCCCACTGCATCGAGCCGCCTCCCAGGTACCAGTTTCCCGCGCTCACGTAGGTCTCGACATGTTCGCCTCCACCCCCGAACAGTCCTTGCATCTCCGTGAGGAAGCATACGCGACCCGCTGCGGTGCCCAGGTTGACCGCTGGGTTGCCCTGGACCCACGAATACTCCTGGCCATAAGAGCCCGCCCCCGGGACGGACACGCACCGTGCATGCGCTCCAACGCCCGGCCAGGTCGCGTTGCCACCGACGAACCAGCGCCCAAAGAGGGTGCTGGTGATGATGGTATTGGAAGCATTACCGAAGTCTCCGGTCATCTTGTTGAGGAAGCAGACCCGGTCCGAGGCGCTTCCGAGATCCACGACCGGCCCCGAGTTCCAGCCCGTGCCCGACCACGACCCCTGGCTGATAACGGACAGCCCCTGCTCGGCCGTGCCAGACCCCGTGTCGGCGCCTTGTGGCAGCGCATCCGCCGGGCTTTCTCCCATCTGGCCAGGGCTCGTCGCGGGATCGCATCCCGCGAGCAGGCCCGAGACAACCAGCACCGCGCTGATACACGTGAGCTTCGACATGATTTCTTCTCCTGCTGAGTGTGTGACCGCCCAAGGGGTGGCGCTCGCGTATTCAGCAAGCCACGTGCCGGCCGTTTCCTGGGGGGGCGGCGCCGAAAACCCGCGCCAGCGCCTCGCGCAGCGGCAAGTTCTGGCCGAGAAGACTTGCCGGGCCACTCCGCCCGGCAACTTCTTGCCGGGACCAGCGGCGCCCCTACTCCTCTGAGCGCGGAGGGAGCAGGGCCTCCGCCTTCTGGCGGATGTGCTCCCACGAGTCCGTGTGAGCGAAGGCGTAGCGGGTTTGCTTCGGTGGCAGGCCCGCCTCCAGCCTCGCGCGCAGGGTGCGCAGCAGGCTCAGGCCATCCAACCGCTTCTGGTCCACCCGGCTCTCGGCGACGAAGCGCCGGCACGCCTCCAGCGCGGCTTCGCCGAGCCCCGCCTCCCGGCCTCGCTTCAGCAGCCCGGGCCAGCTCCGGTCGGCATGGAACTGCCCCTTGGCCAGCTGCTCCAGCGTGCGTCGCACCTCCGGGCCGAGCACCCCCGCGCGCTCGGCGGCCTGGAGGGTGGCGCGGATGTTCACCATCGCCTCCGAGAGCGGACGGTACCCCTGCTCCGCCTCGGCATGCACCACGGCGACTTCGTCGTCATCCTCCAAGGCTCCGCTGGCGAAGGCCTCGTAGATGGCGCCGACGCCCTCCATTCCGAAGGCCGTCAGCTCCGCGGCCCGCAGCGCCCCCATGCTCGCGGCGCCGAAGACGTGCACCCCCTGCTTCATCGCCCAGAGGATTTCCTTGTGGGACACCGAGGGCACCCGCTCGAAGTACCCGTCGATGAGTCCGATGGCCACCGGCTTGCCCAACGCCGCCCGGTACAGGTCCCCCTGCGCCGCGGGCGGCAGGTACACGGCGTCGAGCTCCCGCCGTCCTTCCTCGGCCGAGAGCGTGGGGCCGGCGAAGATGACCACCTTCATGGCGCTGTCTCCGCGAGGCGGCGGCGGGCCCGGGCGCCCGGCACGTAGCCTGGAATGTCGTTGAGGGGCTCGAGGCCCGGCACGATGACGCGCACCACCGGAATGCCGAAGTGGGGCTGCGTCAGATCCACCCCCACCGCCTCCCCGAGCCCCACCGCTCGCAGGCGGCCCAGCAGGAAGGAATGGTCCTCCTCCAGCGTGCCGCCCTGGAAGTCGGGCGCGTCCTGGAAGCGGTGCGTTGCCGGCTCGGCCACGAGCAGGTCCCGCATCCGCCGGGCCGCCTCGAGCTCCTCCTCGGAGCCTTGAGGCCCCATATGGCGGACATCATCGCGTGCGCCGGTGATGACGGTGAGCCGGCTCTGCGCCGCCTCGGTGAGCGCCCGCGAGAGCGCCACGGACCGGCAGGGATGGCAGCCCATTCCGCCCATGGGGCCGATGGGCCGCTGCGGCTCGGGATCCGAGTCCACGATGGTGCAGGAGAACGCCGCCACCCCCACATCCGAGGTGATCTCCCAGACGCCGACCTCCACCCTGGCGCGGGCGTATTGCTCCAGCAGGGCCCGGCAGCCCGGGTCATCCACGCTGGCGGGGTCGACCCGGAGCCGGCGCCGGGCCTGCTCGCCGGAGAGACGGAAGAGCGTGGTGGCGTCACGCTCGATGAGCTCGCAGAGGGCATGGTTCACGGCCTCGAGCGGGTGGTTGCCCGAGGCCAGCCCGCTGGAGCTCATCAGGAACGAGCCGCTCCCCGAGGGCAGCGGCAGCGTGTAGTCCATGTGGACCAGCTCGTAGGGCACCCAGGTGGAGCCCGCGTCGAAGAGGCTCCTGCCCTCGATCCAGAGCGTGCGGAAGTGGCCGTGGAACTGGCTGACGGACAGCGCCGGCAGCGCGGTGACATCCACCATCCGGTGGGTGAACCGCAGCTCGTTGAAGGTGGCGAGCTTGAGGGGATGGGTGAGGTGCTCGGCGTGGTACAGCTCGATGGCCTCCATCAGCCCCGAGGCCCGGGCGGAGGCGAGCTCGCTCCCCTTGCCCTGCGAGACGGAGAGCGAGCGCGCATTGGGGCGGATGACCATCACCACGGGGATGCCGATGGTATCCAGGCCCGTGACGTTGGCCACGCGGGTGATGCCCATGATGGGCAGCAGGCCTCGCACGCGCGCGACCGTCGCCTCCGGAGGCAGGAGGCGGTGGGTCCCGGCGTGGAAGCCCTTGCGCGTGGCTGTCACTGGGGCTTGGACTTGGGCCTGAAGCTCTGGAGGTTCAGCAGGTAGCATGTGACGGCGGTAGGTGTGCTGGCCATCGTCAGATCCGCGACGATGGCGTTGTTCTTGATCAGGATCCCAACGTCACCCTTGAGCTCCCCCGGGTCCATCTTCTTGGCCTCTCCATAGGAGTAGACCCGCCAGTACATGTGATCCGAGCCCACGATGACCACCGAGCCAATGTAGAGCTCCAGGGACACCGGTTCATACCCCGGCGCGCTCGCCGTAATGGTGGTCTTGCCGAACCCTCTCCCGGTGAACGTCCATTCCGACGCTTGACCGGTGGGTGGCGCGTTGACGATCAGGCCAGGGGAGGAATCTCCCCACTGGACGGGGACAGATCCGCTCAGCGTGCCTGGGACAGAACCACTCTCCATCCAATAGGTGTTGTGACTGCCGGGAGAGACGAGACGGGGCACGCTGGGCACGCTGGGCTCGTTGGGCTTGGGCGGGGGCGGGGGCTTGGGCGCGATGGTGAGGATGGTCATGCTCGTTCAATCTCTTTCGTGGACTACGGGTGGGTTACAAATAGCCGGAGCGCCTCGCCTCTTGGATCGCGAGTTCGATCTTCACACACACGGCCTCCTCGCGCTCACTGCTCCAGGCCGCCTGGGCCTCCTGGAGTGCCACCGAGAGCGCGTCGGGCAGGCGCTGCTGGGCCGGTTGCAGCAGGCGTGCCACCCGCTGTGCGGCCTCCGCCGTCCGTCCCTCCAGCGCGTCCAGCCAGGCCAGGGGAAACAAGGCCATCCACTCGAAAGGATAGACGAGGGAGGTCGTGGCCCAGTGCTGGAGCGCGGCCCCACACTCGCGCTCCGCCTCATCCGGGCGCCCCTCGCGCAGGGCCACCCAGCCCAGGTTCGCCCGGGCCGCGCCGACATAGCTCGTCATGTTGCCGGCTTCCGCGGCCCGCAGGCTCCGCTCGGCACAGTCCCGTGTCGCCTCGAGGGCCCGGCGCCTCCGGTGGATCTGCGTCAGGTAGGTGAGCCCCCGCGCCTCCAGCGTCACGTCTCCGGTGCGCCGGGCCCGCTCCACCGTGGCGAGCATCCGGGCCGCGGCCTCCTCCAACTCCCCATGCCACAGCAGCACGCAGGCGAGCACACAGCCGGCTTCGGCGCTCTCGTCCACATCTCCCGAGGCCTCGCTGGCGCCCAGGTAGCCCCGAGCGAAGCGCACGGTCTCCCCGGACGCCAGGTAGCGCTCGGCGCGCAGGTTGCGTTGGACCCGCACCTCGAAGAAGCGGGCCCGCTGCAGCGGCGTACCGTGGCGCTCGACGGTGGGCTGGATGCGCCGCGACAGCGCCTCCATCTCATCCAGCCGGGCCGTCCAGTAGAACACCGAGAGCTGCTCAATCTGGATGTGCAGCCACTCGTTCCACCATGCCTCCGCGTCCTCGGGGACGGGAGCGCCCAGCGCCTGCTCCGCGTCGCGGTAGGCCGAGGCCGCCTCCTCATGCGCGTGGTGGGTCTCCCACGCCTTGCCCCGCTTGCGGTGCAGGCGCGCCCGCTCGAGGCCGCGCTCCGGAGCCGTGTCTCGCAGGCCCCGCGCGTAGGACTCCCGCGCCTCCTCGTGGCGGCCCACGAGCGCGAGCACGTCTCCGAGCGCCTCGTGGAGGGACAGGACGCTCGTCCGCCACGCCTGCTCCCATGCGAGGGGCTCGCGCTCGACGTGTGCGAGCTCCTGGAGCGCCGCTTGATAGAGCCGGATCGCCTCCCCATTGGCATACGTGGCCCGCGCCCGGTCCGCCCCGCGATGGAGGTAGAGGAGCGCCTTGTCGTGGATGCCCGCTCGCGCGAAGTGATGCCCGAGCTCCGGGAGGGCCTCGGGGGCGTCCGGGGAGCGCTCCTCGAGCCAGCGGGCCGCGCCCAGGTGGAGCACGCGCCGCCGCTCCGAGGCCGTGCGCTCGTAGGCGATCTCCCGGAGCTTGTCGTGCACGAAGCGCAGCCGCCCCGCGGCCGTCTCCTCGAGGAACTGCCGCCTGCGCAGCTCGCCGAGCACATCCAGGGCCTCCGTCTCCGTGAGCCCGGACAGGGCGGGCAGCAGCGCCCCGTCGAACTCGCGCCCCAGCACCGCGGCGCACTCCACCAGCCGCTGCCCGTCGCCGCCGAGGGCGGACAAGCGGCGCTCGATGAGCTCGGCCAGCGTGCGCGGCAGGAGCACGTGGCGGGCCAGGGTCTCGGCGCCCTCTCCCGGCCGGCGCAGGTGCCAGGCGCCCACCCGATCCCGCACGAGCAGCCCCTCGTCGATGGCCGCGCGCAGGTACTCCGCGATGAAGAAGGGGTTGCCGGAGGAGCTGTCCGCCAGGAAGTCCACCAGCTCTCCGGGGGACTCGCGCAGCGCCAGCATCCCGGCCACCATCGCCCCCACGCTCCCCGTGTCGAGCCGGCCGAGCGTGAGCTTCCGGCTCCCTGGCGCGCTCAGCAGCTCCGCGAGCTCGGCGCCCGTCTCCCCCAGCCGGCAGGTCCCCAGGATGAGCAGCCCCGGCCCGGGGCCCTGGGCGGCCAGCAGCTTCAGGAACGCGAGCGAGAGCTCATCGGCCCACTGCAAGTCGTCCAGGATCAGGAGGAGGGGCTGCGTCTCGGTGAGGCCGAGGAGGGCCTTGCGCAGCGTCTCCAGGATGCGTTGCCGGGCAACGGCCGGGGCCAGCGCGGGAAGCTCCGGCTGCTCCCTCACCCCGGGGAGCTCCGCGAACGAGGGCTCGTAGAGGGCGAGCCACCTGCCGCCCGCGCCGAGCAGCCGCTCCGCTTCGGCCGTCCCCTGCTCACGGCAGCGGTCCGCGAGCAGCTGCAGGAGGGGGAGGAAGGGGTGGAGCGGAGCACCGCCCCACATGGCGCACGGTCCCGTCACCACCCTCACCTGGCGCCGGGTGGCGAGCAGGGACAGCTCCAGGGCGAGCCGCGTCTTCCCCACCCCGCTCTCGCCCTCCAGGAGGAGGAGCTGCCCGCGCCGCTCCCGGCGGAGCCCCTCCAGCGCGCCTCCCAGCTCCTCCAGGGGGCCCGCGCGGCCCGCGAGCCCGGGGCGGTAGAGGTAGCTCCTGGGACGTGGCGCGCTCTCACGCTCGTTCCCCCCCGCCCCCAGCGAGGCGAGCGCCTCGGCCACATCCTCCGCGTAACCGAGGCGATCCTCCGGGCGCTTCTGGAGGAGCCGCAGCACGAGCCTCTCGAGCTCCGCCGGGACACCGTCCACGGAGCGCGAAGGAGGAGTGGGCGCCTCGTTCAGGTGCTGGAAGAGGATGGAGCCCCTCCACGAGCCGGTGAAGGGCGGGCGGCCCACGAGGCACTCATAGAGGATGCAGCCGAGCGCGTAGAGATCCGCCCGCGCGTCCACGAGCTCGCCCTGGATCTGCTCGGGCGCCATATAGGCCACGCTGCCCATGACGCGCCCTTCAGCGGCGATTTCCTCCCGGCTCGCGGCGCCACCGAACGAGGCGGCGATGCCGAGATCCACGAGCACGGGCCGGCCATCCTCCCGGATGAAGACGTTCTCGGGCTTGAGGTCGCGGTGGACGAGTCCCTCTCCGTGCATGTGGGCCAGCGGCGCGCAGAGGTCTCGGACCAGGGACAGGAGCGCCTGGAGCGCGGGCGTCTCGAGCCTGGGGCGCTGGGAAGGGAGCCCTTGAAGGGAGACGGACTCCAGCGCCTCACTGGTCACGGTGGCCTCGTGAGGGGCAAGGGCCTCCAGGGCCCGCGGCCTCCACACGTCATCGAGGCGGCCGCGCAGCGTGCCCCCCTCGAAGAGCTCCATCACATAGAAGGGAAGGCCGTGAGAGAGGCCCTCGTCGAGGATGCGAGCGATGCCCGGATGGCTCAGCCGCCGGAGCGCGTGGATCTCCCGGCGGATGCTCGCGAGCAAGACCTCGGAGGGAGCCCGGACCGTCTTGAGGGCCACCGGTGCCGCCTGCTCGGGGTGCTCCGCGCGGTAGACCACTCCCATTCCACCGCGGCCGAGGATGCCGGTGATGCGATAGGGCCCGAGCAGGGACGGAAGCGCCTCGGATGGCTCAATCGATCGGGACGTGACGGACATTCAGCTCGGGCGGAAGTAGAGCCCACCCGGAGAGACGATGTCCACCCAGCCCCTTCGAGGAGGATCAAGGCTTTTTGAGCCCCAACACCTTCATCCGGTAGGAGAGGGTTCGCACCGGGATTCCGAGCCGCTTCGCCGCCTCGCTCCGGTTCCAGCCCGTCGCGACGAGCGCCTCCTGGAGGAGGTGCGCCTCATAGCCCCGCAGCTGCTCGCGGGCCTGGCTTGCCCCTTCCAGCACGGGCGCGGGCACGGCCCGCTCGATGGGAGGCGGCGTGGGAGCGGGGCGCTCCGCCGCACCCGCCGCCTGCACTCGCGCTGGCAGATCTCCAGGAGCCAGCAGCGCTCCGCGAGCGACCACGACGGCGCGCTCGATGGCATTCTTCAGCTCGCGCACGTTCCCGGGCCAGGAGTAGGCCCGCAGCAGCTCCAGCGTCGCGGGCTCCAGCCCCTGCACGGTGCGGCCATTGCCCTGGTTGGCGAGCCGGAGGAAGCGATGCACGAGCGGCTCGAGCTCGTCCCCGCGCTCGCGCAGAGGGGGAAGGGCCAGGATGATGGCATTGAGCCGGTAGTAGAGATCCTCCCGGAAGCTTCCGGCCGCCACCATGCCCTCGAGGTCCCGGTGCGTCGCCGCGATGACGCGCACATCGACGGTGAGCTCCTTGCTGGCGCCCACCCGGCTGAACGCGCCCGTCTCCAGCACGCGCAGGAGCGCCACCTGCGCCGCGAGCGGCATCTCGCCAATCTCATCGAGGAACACGGTGCCGCCGTTGGCCTCCTCGAAGACGCCCTGCTTCATCTGCCCCGCGCCCGTGAAGGCCCCGCGTTCATGACCGAAGAGCGTGCTCTCGACGAGCTCCTTGGGAATGGCGCCGCAGTTGACCCGCACCATCCGCTGGGAGCGCCGGGGCCCCTCATCGTGGAGGAAGCGCGCCAGCACCTCCTTGCCCGTGCCCGTCTCGCCCTGGAGGATGACCGGCACGCGTGAGGCGGAGACCAGGCGCGCGGTCTCCAGCAGCTCGCGCATGGCGGCTCCGGCGATGAGGGAGCCCTCCGCCACGGTGCCGCTGTCGAACCAGGGCGCCGTCGAGCACACATCCACGGGCTGTTCGGGCCCGGCGCGATTGGCGGCCGCACGCGCCAGCTCGACCAGTTCCTCCACCGTGTCCGCGGCTCCGGGGTACACGGAGACCCCCACCACGAGCCGCGGCCCGGAGTCAGGAGGTGTGGCGGCGATGACGCGCGCGATGCGCACCGCCTCCTCGGGTCCGGTCTCCGGGAGCAGGAGCTGCACGGCGTCGGAGCCATAAGGGGCCAGCCGGTCCACCGGGCGCAGCAGGCCGTGCACGCGCTCCACCCATCGGTGGACGTGCTCCACGAGCGAGGGGGGCGCGCCATCCCTCCGGGTTCGCTCCACGCGCACCACGAGCAACGCGAAGGGGCGGTGGAACTGACGCGCCCGGGCTGCCTCCTCATCCACCGCGTGCCGGAAGTGCTCGTCTCCCTCGAGCCGAAGCGGCTGCCCCGACCGGCCGAGCGCGTGGAGCCGTGCGAGCACCCCTCCAAGCCGGAGCTCGTCACCCACTTCGAGAGAGGCCTTCTGGATGCGCCGGCCGGCGATCCACGAGCCATTCGTCGAGCCGAGATCCTCGACAGTGATGAGGTTGTCGGAGAGCAGGAAGCACGCATGGACGCGCGAGAGGCGGCGGTCGCCGATGCGCAGCACGGAAGGTTCGGCGCGGCCGATGGTCAGGGGAAGCCCGGGCTTCAGCAGCCCCAGCTCGGCGCCATTCTCGTGGTAGACAACGACGGCGAGCCGCTGCTCGTCCCCCTCGTCCAGCCCCACCGCAGAGCCGTTCGTCATGGGCTCGGTTTCGGTGGCGCCTGGCACCTGCCATGGAGGCGCTGCGTGCATGGTTGTTTCCTTCCCCCGGAGTGCCTCCATTCATATCAGGAAACCCTCCGGCTCCCCCAATCGGGGGGCAGCGTGACGGTGAGCCTGCCCCACGTAACCGGGGCAAGCCCGCTCTGCTCCCGCCCGCTACGCCCAAGAGGGCTCCTGTCCTTCCTATGCTCTCCCGTCTGGCGCTTGGGCCTCACGAGGTCTTGAGGGCGTCCTTGGGGACCAGGATGACCACGGACTTGCAGTCCGAGTAGATGATGGAGTTCATGGTCTTGTAATTGTGCGTCAGCCTGCCATGGTCACGCACGATGCCCATGTCGTTGCCCTTGGAGCCCGCGTTCCAACCCCAGCCATGGCGCGACTGGAAGATGATGGCCCCGCTCGGCACCTTCCCGTCCGCGATGAGCTGGCGATACTGGTCGGCCGAGACCACGTTGGCGGTGGTGTTGCCATAGGGGCTGTGGATGCTCTCCTGGTGCGCTCCGGGGAAGGGCACCGAGACCCAGCCGCCATTGCGCAGCATCTGTGCCATGCCGCCACGCGGGTTGTTCGGATCCTGGCCCGTGGCCTCCGGGGTGTGGGGGATGCCCAGCCGCTTCATGTTGTTGAGCGTCGTCAGCACGCAGTAGCCCGTGGGGCCGTCCCGGAGTGGGGAGGAGGCCAGCTTCTGGAGGATCGGATTGTGGGTGTCGATCCGCGCGCCATTGCCGAGCACCGGCCCGTTGCTGTGGCCCGTCGTGCTGCCCGTCGAGGCTCCCTTCTTGAGGGCCGCGAACGTGTGGGGGCCCACCTTGCCATCCACCAGGAGCCCGTGCGCCTGCTGGAAGCGACGGACCGCCTTGTCGGTGTTCGGTCCGAACTGGCCATCTACGGCCGAGCCCTTCATACCGAGCATCTTCTGCAATTGCTGGATGCTGTCGCCCTGCTGGCCCTTCCGGAGTTCCGCCTTGCCCGCGGCGACGTCGGCCATGGCGGGCGCGGGCTTGTAGATCATGGCCTTGGCGGTTCTCGCTCCCGCGGTGGACAATGTGTCTCTCTTCACGGAGGCCTCGCTTGGCGAAGGGGTTGTGCCAGTTAGACTTCCCCTCTGGGCGTTGTGACCTCGCTTTCGCGGCCCCGGGTCCCTCGCGAGACGTGCCGCCACCCGGGTCGCCTTCTCGGGCGGCAGCTGGCCAGGCACGCTGCGTTCCAGGTGCTGCGCGATGAAGCCCTGGTCATGGCGCACCTGCCCTACGACACGCTGCGGAGCACCGAGGCGAGCCGGTTCGCCATGCGCTCAGCGCTCCGCAGGGGAGGAGGAGATACGGCATGGCAGAGGGCCCCCCACGGCGTGCTCAGGCAGAAGGACTCGACGCCTTGCGGCGGATGGCGGCGATGGGGCCGTCGAGCCACGCTGGAAACTCGAGGACAGAGGGCGGTTCCGGGGTCATGGCTTTCGCAAGACTCACCCTTGCGGCCGAGGCTCGCGGGGAGGAGAGGACGAGTGAAACGGGGGCCAGACGCGAGCGGCCCCGCGTCCCTTACTGCCCGAGCGACGAGGGCGGTGGCTTCGCGCTGAACGAGGGCAGGAAACACTCTCCTTGGTACTCGAAGAGGTCCTCCGGGCATGGGGCCTTGAGTTTGTGAGGTGCCCAGCAGGCGCCGACGAGCTCGACCTCGGTGTAGCGGGTGCAGGGGGGGCGCTTCTGTCCCTTGAAGGGCTCTTTCGGCAGGGGCCGGGCGAACACGGGTTCCCCCGGGGGGGTGGTGTCCGCGAGCCAGGCTCTGAAGTCCGACATCTCGACGGCCGTGGGCACCTCGTGGCTCAGGGGCGCGGGTAGGGCGCTCGGAGGTTGGGACACGGGGGCCAGACGCACCAGCGTGAGGAGCAGGGCGCATCCCGTGACGGCGCCCGCCACGCCCCATCCCAGACGCCACCGGAGGCGGGGCTCGTGGGCGCCGGACACAGCGCGGACCATGCGCCGCGCTTCCTCGAGCACACCTTCCAACGTGAGCAGCAACGACTCCGCCGACTGCCTGTCCTGGGCCCTGGCCCAGTCGGTGTGCTCCACTTCCATGGCGGAGTAGCCTCGTGAGGCCCAGGAGCCGAGGAACACCCGCCAATCCTTCCGCGGTGCCTTGCCCTCCTCGGCGGCGTGTTTGCGCACCAGGGCCGTGGCCCCGCTCGTCTCGTTCGTGGCCAGATAGAGTTCCTCCTGGCTGTCATCGGATTGCTGCACCTGCTCCTGAATCAGGTACGGCCCCACCCGCTCCGCGTCCTCCCCGCTCGCTTCGGACTTCTTCTCCTCGTCCATGCGTGCTCCTCCCTGGCCTCTCCGCCGCATGCGGGTGGCCCGGTTCTCTTGTTCGCATGGACCGGACCCGACTTCCAGGAGGTACCCGGTGCGTCAGGTAGGGGCCTACTCACGGGGACGCCGGGGAAGATGGCAAAGGATTCCTTTGCTCCGCAGGCCAGCAGGGCTTCAGCACGAAGATGATGCCGCGCAAGCACACCCTCCGGCCAACGTCTGGAGCTCACGTCGGTTCGAGGAGACGAGCTACCGGGAGCGCGGGGACTTGCCCTATAGTCCGCGCCATGTCCGAGCCCCAAGCCGTCCCACCTTCTCAGCCCGAAGCCGCCGTCGCCGTTGCCGCCTGTGCACTCTGCCAGAATCCGATAGCGGCCGGAGCGGGGACGAGCATCAACGGCAATCCCGTCTGCGACAGCTGTGCTGCGCAGGTCCAGGCGGAGCTCGCGGCGGAGCAACAGACGGGCGCGCGGCTTCCCCTTGCACTCGCGGGCGGTGCGGCAGGTGCGCTGGTGGGCGCGATCATCTGGGCTGTCATCGTGGTTGCGACCAACTATGAGATTGGTTACGTCGCGGTGCTCGTCGGCTACCTGGCGGGCCACGGGGTGAAGCTCGGCGCGGGCAAGGGTCGTGGCCAGACGCTGCAGATCGCGGCGGCGGGCATGTCGGTGTTCGGGCTCGTCATCGCGAAGTACTTCATCCTCGCGCACTTCGTCGTCAGCTCCCCGGACAGCGCGGAGCTGGGCCTGGGCTACTTCAGTCCCGGACTGTTCATTGTCTTTCTGCAGAACATTGGCAGCGCGCTGAGCGCGTTTGATCTGCTCTGGATCGCGTTCGCGCTGATGACGGCGTGGCGGATTCCGGCGTCTTCCAAGATTGAGATCGGGCAGTAGCCATGTCTGCGCTGGAACGGTTGCGTCAGCTCGAGGCGCAGAAGCAGGCCCAGGCGGCGGCTGATGCCGCGGCGGCTTCGGGCACGACGGCGGACACTGCCGCGGCGCCTTCGAAGAATCAGGGTCCGGTCATCGGCGGCCTGGTGGCCGCGGGACTGGTCGTGTGGAAGCTGAAGTCGCTGCTGTTCTTGGCGAAGTTCGCCAAGTTCGCGACGACTGGCTTCACGATGATCCTGATGGCGGCGGTCTATACACAGTTCTACGGCGCGGGCTTCGCGGTCGGGCTGGTGCTGCTGATACTCATTCACGAGCTTGGCCACGGCTACGCGGCGAAGCGGGTGGGCCTGGACGTCGGCGCCCCGGTGTTCATCCCGTTCTTCGGTGCCTTCATCGCGCTCAAGGAGAAGCCGAAGTCCACCTGGCAGGACTTTGTCATTGGCGCTGGCGGGCCCCTCTTCGGCTCGTTGGGTGGCGTCGCGTGCATCGCCGCGTCGTTCTTCTTCACGGGGGACTGGAGTGGACTGCTCCTGGCGGTCGGATACTTCGCGTTGATGATGAACCTGTTCAACCTCATCCCGTTCTGGCAGCTCGATGGGAGCCGGATGATGGGGCCGGTGTCGATCAATCTCGCGATCGCCGGGACGGTGCTGCTGCTGGCGGTGGTCGGTGTCGGCGCGGTCCGCGCGGCGCACGTGAACCCCTTCGCGCTTGGTGTCGCGGGGGTGTCTGCGTGGAAGGTGGCAACACGGTGGTGGGAAGCCCGGCAGGCGAAGCAGCGGCTGTCCGCGCTGGAGCAGATCAACAGCCTGACCGCGGCGCAGCGGGCGATCTCCGATGATGGCGTGACGCAGCCGCAGCGAGTCATCGCGGCTTCGGTCTACTTCGGTCTCGCCGCGCTGCTCATCCTTGCGATGCACGAGTTGCCGGCGCTGCTTCCGCAGATTCCGCGTTGATCGGGTCGAGGCCGACCTTTTCGAAGCCTACTTCTCGGACTGCTCGGCCCAGGCCCACCCGCGACCGCTCCCCGCGGCATAACGACCGTTCGGGCAACCTCCCGAAACCTCGAGCGCCGGCTCTGCCACCTTCCTCTGACGGGGACGTCCCTGAACGGCCGAGGCACGCCAGCCTCGTGACCGGCGCAGCTGGCGCCTTCCCGCACGAAGCTGGAGACCCCTGTGGAGCTGCACATTCGAGGCGTATCCAAGACGTACCCCAACGGTGTGCAGGCGCTGAAGGACGTGACGCTCACCATCCCAGCGGGGATGTACGGCCTGCTCGGGCCCAACGGCGCCGGCAAGTCCACGCTGATGCGCATCCTGTCCACGCTGCAGGAGCCCGACGCGGGCAGCATCCAGCTTGGCGGCATCGATGCCCTGAAGCAGAAGGATGACGTGCGGAAGACGCTCGGCTACCTGCCGCAGGAGTTCGGCGTCTACCCGAAGGTGAGCGCGGAAGAGCTGCTCGAGCACTTCGCGCTGCTCAAGGGCATCGGGGAGCGTCGCGCACGCAAGAACGTCGTCGAAGCGCTCCTGCGGCAGGTGAACCTGTGGGAGGTGCGCAAGCAGAAGCTGGGCGGCTACTCGGGCGGCATGCGTCAGCGCTTCGGCGTCGCCGTCGCGCTGCTGGGCAACCCGAAGCTGATGATCGTGGACGAGCCGACGGCCGGCCTTGATCCCGCCGAGCGCGTGCGCTTCCTGAACCTGTTGAGCGAGCTGGGGGAGAACAGCGTCGTCCTGCTGTCGACGCACATCGTCGAGGACGTGAGCGAGCTGTGCACGCGGATGGCGATCATCGACCAGGGCGAGATCCTGCTGGAGGCGGAGCCGCTGCGCGCGGTCGCTGGCCTGAGCGGCCGCATCTGGCGCCGGATCCTCTCGAAGCACGAGCTGCCCGCGGTGGAGCGCGAGCACGCGGTGATCTCGACGAAGCTCCTCGCCGGGCGCACGGTCGTGCACGTCTTCAGCGACACGGCGCCCGGCCCCGGCTTCGAGCCCGTCACCCCGGACCTCGAGGACGTCTACTTCAGCACCATGGCGGGGCACATCGGCCGGCGCCGCGAGCAGCCGCAGCCGGAGGCCGCGCCATGAAGTTCCTGGCGATCTTCCGCTTCGAGCTCGCCTACCAGGGACGCCGTGCCTGGCCCTGGCTCTTCTTCGCCGTGCTGCTCGTCCTCAGTTTCCTGATGACGAGAGATGGCACCCTCGCCGAGGCGCTCTACGAGGACTTCTTCCTCAACTCGTCATTCGCCGTCGCGAAGACCACGGTGTTCGGCAGCCTGATCTGGCTCCTGGTGGCCGCGGCAATCGCTGGCGACGCGGCGGCGCGGGACGTGGCGACGGGCATGCATCCGCTCACCTATACCGTCCCCGTCAGCAAGGCCGAGTACCTCGGGGGGAGATTCCTCGCCGCGCTCGTTCTCAATGCCCTGATCCTGCTCGCCGTGCAGGCCGGCATCCTGCTGGCGGTCTACTCGCCTGGCGTGGATGCCGGGGCGATCGGTCCGTTCCGGCCGGCTGCCTATCTCACGGCCTACGCCTTCATCGCGCTGCCGAATGCCTTCGTCGCGACGGCGATCCAGTTCTCGCTGGCGGCATGGAGCGGCCGTGCCATGGCCAGCTACCTCGGAAGTTTTCTCCTCTTCTTCATGGGCTTCTTCGTCGCCGCCGCCCTGCTCTTCAAGAGTGGCCTGGGGACGCTGCTGGATCCGATCGGCATCCGCTTCATCGTGGAGGATCTGTCCCATTCATGGACGACGAGTGAGAAGAGCTGGCGCCTGCTCGAGCTGAAGGGACCGGTGCTCACGAACCGCCTCCTGTGGCTCGGCATCGCTGTGGGGGCGCTCGCCGTCACCTTCCTGCGCTTTCGCTTCGCCCATCGCACCGCGAGCAGCGGGTGGAGGCGTGGGACGCGGCGCCGGGATGCGCACGCCCCGATGCCGGCGGGCCTCGGCGTCACCGCGAGCGCGCCCATCTCCGTCCCTCAGGTCCCGCGCACGTTCGGCTTCGCCATCCACGCGCGTTGGACGCTCGCCATCGCGTGGACGTCGTTCCGGACGATCGCGAAGAGCTGGGCCGGACTCGCCCTGCTGGTCGCCATTCCGCTGCTGACGGTGCTCGTGGTGCTCGATCAAATGGTCGCCCTCGGCGCTCCGCTGGTCCCCACGACCGCGCGAGTCCTCAGCGAATTGACCGCCCCGCTGTCCGCGGAACTGAGCCGCTGGGTGATCATCCCGCCCCTCATCGTGTTCTTCGCTGGCGAGCTGGTCTGGCGGGAACGGGACGCCGGACTGGGCGAGATCACCGACGCCATGCCGGGATCGGAATGGGCCCCGCTCCTCGGCAAGTTCCTGGGACTCGGCCTCGTGCTCGCCGTGTTCATGACCACCCTGATGGGGGCCGGGATGCTGGCTCAGGTGATACGGGGTCATCAGGACTTCGAGCCCGGGCTGTACCTGAAAGTCCTGTGGGGGCTTCAGCTTCCCGAATACCTCTTCTTCGCGCTGCTCGCCCTCGTGGTGCACGTGCTGGTGGACCAGAAGTACATCGGTCACCTGGTGGCCATCATGGCCTTCGTGTTCATCGCCGTGCTGGCGTCGATGCTCGGGCTCGAGCACAACCTGCTCGTCTACGGGGCCGGCCCGGGGTGGTCCTACACGGAGATGCGCGGATTCGGGCCGTTCCTCGGGCCGTGGCTGTGGTTCAAGCTCTACTGGGCTGCATGGGCGCTGCTGCTCGCGGTGGTGGCAAGGCTGCTCTGGGGGCGCGGCAAGGAGAGGGGCCTCGGCGTGCGGCTCCAGCTGGCGCGCCGTCGGTTCACGCGTCCCACGGCCTGGGTTGCCGGCGCGGCGGCGCTGCTCATCCTGACGCTGGGCGGCTTCATTTTCTATAACACCCACGTCCTGAACCCGTATCTCAGCGGGTCCGACCTCACCGAGCGGCGCGCCGAGTACGAGCGACGCTACAAGCGGTACGAGAGCATCCCGCAGCCCCAGCTGACGGGGACGAACCTGCGAGTCGAGATCCATCCCCAGCGGCGGGCCGTGGAGATCCGCGGCTCCTACCGCCTGGTGAACGGCAGCGCACTGCCGATCGATTCCATCCACGTTGCCACGGCGATGGGGGGGGTCGAGACCCGAGCGATCACCTTCGACCGGACGGCGACGCTCACGGCCGGCGACGAGGAACACGGCCACCGGATCTACGCCCTCGAGAGGCCGCTCGAGCCCGGCGACACGCTGCGGCTCGACTTCGAGGTGCATGTCGAGCGGCGTGGCTTCGGCAACCGCGGCATCGACCCTTCGGTGGTGGCCAACGGCAGCGCCTTCACCAGTGGGGCATGGTTCCCCGTCGTCGGCTATCAGCGGCAGCGTGAGCTCCTGAGCGCCGAGGACCGGCGGGCGCACCGGCTCGAGCCGCGTCCGGTGCTCGCCTCTCTTTACGAGGTCGAAGGGCGCGAGCCCGCGGCGCGCGGCGGGGGGATCTCGTTCGAGGCGGTGGTGGGGACGGACGAGGACCAGGTCGCCGTCGCGCCAGGAGCGTTGCGCCGGACGTGGACCGAAGGCGGCCGCCGCTACTTCCACTATTCCACCACGGCCCCGATCGGGAGGGAGTGGGCCTTCTTCTCCGCCCGCTACGCGGTGCACGAAGGACGGTGGAAGGATGTCGAGATCCGGATCTTCCATCACCCGGAACACACCGCGCACCTGGACCGGATGATGCGAAGCGTGCGGGCCTCGCTGGACTACTACACCGAGCAGTTCGGTCCCTATCCGTACCGCCACCTCAGCGTCGTCGAGCATCCCGGCCGCCTCGGTACGGGGCTGCACGCCGAGGCCAGCATGATCTCCCATGGGGAGGGCTTCCCCTTCTGGGCTCCGAAGGATGAAGAGAGGAGCCTCGATTTCCCCTACGCGGTGGTGGCGCACGAGATGGCGCACCAGTGGACGCTCCCCTATGCACCCGTCGAGGGGGCGCCCTTTCTGAGCGAGGGGCTGGCCTGGTACTCCGCGATGCAGGCCGTGAAAGCGTCACGCGGGGGCGAGGAGCTCCGGCGGCTCCTGGCCTTCATGCGGCAACCCCATCCGTACCCGCCGATCCGCCGCGGTGAACCGTTGCTCCGGGCGCTCGATCCGTACCTCGCCTACCGCAGGGGTCCCTTCGCGATGTACGCCTTGAGCGAGTACGTCGGTTCGGAGCAGGTGAACCGTGCACTCCGGCGCCTCATCGAGACGCACGACTCGGCCGGGGCTCCCCTGGCGACCACCCTGGACCTGTATCGCGAGCTCCGCGCGGTCACGCCCGACTCGCTGAAGCCCCTCCTTCACGACCTGTTCGAGGTGAACACGTTCTGGGAGCTCAAGACGGAGCGGGCCACGGCGGAACAGACCGCGGCGGGCACGTGGCAGGTGACGCTCGACGTGCGCGCGCGCAAGGTGGTGTACGACAGCGCGGGCGTGGAGACCGAGGTGCCGATGGACGAGCCGGTGCCGATCGGTGTCTTCGGCCCCGCGGAGCAGGGCGCCGGTGAGTTGAGCGCGCCGCTGGACGTGCGGATGCAGCGCATCCGCTCCGGCGAGCAGACGATCACGGTGACGGTGCCGCACAAGCCCGTCCTGGCCGGCATCGACCCGTACCACCTGCTCGACTGGGAGGGGCGTGAGGATGACGACAACCTCAAGGCGGTGAAGGCCAGGCGCTGAACGACCGGCAGAGCTTGTGGGCGGCCCCGCGCCTACTTGCCCTCGGTCTGGACCTGGCGGGCCTTCCCCCACCCCCCGCGGCGGAAGATCATCACCTTGCCGCGGTTGGCACTGCCGCTGAGCATGCCGGGGATGGTGGCCTGGAGCGCCTTGCCGCCGGGCGGATGGTAGACGACGCGCACCTTGCGGCCCGAGGGCAGGTTGTTGCTGGCGTCGATGAGCAGGAAGACGGTGTTGTCCTCGACGTGGACGCGGTCGGAGTCGCGCCGGTGGTCGAGCTCGGCGATGAGCTCGCCCTCCTCCACGGTGCGGGCGCCGTCCGCGAGCTGCCGCACCTTCACGCGCAGGTAGCTGTCCGCGCTCGCGCCGGACATGTCGCGCGTCCCCTGGATGATGATGGCCAGGTCCGCGCCGTTCTCGGGAGCCTTGTCGGAGAGCTTCAGGCCCGAGCGGGCGCTCGCGTCGGTGTCGAGCAGCACGGTCGCGTTGGCGCAGCGCGTGCCGCACTCCGGGCCGAAGGGGGGCTTCTGGAAGCGCAGCCGCAGCGCGAAGTCGCTGCCTTGGGGGCCCACCGTCGCGTCCACCACCACGGGGCGCTCCTCGTCCTGCGAGGGGGTGTGGCGGAAGGTGGCCCGGTCCTTGGCCATGGCACTCGTGGTGGCGAGCAGGGTGAGGGCCAGGGGGAGCAGCGGTCTCTTCAAGAGGGGCCTCCTCGGCGGGGGTGAAGGGGTCACATTCAAATGCGAAGCGCTGTTCCGCCTCAAGAGCCGTCCCCCCGGCCCGTGCGCAACGCGTAGAGTGGAGGGCTGGACGCCGTGGGGCGGAGCGCCGCCTGGAGGATACCGATGGAATCTCTGTACGTGCGCCAGTTGAAGCTCGGGTCGATGGACAACTTCGTGTACCTGGTGGGCCCGAAGGACTCGGCGGAGGTGTTGGTGGTGGACCCGGCGTGGGACGTGCCGGCCATCGAGAAGGCCCTCGTGGAGGACGGCAAGCGCCTGGTGGGCGCCTTCGTCTCGCACTGCCACGGGGACCATACCAACGGGCTGCCGGAGCTGCTGGCGCGCCATGACGTGCCGGTGTACGCCCAGCGCGCCGAGGTGGACTTCTCGGCGGACCTGCGCGAGCTGGCGGCGGGGGCGCTGCGTCCGCTCGGGCCGGGGGACTCGCTCACGGTGGGCGGGCGCGTCTTCCAGGCGCTGCACACTCCGGGGCATACGCCGGGTTCGCACTGCCTGCTGGCCCAGGACGCGCTGGTGTCGGGGGACACCGTCTTCATCAACGGCTGCGGGCGGTGCGACATGCGCGGGGGAGACCCGGAGGCGATGTACCGCTCGCTGTCGCAGGTGCTCCTCAAGGTGCCGGACAGCACCCGGCTCTTCCCCGGGCACGACTACGCGAACGTACCGGTGGCGGCCATGAGCGACGTGCGCCAGCACAACCCGTACTTCGCCTTTCCGGACGTGGCCTCCTTCGTGGCCTACCGGATGCGCCCGAGGCGCTGAGCCCCTAGCGGCGGCTGGAGGTCAGCGTGTAGCCGAGGCCCTCGGGCCGTGCGGCGCGCAGGGACCAGCGGGCGAAGAGGCCGAGCAGCGCGAGCGAGACGAACGACCAGAGCGCGGCCCATCCCCAGGAGGGCACGGGGGTGAGGTGGGAGAGCAGGGCCGCGTCGGTGACGGAGCGGGCGGCGCCATTCCACAGGGCCGAGCGCAGATCCAACGCCACGTAGAGAGCGGAGAGGCCGGCGAGGGAGAGGTTGAGCGTGTCCACGCCGCCATCCGGGAGGTACTTCGCCGCGAGCCCCAGCACGAGCGCGGTGCCCAGGCAGAAGGCGAGGGTGAAGCCGTCGCCCGCGTAGAGGACGCCCATCACCGCGAGGCCCACGCACGAGGCGGCGAGCACGAGGCGGCGCAGCCGGAGGCGGAAGGTGGCCAGCAGCAGGAAGGCCGCGGCGAGCGCGCTGCCTACGTAGCCGGCGGAGTGCACGGCCACCTGCGCCATCAGGCCGGTGGGCAGGTGGGCCAGACACGCGCCGGAGTCATTGGCGGCCAGGGAGATGCGGTCCACCGCGCCTCCGGCGAGCAGGGTGGCGAGGGCGTGACCACTCTCGTGCATCATCACCACCAGCAACTTCAGGGGCCACACCGCGGGGGAGTCCCAGAAGTACCAGCCCACTCCCAGGAGCACGAGGAGAAGGGCCACCCGGCCAGAGTCCAACTTGGAGCCGCTCGAGGTCTGCATGCGGGGCCCAGAACACGCCTGCTCCCGGGTTCTTCCAGGAGCCTCACCCCCATTCCCGGGGCCGCCAGGAGGGAGAGCGGGCAGAAGGTGTGCTCCCTCTCCCTCTGGGAGAGGGGCGGGGTGAGGGTATGTACCCCGTCCGTGTTCCCGGATGTCCGAGGGCATCGCCAGCGGGGCCAAGACGCGGTAGGGAGGGGGCACGATGAAGAAGACGCTGCTGCTCCTTTCTCTCGTGGCTGCCCCGGCTCTGGCCGGGGAAGGGAAGTGGACCCCCCAACAGGTCCTCGAACTGGATCCGGCGTGGCTGAAGGCCCAGGGTCTCCAGGTGCCGCCCCAGCGGTTGTGGGACCCCAAGCGGGGCACGGGCCTGCTGGCGGGCGCGGTGAACGTGGGCGGCTGCACGGGCGCCTTCATCGCCGAGACGGGCCTGATCATCACCAACCACCACTGTGTCTTCTCCATCATCCAGGAGCACAGCTCGCCGCAGCGCGACCTCATCACCCAGGGCTTCCTGGCGAAGAGCCGCGAGGAGGAGCTGCCGGGCAAGGGCTCGCGCGTGCAGGTGCCGCGCAGCTTCAAGGACGTGACGAAGGAGATGTTCGCCGCGGTGCCCGAGGGCGCGGACGATCTCACGCGCCAGAAGGCGCTGGAGCGCAAGGAGAAGGAGCTGGTCGCCGAGTGCGAGAAGCGTCCGGCCACGCGCTGCCGGGTGGCCAGCTTCGACGGCGGGGTGCAGTTCGTGCTGAGCGACTCGGTGGAGCTAGCGGACGTGCGGCTGGTGTACGCGCCGCCGCGCGCGGTGGGCGAGTACGGTGGCGAGGAGGACAACTGGATGTGGCCGCGCCACACCGGTGACTTCTCCATCATCCGCGCGTACGCGGCGCCGGACGGCTCGGCGGCGAAGTACAGCGCGCAGAACGTGCCCTACAAGGCGGAGTTCTTCTTCCCGCTGGCCACCGAGGGCGTGAAGCCAGACGACTTCGTGATGGTGCTGGGCTACCCCGGCACCACCTTCCGCGCGCTGCTGGCCGAGGACATGGCCGAGCGCCAGGCGCGCCTCTACCCGCGCGTCGTCGACGTGTACGGCGAGCTCATCCGCATCCTCGAGGAGGAGGGCGAGAAGGATCCGGCGGGGAAGATCGCCGTGGCCTCGCACCTCAAGGGCCTGCACAACCGCTACAAGAACTCGGGCGGGCAGCTGGCGGGGCTCAAGCGCGGGCGCATCGTGGAGAAGCAGCGCGAGGCCGAGGCGGCGGTGGTGGCCTGGGCGGAGAAGCGCAAGGAGTACGCGGGCGCGCTGAAGGCCCGCGCGGAGCTGCTGTCGCTGCAGGCGGAGAAGGCGAAGACGTTCGAGCGCGAGTTCCTCCTGGACTCGGTGCGGGGCGTGGTGAAGGCGCCCGCGCTGGCGGTGCTGCTGGCGCGGCTGTCGCAGGAGCGGGTGAAGCCGGACCTCGAGCGCCGGCCCGAGTTCATGGAGCGCGAGCTGCCCCGGCTGGCGGACAGGCTGGAGCGCGAGCAGAAGAACCTCTTCACGGCGGCGGACAAGCGGATGTTCCTCGCGCTGGTGCGGCGGGCGCAGGGGCTCGGCGAGGGCGAGCGCATCGCGGCGATCGACAAGCACTTCGGCCGCACGTACGCGGAGAAGGACGTGTCCGCGAAGCTCGACGCCCTGTACGCGAGCACCAAGGTGCTGGATCTGGCCGAGCGCCAGAAGATGGCCGGTGAGACGGAGGCGCAGCTCCGGGCGCGGAAGGATCCGCTGCTGGACTTCGGCCTGGATCTGTCGGCGGAGGTGGTGGCGCTGGAGGAGCAGCGGGACCGGCGCGCGGGCGCGAACGTGCGGTTGATGCCCGAGTGGCGCCGGGCGGTGATGGCGCACGCGGGCAAGCCGGTGGCGCCGGATGCCAACAGCACCCTGCGGGTGACGTTCGCGAAGGTGAAGGGCTACGCGCCTCGGGACGGGGCCCTCTACACGCCGCAGACGACGCTGGCGGGCGTGATGGAGAAGCACACGGGCCAGGAGCCCTTCGACGTGCCGGAGAAGGTGGCCGCCGCCGCCGAGGCCAAGAAGTACGGGCCCTGGGTGGACAAGCGGCTGAAGGACGTGCCGGTGAACTTCCTGGCGGACGCGGACACCACGGGCGGCAACTCGGGCAGCCCCACGGTGAACGGCAAGGGCCAGCTGGTGGGCGTCAACTTCGACCGCGTGTGGGAGAACGTGGCGAATGACTTCGGCTACAACCCGGACGTGGCGCGCAACGTGAACGTGGACGTGCGCTACGTGCTGTGGCTGTTGGATCAGGTCGAGGACGCCGACGGGCTGCTGCGCGAGCTGGGTGTCCGCAAGGGCCCCAAGGCCCAGGAGCGCCGCTGATGACGGACGGCGCCGGGGGAGGTCCGCCGCCCCTGCCGGTCTTCGGACCGGAGGAGAAGGTGTGCGGCAACTGCAAGCTGTGGGCGGCGCACTCGGTGGATCACCGGGGCTGGGTGGGCGTCTGCCGGTTGCAGGCGGAGCGGGGGCTGTTCCCGCCCTCGGCGCCTCTGTGCAACAAGTTCCTGCCGCGCGGCGTGGCCGCCAAGGCGGTGGGGGACGCGGCGCGGCGCGAGCGGACGGTGCGAGGCGTGGCGCCGGTGGTCCGGCGGCGGGAGCGGGATCCGAACGAAGTGGTGGACCTGGAAGGCCTGGAGCTGAACATGACGCGCGCGGAGTTGATGGAGCTGATCCGGGAGGCGGTGGGCGAGGGCGGTGAGGCCCCGCCGCTGGCCAACAAGTGGGAGGGCGGCAGCATCAAGCTGGTGCCCGGCAAGGCGGACGTGCAGGGCAAGGACCTGCCCATCGACGCCTTCTTCCACAAGATCGTGATGGTGCGCGACAAGCTGCGGGTGATGGAGCAGAAGCTCAACGCGCACCCGAAGCTGACGGACGCCGAGAAGGTGGAGATGCAGAGCTACATCACCCGCATCTACGGCTCGCTGACGAGCTTCAACCTGCTGTTCCGCGACAAGGAAGACTTCTTCGTGGGCTCCAAGTCGGAGGACTGACGAAGAAGAAACAAGAAGAACCCCACTGCCCCAACTTCCCCTCTCCCCCCGGGAGAGGGACGGGGTGAGGGTGCCACGTGCCCCGGGTTCAGGGCTGTGGCACCCCCACGAGCCTCACCACCACAGCCTCACGGCTGCTGACCGCGCTCCTCCAGCTCGGCGAGGGCGCGCTGCCGGCCCCGGTGCAGGGCGCTCTTCACGGTGCCCTCGGGGATGCGCAGCATGGCGGCGATCTCCGGGTAGCTGTAGCCGCGCATCTCGCGCAGCCAGAGCACCTGGCGCTGCTGCTCACTGACCTTGTCCAGGGCCTCCTCGAAGTGGCGCTGCATCTCGGAGCCCACGGCCTGGGCCTCGGGGGAGGCCGGGCTCTCGGGCTCGTGCTGCAACCGCTCGCGGCGCTTGCGGGCCCGCAACCAGTTGATGCTGCTGTTCACCATCACACGATGCAACCAGGTGGAGCACGACGAGCGGCCGTCGAAGCCGCTGGGGCGCTGGGCCAGCCGGGTGAACACGTCCTGCACCACATCCTCCGCCTCGTCCGCATCCCCCACGATGCGGCGTGCGATGGCCAGTGCCCGTGTGCGGTACTGGCGGTACAGCTCGGCGAAGGGAGGAAGGGCGATGACCGCGGCATCCATCATGTGTGCCTCCTGAACACCCTCATCGGGTGTCTGGAGGTTGGAACGAATGGGCCGCGAAAAGGATCTAAAGGGTCTCAGTCCCCGGAGCGGACCTGGTCCGTCTCTTCTTCCTGGCGGGTGAGGCCCCACTCCTTGAGCCGTTTGAAGAGGGTGGAGCGGGCCACGCCCAGCTCGCGGGCCACGCGCTCGCGGTTGTTGTTGCAGCGGCGCAGGGCGGCCTCGACGATCTGCCGCTCCAGCTTGAGGAGCATCTGCTCCAGCGTCATGCCGGGGGGCAGCTCGGGCACGGACACGCCCGTCTCGCGGTTCACCTCCTGGTCGAAGGTGATGTCGGGCGCGTCGATGGCGGTGCCCTTGCGCAGCAGCAGGGCGCGGTGCACCACGTTGCGCAGCTCGCGGATGTTGCCCGGCCAGCCGTGCTGCTGGAGCCGCTCCATGGCGGCGGGGGTGAGGCGCACCGTCTGGCCCCGGGGCGAGTACATGCGCAGGAAGTGCTCGGCCAGGCCGAGGATGTCGCTGCGCCGGTTGCGCAGCGGTGGCAGGTGCAGGGGCACCACGCACAGGCGGTAGTACAGGTCCTCGCGGAAGCGGCCGTCGCGCGAGGCGGCCATCAGGTCGCGGTTGGTGGCGGCCACCACGCGCACGTCCACGTGGGAGGGACGGCTGGCGCCCACGCGTTTGATCTCCCCGCTCTCGAGCGCGCGCAGCAGCTTGGCCTGGAGATCCACGGGCAGCTCGCCGATCTCGTCGAGGAAGAGGGTGCCGCCGTCGGCCTCTTCGAAGGCGCCCTTGCGCGCGTTGGCGGCGCCGGTGAACGAGCCCTTCTCGTGGCCGAACAGCTCGCTCTCGATGAGCTCCTTGGAGATGGCGGCGCAGTTGACGGGGATGAAGGGCTTGTCGGCGCGCTGGGAGCACTCGTGGAGGGCGCGGGCCACCAGTTCCTTGCCGGTGCCGGACTCGCCGAGGATGGCCACCGCGGCGGAGGAGGGAGCCACGCGCTCGATGAGGTCCACGAGCTGCTTCACGGACGGGTCGCCGCCGATGATGCCGTGGAAGGACAGCTCCTTACGGGCGGGGGTGACGGGCTCGAGGATGAGGTCCGTCTGGCCCAGGCGCAGCGTGGTGGGCAGCCCCACCTGCACCTCGAAGATGCGCACGGGGCCCATCCAGGTGCCGTTGGTGGAGTTGGTGTCCAGCACGTGGAAGTGGCCGTCGCGCCGGGTCACCTTGAGGTGGCGGCTGGAGATGAACGAGTCCTGGATGACGAGATCACAGGACGGATCCTTGCCCGCGGTGAAGCTGTCGCCGGTGAGCTTGTGGACGGTCTCCTCGGTGCCCTGGCGGATGCGCACCTGGGCGGGCTGCCAGCGCGAGGCCGAGTCGCGCGGCTGGATCTCCGTGCGGTTGCCGACCTCGGTGGAGGCCTCGGACTCGCCGCCGCCGTGGAGCCGGAACACGGCGCGCCACTGGCCGAGCGCGATGTCCGAGCCATCGGCGAGCTCGCCCTTCGTCATGGAGGTGCCGGCCACCTGGGTACCCTTACCGGACAGGTCCTCCAGCGTGCAGCGCTCCCCGTCGAACGCGAGAGCCACCTGCCGACGGCTCACCTCGGGGTCGGGGATGACGACATCGCTCTTCTCGCCGCGGCCGAGCACCATGCGCTCGCGTCCCACCCCCACCCGCAGCACTTCCTCACCCCGACGAAAGAACACCAGCTCCGGCATCGAGCCCTCCCTGTGAAATCGCGGGAGACTCCTAACCCGTGGCGTGTTCCACGCGCAACCTCCCGAGCTGATTTTTGGGGTAGTGTTCTTCCAGCCGACCCGAGGCGTCGTCCACCTGACGGACCCGGACCCGGACCCGGACCGCGGAACGGTCCGGGCCATCCGGGGCAGGGGACTAACGCATCGTCGGCTGCTGGCGCGGGGGGCTGAAGTTGGGGCGGTTGAAGAAGCCGCCCAGGTGCGCCACGCGGTACTTCGGGTCGCTCTTGTCCGGGGGCAGGATGGACAGTCCCGCGCCCAGCAGGCCCAGCCGCTTCACGAACTCCGGCTCGGCCTTCAGCTTGAAGTCCATGTCCGGCTGGCTCACGTCCAGCCGCTGGCCGAACTTCACCGTGCCCGAGCCCAGCACTTCCAGGTCCTCGCTCCGGGCCTGCAGCGCCTCCACGGTGCCCAGCCCCTTCTCGATCTTGATGCGCGCGTCGATGTCACCCAGCGCGATCTTCGGCAGATCCATGGGGGTGGGCGTGCCGTACATGGGCACCATGACGTTACCGCCCTGGATGAGCAGCCCCTTGGTGTCCAGCGCGAGCTGGCCGTTGGCCTGGCTCAAGTCCGGCTGCCCCCGCGTCTTCGGCAGGGTGAGGTTGAGCGTGCCGTTCAGCTTGCCCGCCAGGTCCACCCCGCTGAAGCCCTTGAGGTTGCCCTCGGAGGTATCCAGGTCCGACAGCTTCACCGCCACCTGCACGTCGCTCAGCCCGCCCACGTTGCCGCTGACGCTTCCGCCCAGCAGGTCCGCGTGGAACGTCACGCCCAGCGGCAGCAGCGAGGGCCGCACCGCCACCGAGTCCACGTTCAGCGGCTCGCCCAACTCCTCGGGGCCGGGCAGCAGGGCCGTGTTACTGGCCAGCATGCCGTGCAGCTCGGGCGTCATCCCGTTGGGCACCTTGCTGATGCGCACGTTGGTGGCCGTCAGGCCGCGCAGCCCCGGCCGCAGCGAGCCGATGCGCAGCGCGTACCCCGCGTCCGCCGCCGCGTCCACGGCGCGCTTGCGCAGCGTGTCGTACGGGAAGGTCAGGAACAGGCACACGAGGAAGGCCACGAGCGAGAACGCACCGTAGCCAAGGGCGAGCTTCCAGCGGGCGATCTTGGTCTCAGCAGCCATGGTCATTGCTTCATCTTGTAGGTGGCGACGGTCGTCCACGCCGTCAGGGTTTCCGAGGCGTCACGCGGCTCGAGGCGCAGGCTCTTCACCTTCACCACGCCCGGCCCGCGCTCCACCGCGGTCAGGAAGTCGTGCAGCTTGCGCAGGTCCACGTCGGTGAACGTCAGCTCCACGGAGCTCTCGACGATCTTCCCGTCGTCCCCGATGCCCACGTCGTTCTTGGGCGTCATGTTGGGCACGGTCAGCCCCGCCTGGGTGGCCTTCTCCTCGATGTAGCTCATCAGCCGCACGTCGCTGCCGGTGAGTTGCTGCTCCACGCCCTGCCGCTCCTGGGTGGCCTCGCGGTAGCTGGCCGCCAGCGTCTGCACCTCGCGCAGCTTGGCCAGCTTCTGCTCCGTGCGCTTGCGGTAGCCATCCGCGCTGCTGGCGAACGAGAAGATGATGACGAACAGGATGAAGGCCATCACCGCGCCCCCGGTTCCCAGCACCATCTGGCGCTCGCGGGTGCTCAGCCGGTCGAACCAGGCCTTGGCCTCGTTGAGGAGTCCTCGAATCTTTTCCATGTCCTAGCCCTCCCCGCCCTGGGCCTGCTCGGGGCACTGCACCTGGATGTCCAGCCGGAAGCTCACCTTGCTGCCATCCCGCGTCTTCTCCACCTTGCCCTCCTTCACTTCCTTGAAGCAGCGGTGGCCCTTGAGCGCGGAGGAGATGGTGTCGATCTGCTTGGAGCTGTCCGTCAGGCCTCGCACGCTGATGCGCTCGAGGTCGATGTCAATCCGGTCGAACGTCACCGGTACGTCGGCCGGCACCCGCTGCGTCATCTCCGCCAGCAGGTTGACGGCGGACAGCTTGGGCAGCGCGGCGGCCGGGCTCTCCACGCCCTTGAGGCGGTTGAGCGCGATGTCGTAGTTCTTCTCGCACGAGCCGAGGATGCGCTGGGTGACGTCGCACAGCACGGCGTCCACCTGGGCCTCGCGGCGCGCGAGCACCGAGTTGCGCACCACGCCGCTGGCGATGAGCAGCAGCAGCAGGGTGGCGGCGAAGGAAGCCAGCAGCCCCAGCTTGTCCTTCACGTAGTCGTAGTCACCCTTGAAGGCGAACTCGCCGCGGCGCAGGTTGAAGCGGGGCGCCTTGGCGCCCGAGGCCTGGCCGCGCAGCGCGAGCGAGTACGCCTGCATCGCCGCCGGCTGCTCCGAGGCGGGCACCGTGGCGGACGCCTCCTGGGGCAGCGCGAGCACGCGCACGGGCATGCCCAGGTCCTTGCTCAGCTGCTCGGCGAGGCCCGGCATGCGCGCGGTGCCGCCGCACAGCAGCACGGCGCCCACCTGACGGCGGGTGCGCGCGGTGAAGGCCTTGAAGGACGGGCGCAGCTCGCGCAGCACCGGCTGCAGGCCGCGCACGAAGGCCGCCGCCGCCCGCTCGCCATCCGGCCCCTGGGCCGAGGCCGCGCTCGCCAGCGCCCCGTGCTGCTCCTTCCAGTGGTGCGCCTCCGGCTGCGGCGTCTGGAACTCGGTGGCCAGCGCGCGGCTGAGGTTCAGCCCGCCACCGGCGAAGGTGCGCGCGAACTCCACGCCGCCGCTGGGCCGGCCAATGGCCAGCGTCGTGCGCTCGTGGCCGATGTCCACGATGGCTACCGCTTCCGCGTCCGTGCCCACGAAGAGGCCCGGCTGCTGCAGCAGCAGGTTCTGGTAGGTGATGGCCGGGTGCGTCACCACGCGCGGGTCCACCCCCGCCTCGTTGAGCGCCTGCAGCAGCGTGGCCAGCTCCTCGCGGCGCACCACGCCCACCAGCAGCTCGCTGCCCTTGTCCTTCACCTGCGAGGCCACCTGGTAGTCGAAGACAGCGTCGTTCAGATCGAACGGAAGCTGGCTCTCCACCTCGAAGGGGATGGTGGCCTCAATCCGCTTCGGGTCGCTGAAGGGCAGGGCGAGCTGGTGGGTGACCAGCGAGGGGCCGGGCAGCGCCACCACCACCTGATCCGGGTTGCGCAGCTCCGGGCGCGCCAGCAGCTCGCGCAGCGCCGTGCGCAGCGTCTCCAGCCGGTCGCCTTCACCACGGCGCACCTCGGCCCAGGCCTTCACGACCGGGTTGCGGGCATTCGCGTCGAGGAGCAGCCCCTTCACCGAGTGGCTGCCCAGGTCCAGACCTAGAATCCGGGCCATCGTTATTCCTCTCTCCAATACAGGAGCTTGCCGAGCCCGTCGTCGAGCCGGACCACGGCGGTGATCGTCTTCTGGACCGACCCCGCCTCTCCCACGGACTTGATGCTGAAAGTGTTGCTCTTGTCGCCCAGCAGGCGGTTGCCGGCCACGTTGTTCTTGAGCTGGGGATTGACGGCGATGCCGGCGGCCTCGATGGCGGTCACGAAGTCCGCCACGCCCATGCCGAAGAAGCTGAAGGCCCGCGCCGCGCGGATGCGGGAGATGAGCTCCTGGACGAAGACCGGATCCCTCAACCGGGGGTCCGGCCGCGCCGGGTCCGCCGCCGACAGGATGGCCATGTACATCATCATGGGGTCATCCGTGTTGACGTTGGGCTTGGAGTTGATGTCCGGGTACACCGTGAGCCGGTCCCGGAAGGCCGCCATGAAGCGGTCGTTCACCCCGTGCACCCGGTACAGCTCGTCCATGCTGTCGAAGCGCGCGTTCTTCGACTCGTAGCGCGGATCGAAACGGCTGTAGGGCCCGTTTTCATCCGAGAAGCCGGCGGCGAACGGGCTCACCGCGTTGTTGGGGTCGAACGCGGACTGCGTCTTGTCCTCGTCCACCCAGTCCTTGATGGCGATGACCACGTCCTGCGGCAGCACGCGCACGCCGTTGGCGTCCTCGCGCGAGAACAGGAACTCGAAGCGCTTGTCCCCGAGCAGGTCCATCAACCGCATCGCCGTGGGGAGCGCATCACCCGTGCCCGCGTTGAGGCGGTGCAGGTTGAGCTTCTCCTCCTCGTCCTGGATGGTGGCCAGGAAGCAGCCCGTGAAGCCACCGAAGGAGCGCCTGGAGGGCCCCAGCGACAGCTCGCCCGACTTCTCGTCGTCCTCGTCGAGCGGGGGCGGGGCAGGGGCCTCATCGTCCTTGCCCTCGACGTCGGCGCCACCACCGGCGACCAGGCCCTTGAGCATGTGGCAGTCCACACGCGCCAGCTTCCACAGCTGGATGTTGAGCGAGGAGGCCGGCTGCTGCCCGCCCGCGGCCGCCCCACCGCCAGCGCCGCCGGTGAGTTGGGCGAGCATTCCCCCGATATTGGGGATGGGCGTCTGGTCCACCTGCTTCTGGAAGCGCAGCAGCAGGCGCGAGAGCGACACGCCGGAGCGGGCCATGTACATGGCCTGCACCTCGTCGCGCTGGTTGGCCGCCAGCTGCAGGTCCACGCGGGTGTTGTAGGCGAACTCCGTGGCCACGACGGTGAGGATGGTGATGGCCACCACCGCGATGATGAGCGCCACGCCGCGCTGGCGGCGCTTTCCCCGGGCATCGCGGCGGGCGCCTGCCGGCCGGGCCTCTGTGTGGTTGGGGCTCGTCATCTCAGTACCTGGGAAGCTCCGTGTTCAGCATCACACGGGTCTGGGTGGTGTAGCGCGTCTCCTTGCCATTCTCGTCGAGCGCCACCAGGGTGATACGAACACGCGTGGGCAGCTTGGATTTCAGCTCCGTGCGGCGCGTGTCCCACTCCTCCTCCCACTCCTTTCGCTCGGAGTCCCAGTAGGCGAACTCGAGCTTCTTCACTCCCTCGAACAGCACATCCGTGGTTCCGCCTCGGTCCATCCGGCCTTCAACATTCGGATTCACCCGGCGCATCAGATCCATGCGGCCGTTGGCCCCTCGTTCCGAGGACGTCTGGACGGAGTACTCCACGATCGCCTGGTCGGACTCCTTGGCGTCCGTGTACAGGCGCTGATGGGCGAAGGTGGTGATGGTGAGCTGGTCCTCCTCGCCGATGAAGTTGGTGGGCCGGTCGTTCTGGTCGCGGTAGCGCTGGGCGTCGTAGCGGTCGCTCACGTACGCGGAGCCGATCTCCCGCGCCATGCGGTTCATGGCCGCGCGCAGCATGCGGTAGTGATCGGCCTCTTCCTCCACCACTTCCTTGGCGTGGAAGCCCGTCTGGAAGGCCATGCCCACCATGGCGCCCATGAGGGCGGTGATGGCCACGGCGATCATGACCTCCATCAGCGTGAAGCCACGGCGCGGGGAGTGCTTGCTCGTGCGCTTCATCGCGTCCCCCTTCCGGGCACGCCGCCAAACGGGTTGCCGCCGCCGCCGCCCATGCGCTGCTGCAGCCAGTCCGAGCGCCGCATCAGCGGCTGCCCCGTCTGCGGGTGCATCATCTGCCCGTTGGGGCCGGGCACGCCCTGGACGATCATCCCGTTGGCGGGGTCCACCCACTGGTTGCTGGCCTCCGAGGGCTGCGTGCCGTTCTGCGGCGTGAAGGCGCTGCTGCCGTTGCGGTCCGAGCCGGGGCCCAGCGACACCACGTGGGTGACGAGGTCCAGGCTCTCCACCTGCGTGCCGTCCTTCCAGTACACGGTGAGGTGCACCTCGCGGACCGTCTGGGTGATCTGCTGCACCATCTGCGTGAACATGGGCTGCGCCATGCCCATCGCCGCGCCCGCCATGGGGTTGGTGGTGGTCTGCGAGGGGCCGCTCTTGCCGTCCTTGCCCCCGCCGGCGCCGCCGCCGAACATGGCGGCCAGGCCGCTCATGTCCCCGCCCTCGCCAATGGGCAGGTTGAAGATGGCGCCGATGAGCTGCTCGGGCGACACCCCCTCCGTCTTCGGAGCGATGATCTTCGCCCGCCACTTGAAGTTGTCCCAACCCTCCTGGGAGAAGTCGCCGGACTCCTCGTCGTCGTCGTTGGAGAAGCCCTCGTCGTAGAGCTTCTGCTCCAGGTCCGTCATCTTGGAGCGGGCCAGCATGGTGGCCACGGTGAGCTTCTTGGCGTACGCGTGGTTGGACACCGCGCCGGAGTTGATGTCGAAGATGGCCATGAGCGCGAGCGCCAGGATGGCGAGCGCCACCACCGTCTCCAACAGGGTGAAGCCTCGGGAGCGTCTCATGACTTGGGCACCTCCAGCGCCTCGCCAGCGATCTCCACCTTACCCGTCAGCGGCGACACGGCGAGCGTCCAGACATTGTCACCCTGGCGCACGTAGACCTGGGCCTTCTCGGTGAAGCCCTGGGGGAAGAAGTAGAGGTAGGCCACGCCCTTCTCGGCGGGCTCGCGCTGGTGGCGCGTCCACACGGAGACGGAGACGCCCGCGGGCAGCTCGCGCGGCCGGATCTCCTCGGCGGTGTACTCGGAGAAGCGCGCGGCGTTCTCCACGCGGCCCTCCTCCTGGGCGAGGATTTCGTCCAGGCCGGGCATGTCATCGCTGCCCCGGGTGAAGTTGCGGCGCGAATCGCTCCGCTTCTGGCCCCGCTTCTCGTCCTCGCGGGCGCGGCTCTCCTCGCGCAGCAGCTCCTCGCGGTCGCGCGAGGTGGTGACGTTGCCCGCGGCGCACTCGGCGCGGTAGCGCGTGACGCCTTCCTCGTTCTTGGGGTCGGCCAGGTCGAAGACGAGCCGGCACGTCTTCCCGCTGAGCGCGGCGGTGTCGTAGATGGAGCGGATGACCCCGGCCAGCTCGGCGGCGGACGCCTTGGCCTTGGCGCCGGTGAGGGCGCCGATGGAGATGGTGACGGCGGCGAACAGCACCGAAGCGATGCCGAGCGCGATGCACACCTCGATGAGGGTCAGCCCGCGCTCCCGGGCCCTGCGCTGCGCGAGCGTGCTCATGGCTGCTCCTCCTTCGCCGCCTCCTGCTGCTGGGGCGTCCCGACCATGGCGTTGTTCAGCACGCCGCCGCTGATGAGGTCCGCGGCCTCGCCGGTGCCTCCAGGCACCCCGTCCGAGCCGTAGGACACGATGTAGCCCTTGCCCAGGTCCGACATCCGGTACTGGTACGTGCGGCCCCAGGGATCATTGGGGACTTCCTTGAGGAGCCCCACCTGCAGGAGCGGATAGAAGTTCTCCGCCTGGGAGGGGAAGCGCCCGGTGATGCGGTGGTAGGACTTGAAGTAGCCCTCCAGCCCGCGGATCTCCGCGCGCGCCTGGCGCTGCAGGGGGCTGAGCGTCCGGTCGAAGGTGAGGCTGGCGATGGCGATGGCCCCGGCCGAGGCCAGGACGATGACGGCGGCGACCACGAGCCGCCCCACGCGGGACGGACGCGCCGTCTCTTCGGTCTGCTGTGGCGTGGAAGCGTGCTCGAGGGTCATGTGCCGGTTCCTTGAGGGCCGTCTCGTTACTTCTTGCCCATGTCGCGCGAGGAGATGTCCGCGTCGGGACCCTCGCCGCCCTGCGTGCCGTCGGCGCCGTAGGACATGAGCACGGGCTTGCCGCCCTCGTTCATGTACACGTACTCGTTGCCCCAGGGATCCGTGGGGACCTTCTCCAGGTTCTGCGTGTCCACCAGCGCCTTCAGGCCCGTGCCCGTGTCGGGGTACTTGCCCTTCTTCGTGTAGTAGAGCTTCAGCGCGTTGTGGATGTTGGCGATGTCCAGCCGGGCCGTGTCCTGCTTGGCCTCGTCCAGCTTGGGAATCACCGCCACGCCCACGGCGGCCATGATGAGACCGAGGATGGTGATCACCACCATGATCTCGATGAGGGTCATGCCGCGGCGGCGGCGCTGCTGCTTCGTCTTCTTGTCGCTCATGGTCATTCCTCTCGTGACTTTTCGGCAAGCCACCGGGCCGTTATCGGGTTGTCTCTGTCAAAATGTCGTGCGGCTGGGCCGTGCTGCCGGCCGTGCCCGCCTTGGAGTCGGAGGCGTACAGGGCCACCCCCACCGTGAGCAGCGCCGCCGTCAAGGCGAGCAGCGCCACGAGGGTGACGCGCTGGATCCACCGGTCGAGTGTGTTGTTCATCGCGAAGCCTCCGTTACCGGATGGCCGAGTTCACCTGCAGAATCGGCATCAGGACCGAGAAGGCCACGAATGCAATGATTACGCCCATGAACACGGTGAGGAGGGGCTCGAGCATGGAGGTGAGGGCGCCGATGCGCACGTTCACCTGGTTCTCGTAGCTGTCCGCCACCGACAGGAGCATGTCCTCCAGCTGGCCGGAGCGCTCGCCGATGGCGATCATGTGGTAGACGAGTGGGGGGAACTCGCCGGAGCGCTTGATGGGCGTGGCGATGCTCTCGCCCTCGCGGATGGCGTCGCGGGCCTTCTCCACCACGTCGGCGAGGATGGAGTTGGTGATGACGGCCCGGGTGATGTCCATGGCCGTGAGCAGGGGCACGCCGCTCTTGAGGAGCGTGGCGAGCGTGCGGGCGAAGCGCGAGATGGCCAGCAGGCGCAGCAGGCTGCCGAAGATGGGCGCCTTGAGGGCGAAGCGGTCCCACACGGGCTTGCCCTTGGGGCTGCGGAAGTACGTGACGGTCGAGATGGTGGCGATCGCGATGAGCGGGAAGATGATGAACCACCAGTCCCGCAGGAAGTTGCTGCCCCAGATGAGCATGCGGGTGGTGATGGGCAGGGTGGCCTTCATCGTGGTGAAGATCTTCGTGACCTTCGGGATGACCACCACCATCAGCATGGTGAGGATGCCCGCGCCCACCAGCATCATGATGGCCGGGTAGGTCATCGTGCCGATGATCTTCTGCTGCAGCTTGGACTGGCTCTCGGTGAAGTCGGCCAGCCGCAGCAGCACGGCGTCCAACGCGCCCGAGTGCTCGCCGGCGCGGATCATGTTCACGTAGAGCGAGCCGAACACCTTCTGGTGCACCGCGAGCGCGTCCGCCAGGGAGGCGCCCTCGTTCACCCGGCTCTTCACCTCGGAGAGGATGATCTTCAGCCGCTCCTTCTCCACCTGGTCCACCAGGGCGGAGAGCGACTCGACGAGCGTCACGCCGGCGCCCAGCAGGGTGGCCAGCTGGCGCGTGGTGATGGCGATGTCGTCGGTGGTGATGCGGCCGCGGGCCATCTTGCCGAAGTTGACCTCGCGGTCCGCCTGGGCCGCGTTGGCGCCCTTGCGCACGGCGGCACGGCCGCCCTCGGCCTGGCCGAGGACCTCCGTCAGGAACTTGCCGTCCTTGCGCAGCTGCGAGCGCAGGGTTTTCGGCGAGTCCGCCTCCAGCATTCCACGGATGGGTTTTCCGGCCTGATCAAGGGCCTTGTACTCGAAGACTGGCATGGTGGGTCGCGGAGTAAAACCGCGCCCCGTGCCTCTGCCTTCCGGAAGAGGTGGGGCGCGAGTCCTTTAGAGGTCTTCCTGGGTGATGCTGAGCACTTCGGCGATGGTGGTCTCGCCCAGGGCGATCTTGCGCGCGCCGTCGTCCAGCAGCGTGAGCATGCCGTGGCTCATGGCCGCCTTCTTGATGGTGGAGGCGTCCACGTTCTTGAGGGCGAGCTGGCGCACCGTGTCGTCCACCAGCAGCAGCTCGTAGATACCGGTGCGGCCCCGGTAGCCGTTCTGGTTGCACGAGGGGCAGCCGGTGGCCTTGTAGATTTTCTCCACCCCGTAGCGCTCCTTGAAGGTCGCGCGGGTGTGGGTGATCTCCTTGAGCTCCTCGTCGGTGGGCGTGTACTGCACCCGGCAGTCCGGGCACACGCGGCGCACCAGCCGCTGGGCGAGGATGGCCGTGAGGGAGGAGGCCACGAGGAAGGGCTCCACGCCCATGTCCACCAGACGGGTGACGGCGCTGGCCGCGTCGTTGGTGTGCACCGTGGAGAACACCAGGTGGCCCGTGAGCGAGGCCTGGATGGCGATCTCCGCCGTCTCCTTGTCGCGGATTTCGCCCACCATGATGACGTCCGGGTCCTGGCGGAGGAAGGAGCGCAGGCCCTGGGCGAAGGTGAGGCCGATCTTCGGGCTGATGGCCATCTGGCCAATGCCCTTGAGCTGGTACTCCACCGGATCCTCGACGGTGAGGATGTTGAGGTCCGGGGTGTTGATGCGCGAGAGCGCGCCGTAGAGCGTGGTCGTCTTGCCGCTACCGGTGGGGCCCGTCACCAGGACGATGCCGTGCGGGCGGCGGATGACGTGCTCCATCTGCGCGAGCATCTGGGACGCCATGCCCAGCTCGGTCAGATCCAGCAGCGTGGTGTTCTTGTCCAGCAAGCGCATGACGATGCGCTCGCCGTAGGTGGTGGGGATGGTGGACAGACGGATGTCGATGTCGCGGCCGGCCAGCTTGATGCGGATGCGGCCGTCCTGGGGCAGGCGCTTCTCCGCGATGTTGAGCTGCCCCATGACCTTCACACGGCCGACGATCGCGTTCTGGTAGCGCTTGGGCGGCTTGATGATCTCCTGCAGCACGCCGTCGACGCGGAAGCGCACCAAGAGCTCGCGCTCCATGGGCTCGATGTGGATATCGCTGGCGCGCTCCTTGGCGGCGCGGAAGAGCACCGAGTTGATGAGGCGGATGATGGGCGCCTCGTCACCCTCGTCGTTGAGCAGGTCCTTGACCTCCTCGATCTCCTGGGCGAGCGAGTCCAGATCCGTCGCATGCAGCTCGTCCACGAGCTGCTCGGCCTCGTTGGTGGCGCGGTCGTAGACGCTGTTGATGGCGTCCACGATGGTGGAGGCGAGCGCGATGCGCGGGTGGATATCGCGGCCCAGCAGCATGCGCGCATGGTCCAACACGGTGGTGTCCAGCGGATCCGCCACCGCCAGGGCCACCACGTCCCCGTCCACGGACAGGGGGAGGATGCGCGCCTGCTTGGCGAAGTTGATGGGCATCCGCTTGATCAGCTCGGCGTCCACCTCCTCGAGGAAGAGGCGCGCCAGGTAGGGCAGATCGAGCTGGAGTCCGAGCGCCTTGGCCACGTCCTCCTCGCTGACGGCCTTCATGCCCACCAGGACCTCACCCAGCCGGCCGCCCTTCTCGGCCTGGAGCTGGAGCGCTTCCTGGAGCTTCTCCTCCGTGAGGCCACAGGTGTGGCGGAGGATCTCCCCCAGCGGCCGGCCGCACAGGTAGGCGGGGCCGTTGGAGACGACCTGGGTGGCGGCTTCGGCCGGGAGCTTCGCGAGTGGGACGTCAAGCAGGAGGCTCATGATCTATCTCTCGTCCCCGGTGTCAGGCTGGATGCGCAGGCGCTCCTGCTCCTCGGAAGAAGGCGCAGGCGGAGGCTGCACGGGGACCGGCTCCTCCGACGGAGTCAAGGAACGCCCCGCTCCCGGCGAGACTTCCCCACCGGGGGTAGCGGACTGCGAGGCGCCAGCCGCCGGGCCGCCCGGCCGCAGCACGCGCTCACCGGGCTGGCCGGGGCCGCCGTTCTCCACCTTCTGCTCCTCGGTGGCGATGACCTTGCGCATGCGGCCCAGGGGCCCGCTCTTGCGGCTGAAGTCCACCGGCACGTCGTAGCCGGCCACCTGGCCGTAGAACTGCTCCACGAACTGCTGCCGCTCGGCCATCTTGCGCTCGAAGATGCGCCGGAAGTCCGACTGGTCGCGGATGATGTGGGGCGTGAGGAAGAGCAGGAGGTTCGTCTTCGTCTTGCGCTTGTTCGTCTGACGGAAGAGGTGGCCCAGCAGGGGCACGTCACCCAGGATGGGCACCTTGGCCACGGACTCCAGGGTGCGCTCCTGCATGATGCCGCCGATGACGACCGTCTCCTGATCCTTGGCCACCACCGTCGTCTTGGCGCTGCGCTTGGAGGTGGTGGGGCCGAGCACGGGATCCGTCGAGGCGATCTCCTCCGTCTGCTCGGAGATGGTCATCCGGATGAAGTCGCTCTCGTTGATCTGCGGCTTGACGGTGAGCTTGAGCTCCACGTTCTGGCGGGTGATGGGGGCGTAGAGGCTGCCCAGGCCGCCCAGGCCGCCGAGCAGCGACGGGCTGAGGCCGCCGGTGGCGCCGCCCGCGGTGCCCAGCCCGCTGCCCAGCGAGGAGGGCGAGAAGCCGGACTGGAAGGGCACGTTCTGGCCCACGGTGATCTCCGCCTCCTCGTTGTCGCTGGTGAGGATGTGCGGGGTGGAGAGCACGTTGACGTCCGAGCTCTGCTGGAAGGCGTGCAGCACCACGCCGAAGGCGGGGATGTCGATGCCCAGGTTCTTCAGCTCGGGGATGACGGGGCCCTGGAGGCCGGCGAGGAAGCCGCCGAACTGGGCCAGGTTGGCCAGCGAGAAGGACGGGGGCAGGCCCTGGCTGGAGTACTTGGTGCCCAGGATGCCCGAGCCGGTGCCCAGCGGCGTGCCCAGCGAGTAGCCGCTGTGCAGGTTCAACCCGAACTCGTTGTTGCGGTCCAGGTTGACCTCCATGATGACGGCCTCGACGAACACCTGGCGCCGCGCCTTGTCCAGCTCGCGGATGACGCGCACCAGGCTGCGGTAGTCGCTCTGGCTGGCGATGATGACGAGCGAGTTGGTGCCCTTGTCGGCGGAGATCTTCACCTCACCGGCGAACAGCTCGGCGGAACCGCCGCCCGTGGTGCCGCCGGGGCGGGGCATGCCCGGAGGAGGCGTGGGGGTGGGGGTGCGCGGCCGGCTGGAGGTGCCCTGCGACAGCGTCTGCAGCGTGCTGGCGATCTCCTCCGCGTTGGCGTTCTCCAGCGGGTAGACGTTGATGCGCTCGGTGCCGGCGGTGGGGATGTCCAGCTCGCGCACCATGCCCTGGATGCGCTCGAAGGCGGCGGGGCTGGCCACGACGATGAGCTTGTTGGTGCGCTCGTCGGGGATGATCTGCGAGAAGGTCACCGGGCCGCCGGAGCCGCTGCTGCCATCCGGGCCGGGCATGGGCACCGCGTCGGGGCCGCCGGGCGGCATCACCGCGGGAGGGCCGGAGCGGTTGGCGCCGGGACGGTTGCCGCCGCCCTTCGGCTCGAAGAGCTTCTGCACCGTGGCGGCCACGTCCTGGGCGGTGGCGTACTGCACCTGGATGATGCGCACCTCGTCACTGGCCGCGCGCGAGTCCAGCTGGTCGATGATGCGCTCGAGCCGGTGCACGTTGGAGCCCACGTCGTTGATGATGACGATGTCCGGCGGGTACGGGATGGTGTCGCCGTCCTTGGACACCAGTTGCTGCAGCACCCCGCGCAGAGGCTCCACCTCCACGTTCTTGATGCGGAACAGCTTGGTGATCATCTGCTCGTTGGTGGTGTACGTCGCGTCCGGGTCCACCAACGTGGGGATGGGGTTCTGCTTGGCGGCGCGCTTGTCCACGATCTTCAGGAAGCGCCCGTGCTGGTAGACGGACAGGCCGTTGGCGTCGAGCGCCGCGAGGAAGGCGGCGTAGAACTGATCCGCGTCCACCTCCACGCGCCCGTTCTCCGGGCCGATGATGGAGATCTTCCCGCGCACGTTCTCCGGAAGGATGAACGTCCGGCAGGTCGCGTCCGACACGGTCTGCACCAGCTTCTCGATGTCCACCTTGTCGAAGTAGATGCCGTAGCGGGCGCGGCGGCGGACCTCTTCGCACGTGGGCGTCTGGCGCACGCCGGCGCTGCCGCCTTCGGGGGTCGTCTGAGGGGTGATCTCCCGCTCGGCGGGAGTGCCCGCGGGCGGAGGTGGACCGGGGCGGCGCTGCGCCAGGGCGGGCGCGGCGATCGCCAGGCACAGCAGGAGCAACCAGGACGGAAGCGTCTTCATGGAGGGGCGGGGTAATGCGGGGTTAGCGGATGGTGTAGTTCTTGCGGACGCTCGAACCGTTGCGCTCCAGCTCGATCTCGATCCGCGAGGCTTCCTTCAGCTTGGTGTAGACCTCGAGGGCCTTCTCCGGGCTGTTGAGCTCGAAGCCGTTGATGCGCTTGATGACGTCGCCGTTCTGGACGCCGATCTTCGAGTAGATGGAGTCGGGACGGATGGAGAAGAGCTTGAAGCCCTGGGCCTGGCCGTCCTTGAAGGCCGGCACGATGCGCGCCTGCATGGCCACGTCGTTGAGGTTGGACAGCGTGCGATCGATCTCCGCGCGCGGCACCTCGTAGTCGTTCTCGCTCATGGCGCGGATGCCGCTGCCATTGGGAGGGGCCTGCACGGGCGGGCCGTTGGGCACCGGCGGCGGGGTGTAGGCGGCCACGGCGGCGCCATCCCCAGGCTGGTTGTCGATGAACTCCTTGCGCCCGGCGTTGATGATGATCACGCGCTCGCGCTCGATGTCGATGACCTCGGCGCCCTGGATGCGGTCGCCCACCATGTACGTGGTGGAGCGCTGGTTGTTCATGTCCTGGATGGAGGACACGGACCACATCTTGTCGCTGGCCACCAGGGTGCCCAGCAGCTTCACCCGCAGGCTGCTCTTCACGGGAGCGGCGTTGGGGTCCACGTCGGGCTGGCCGGAGGGCTCGGCCACCACGGGATCGGGCTCGGGAATGGCCACGCCGGTGAGGTCCGACAGGCGTTTGAGATCCAGCGAGGCCAACGTCACCGTGGGCTTCGCCTTCTGCCGTCCCGACACCTCGCCCGACGGGAGAGGGGTGAGGGCGGACTCGACGAACAGGTTCACCGTGCGCGCCGCCAACAGGGCGACCAGCAGGATGAAGACCAGATTCACGGTCCAGAAGTACTTGCGGAAGAAGAGTTCCATCACGCGTCCAGAGAGGGCCTACTCGGGATTGAGCAAGCGGGGTGCCACCCGCAGAGGGGACCGGGCAACCCGACCCTTACAGCCAAGTGCTTGAATTCATTCCGGAATAAGCCGGGCCGCTGGTGACAGAAGCAGGCGGCGCTACGGCGTGGGACAAAATGTCAACGGCCGGTCAGAGAGCCTGACGGGCTGTCACTCGGCGGGAGGCGAGCCCGGGCCCTCGCCGCTACCGCCAGGACCCTCGGAGGCCTCGCGCTCCAGCTTGCGGTAGATGGTGCGCGCCGCGATGCCCAGCAGGCGGGCGGCCAGCGTCTTGTCCCCCTTGGTGTGCCGCAGGGTCTCGTGGATCACCCGGCGCTCGACCTCCTCCATGGGGGTGCCAATGGGGATGACGAGTTGTCCGGCCGAGCCCAGGGGGCCCTTGCGCACCGTCTCGGGCAGATCTCCCACCTCCAGGACGTCCGTCTTGGCGAGCACCACGGCGCGCTCCACGGCGTGCTCCAGCTCGCGCACGTTGCCCGGCCAGGCGTAGTTCTCCAGGGTGCTGAGGGCCTCGGGGGAGAAGCCGCGCAGGACCTTGCCATTCTTGGAGGCGAAGCGGCGCAGGAAGGCGTCGGCCAGCAGGGGGATGTCCTCGCGGCGCGAGGCGAGCGCGGGGATGCGCACCTCCACCACGTTGAGGCGGTAATAGAGGTCCTCGCGGAAGCGGTTCTCGGCCACCTCGCGCTGCAGATCCTTGTTGGTGGCGGCGACGATGCGGACGTCCACCTTCACCGTCTGGGTACCACCCAGGCGCTCGAGCTCGCCCTCCTGGAGGACGCGCAGGAGCTTCACCTGGGCGGACAGGGGCATCTCCCCCACCTCGTCCAGGAAGAGGGTGCCACCGCTGGCGCGCTCGAAGCGGCCCTCGCGGCGGGCCACCGCGCCGGTGAAGGCGCCGCGCTCCACGCCGAAGAGCTCCGCCTCGAGGATGCTCTCGGGGAGGGCGCCGCAGTTGATGGCGACGAAGGGGCCCTTGGCCCGGTTGGACTGCTCGTGCAGGGCGCGGGCGGCCAGCTCCTTGCCGGTGCCCGACTCCCCGAGCAGCAGCACGGTGGCGGTGGAAGGCGCGGCCTGGCGGATGGTGTCCATCATCGCCCGGAAGGCGGGCGACTGGCCGACCATGGAGCGCCCACCGGTGCTGCCCATCTCCGCCAGCTTCGCCTTGAGGACGCGGTTCTCCGCGGCCAGCTCGTGGCGCTCCAGCGCCTTCTGTACGGACTTCACCAGCGAGTGGCGCTTGAGGGGCTTGGTGATGAAGTCGTAGGCGCCGTCCTTCATGGCGGCCACGGCCGTCTCCACCGTGCCGTAGGCCGTCATCAGCACCACCTCCACGTCCGGGCGGATGGTGCGCGAGACCTTGAGCAGCTCCTGCCCGTCCATGCCGGGCATCATCAGATCCGTCACCATCACGCTCACCTCGGGGCGGCGCAGCAGCTCCAAGGCCTCGGTGCCGTTGCTGGCGGTGAAGGTCTCCAGGCCCTCGCGCTGGAAGATGCGCGAGACCGAGTCGAGGTTGGCCCGGTCGTCATCGACGACCAGGACGGTGGCGGGGGATGTCGTCATGGCGCGGGCTGCCTTGCAATCCTCATTCCGAGTCCTCGGCCAGGAGGGGTCCACTCATCCGGCCGATGTCCTCGCGGTTCACCTTCTCCAGGTTGAACTTCCGGGCGCTGGAGATCATCCGGGCGACGGTGGGGTCGAACTCGACGGGCCCCTCCTTCTTGAAGCGCAGGAAGTTGATGCGGGCCACGACGAAGTTCTTGAGGTAGGGGCTCTGCAGGCCGCGCGTCTTGAGGGCGTCCACTACGGAGACCACGGCGTCGTCCAGCTCCAGCAGCTTGTCGGCGCGGGCCTCGCGCACCCGGAGGGCCTCGGCCATGGGCAGATCCAGGAAGGACTCCGCGCGTTTGACGAAGGGGTGGTAGGCGCCCCCGGAGAAGCGCGGCCGCTTCTCGTAGGCCGCCCCCAGGGTGAGGAAGGCGGGCTCCTCGAAGAGGTGAGCGAACTCGGACTCGCGCCCGGCGCGCGCTCCGGTGAGGCCGCGGTGCATGCGGATGACCTCGAGCGAGCGCTCCTTCAGGTTGTGCGCCTTCTCCGTGTTGAGGGCGAGGATCTGATAGGCGACGTCCTCCTCGGGCAGCACGAGGGCCATGATGGACTTGCCGCCCAGGAGCTTGGAGGCATGGAGCCGGTGGTTGCCGTTGGGCGTCCAGTACCGGCCCTCCTTGCGGATGGCGATGATGGGGTCGAGGAAACGATCCAACCGCTCCATGGCTCCGGCGAGCCGTTTGACGTGGGGCTCGGACAGGTCGCGCTGGTAGGGGGTGGGCTCGACCTTGTCGATGGGCAGGGCGGCGAACACCACGGTGTGCGCGCCGAGCGGATCGCGGTAGACGCTGAGCACCTGGCCGCCGTCCTCCTGGATGCCCTGCACCAGCTCGACGGGGGGCGTGGCGGCCTCGCTGGCCACCTCGGCGGCGCTGAGCCCCTTGGAGGCGGGCTCTGCCTTCTTGCGGCGGGGCCGGCGCGTCGTGGTGGTGGTGGCTGCCTTCTTGCGCGGTGACTTCGCTGCCATGGTCATCCCCCTTGTCGCGGATGGAGGAACCTAGGCGATCGCCGCGGCGCGGGGCAGGGGGAAACCCACCAGGCTGGCGATGATCTAATCTCCGGAGTCATGGCGGCCCCCAGACAAGCCCATCGTGGCGACATTCCCGGCATGCACCGCGTACGGCTCTCCGTGCGGGAGAACCGGCTGTCGTCGCCCGACCGCATCTCCGAGGCGGACTACGTTCCAGAAATCGAGCTCCCTGGCCGCGGATGGGTCATCGAGACCGGTGGCGACATCGTGGCCTTCGCCATCGGGAACTCCTCGGACGGCAATATCTGGGCCCTGTTCGTGGCTCCCGGACACGAGGGCCGCGGTTACGGCCGGCAGTTGCACGACACGATGGTGGAGTGGCTCAGGTCGCGGGGGCTGGCGCGGTTGTGGCTGACCACGGCGCCGGGCACCCGGGCGCAGCGCTTCTACGCGGCAGCGGGTTGGCGATGCACCGGCCCGGTCGCTGGCGGAGAGCTCCGCTTCGAGCTCGACGTGGGTTCTTGAATCGAGCCCTCGCCTTACGCGCGGACGAGGGCGTGTTGGGAGGCGAGCGTGGTGAGCAGGGCGCGCAGGTGCTCGCGCGACCAGACGACCTTGTCGCCCTGGCGCTCCTCGACCACCTCTTCCAGGAGCGCCCCCACCCGGTGGGCCCCACCGCCCGCCAGACGATGGAGCGTCTCCACCAGCCCGCGGCTCTCGGGGAAGCACTCCGAGAGGCCGTTGCTGGAGACGCCGATCTCCCCGCTGGAGAGCTTGCGCCAGACGAGCCCCGCCTCCGGCAGGAGCTTCATCGCCTGGGAGTCGTCCAGCACCACACCGGTGGCCGGCGGGTGCACGATGGTGTAGCCGCCGCCGCTCACGTACCGCAGCCACGTCAGCTCCATCTCCCGCTCGAAGAAGCCTCCCTCCACCAGCTTCCTCAGCCCCTCCACGACGTGCGCCGTGGCGCCGCGCAGCGTCTCGGGCACGGCACTCGCCAGCTCCTGGCGGCGCGCCGGCTCGAAGGGAGTGGGGGCCATGCTGTCGGAGATGGCCGGACCGAGCACCTCGAAGACCTTCTCCGGGAAGCTGTCCGCCAGCGGGTTGGAGGTGTGGTAGACGGCGAGGTTGGTGGTGATCGACAAGGCGCCGTTGCCCTGGGCGCAGTGCCAGAACCGCCCCGGCCAGTAGAAGACGTCGCCCGGCTCGCCATCCAGGACGATGGGAGGCTCGCGGATCTCCTTCATGGAGCGCAGCTGCAGCGTGAAGTCGAGGTTGCTCGGATCCAGGTTCCCCGTGACGTAGGGCAGCAACGTCTCGTAGGGCCACAGCAGCATGCGCTTGCGGCCCGTGAGGATGATGGCGAAGTTGCCCGCGAGATCCTTGTGCACGCCGAAGAACGTCTCGGAGTAGTCCCCGGCGAACATGTCCGCGTCGACCCGGTAGGAGGGCAGGCCGATCTGCTCGAACAGCCCGTCGGTGAACTGGCGGTAGCGGTCGAACATCAGGCGCGAGCGGGACTGCAGCCGCTGCATGTGGAAGAGGAAGCCCCGGCCGGGCAGCTCCTTGTAGAGGCGCTGGGTCCAGCCCTCGAAGGAGCCATCCTCGTGGCGCGGCATGTAGGGGAGCCGCAGGACGACCTCCCCCTTGTCGATGATCAGCCGGGAGATGCGGGGCTTCATCCAGTCGCCGGCGACCTGGGCATACTGGGCCTGCTCGTCGGCGACGACGCGGAAGAGCTCCTCGGTGGGGATCAGCAGCCGGCCGTCGAACAGGTTCTTGAAGACCCGGGGCTGCTGGTCCCAGGTCTCCGCGGCGAAGGTCTTCCAAAATCCCACGGGCAACCGAAAGCTCATGTGCATCCTCTGCGGCGGACCCGGTTACGGTAGGCGAAAACCCGGAAGGAAGTACAGATGACCCCAGTCCCGGCTCGGGCGGGATCGTGAGGAGAGCTCCCTTGTCAGGAATGGGTAGAGCGTCGTTCTTCGGCTTTCTTTCTGCGGCACTGGCGCTTGTTGGCGGCTGCGTGACTCCGGGTGACCAACCCCCGCAGGCCCTCACCCCGTACCCGCCCGTGCTCCGTGCCGATTTCCCAGACCCGTTCATCCTCGAGCATGAGGGGCGGTATCTCGCCTATGCAACGAACACGGACGGGGTCAACGTGCAGATGGCCTCGTCCACGGATCTCACGAGCTGGCGGATCCTCTGGGATGAACGGGAGCCGAACCGGCTGCACGACGCGATGCCAGTCCTCCCGTCCTGGGCGAAGACCGGCTTCACCTGGGCGCCCGAAGTGCTGCGAACCCCGGGCGGCTTCGTGCTCTATTTCACCGCGCGCCACACCGCGAGCGGCCTCCAATGCGTCGGAGCCGCGACCAGCGAAGACCCGAGCGGTCCGTTCACCTCGCCAGCCTCCGAACCCCTCGTGTGTCAGTACGAGCTCGGCGGCACGATCGACGCGAGCCCATTCCGTGCTCCGGACGGGCAGCTCTACCTCTACTTCAAGAATGATGGGAACAACCCGCGCTTCAACAAACCGACGGAGCTCTTCGCCCAACGTCTTTCTTCCGACGGGCTCAGCCTGGCCGGCGATCCCGTCTCCCTGGTCCGCAACGACAAACCCTGGGAGGGCCGCGTGGTCGAGGCTCCGACCATGATCGAACGCGGCGGCTCCTATGTCCTGTTCTTCTCCGCCAATGACTATGGCTGGCAGGACTCGCAGCGCGTCTCGAGCTACGCGACCGGTTACGCCACCTGCGAGGGGCCGCTGGGACCCTGCATCGATGCGCCGGGCAATCCCTTCCTCGCCAGCACGTTCGAGCCTTGTCTCAGCGGCCCCGGTCATCAGACCGTGTTCCAATCCGGCGACAGGGATTTCCTCGCCTTCCATTCATGGGCGGCGACAAAGGCTTGCAGGCCGGCGAACCTGGGCCGCTTCCTGCACATCGTTCAACTGTCCTGGCAAAACGGCGTGCCCCAGATCGCGGCTCTCGAGCCGCGATGAGGCACGCCGTTGCGTCCTTCCTGGACCTGGCTGCTGGACCTAGATGCTGACGCGGACGCCCAGCGAGTAGATGCTCTCTTCGTAGCGCACGTCGCGGGGGTAGGTGTCGCCTTCGGGCGTGAACTGCCGGAAGTTCCTGAAGGGATTCCCGAGGATGTTCGACGCGTCGAAGGTGAAGGTGACCTTGTCCCAGGGCTTGAGGTTCCAAGGCGAGTAGCTCGCCGAGAAGTCGAGGCGCGAGACGCCGTCCACGTACTCACCCGTGAACCCATCCCCCTCCGGGTTCTGGACGTAGGAGGTGATCCAGCGGGAGCGGTAGTTGTAGGCCAGACGGGCGGCGAACTTGTCGCGCTCGTACATCGCGACGAGGTTGTAGGACCAGTTGGACACATTGGGAATCCGCCCGGTCTCGCCCAGCTCGAGCTCGAACCCCTTGGGGAAGGCCTGCTGGTCGTCCAGATAGGTGAGGTTGCCGTAGGCGCCGAAGCCGCTGAGCCAGCCCGGGAGGAAGTCGAAGAAGGTCCCGAGCGAGGCCTCGAAGCCCTGGATGCTGCCCTCGCCGCCGTTCACCGGGATGTTCACGCGGATCCGATCCTCCCCATAGACCGGGGAGTCCTGGGTCACGTCGAGGTTCGTGATGAAGCCCTTGAAGTCGCGGCGGAACACGGCGAGTGACGCCATACCGGTCTGCAAGAAATAGTATTCGAGCGAGGCGTCGTAGTTGTTCGACCGGATGGGCTTGAGGTCGGGGTTGCCGCCTCCACCGGTGATCTGGCAGCTCGGAGGCGGGTTGGGCTCCGACAGACAGGGGGGCGGCGAGTTGAGGAGGATCGGGCGCAGCTGCTCGAAGCTCGGCCGCGTACGGGTCTGGGTGGCGGAGAGCCTCAGCTGGAGGTCGGGGAGGAGCCGGACTCTCGCGCTGGCAGTGGGAAGCAGGTCGGTATAGCTCCCGTTGGCCTTCTCGGTGGTGGTGACGGTGGTGTCGGTGCGCACCGCCCGGAGGCCGACGACGCCGTCCACCGGCACGCTGCCCACCTTGAACTCGTAGCGCGCCTGCGCGTACCCGCCGAAGGTCTGCTCATTCGCCTCGAAGACACGCAGCCGCTCGGGCGCGCCGGGGTTGAAGCCCTGGATGGTACGGAGCTGCTCCACGTTTCTGCGGATGCTCTCATACGTCGGCACGACCCAGGTCCGGGTCTGCTGGATGTCGCTGCCCCGGAAGCCGCCGCGGAACACGTGCAGATCGACCGGCATCTGGGAGAGCGGGGTCCCGGCCGCCAGGAGGCAGGGCGCGCCGGGGTTGCCACCATCGTCATTGGCGCAGTAGCGCTGACCATTCTCCTGGTAGGCGTCACGCGTCGTGAACCGGAGTCCGGCCTCCAGCTTGGGGATGAAGGAGAAGCCGGTGTTCAGGTCGACGTCCGTCCGGGCCTGCCAGTCGTCGCCCGCCGCGACGAAGGACCTGTCGAAGAAGCCGAGATAGTTGAAGTTGGCGGGATTGGTCAGGTCGAAGTTCTGGAGGCTGAACTCCATGCCGCCAGGTCCCCTCGGCACGTCGAAGTTGACGTCGAAGGTGGGGGAGGTGACCAGTTCCTGGTCGAAGCTGTAGAGCGACAGGTCGAACCGGCTGTCCGTGCGCGCGAGATCGGCCGTGATGCGCCAGGGTCCCGCTTCATAGGAGCCGCCGACGGCGAGCTGATAGGTGTCCGTCTGGCGGGCGGTCGCGCCCTGGAACATGAACGGACGGGCGGCATTCTCGACGGTGAGGCTCTGCGCTTGGTCCGTGCTGCCCGGCCGCATCGTCAGGTTGGAATAGCGGCTGTCGGCGCCCCACAACCGCATCTCCAGTTGGCGGTCCGAGACGCTGTCGCGGTACCCCTGCCAGATACCCTCGACATAGAGCTCGAGCCCGGGTTGCGGCCGCCACTGCACCGCTCCGTTCACCGATGGCCGCTCGCGCTGGCCTGCCCCATAGAAGATGCCGACGACATCGGGGAAGCGGAACTGCTCGCCCGTCGTGGTCCGCCCGGTGCCGATGAACCCGGTGTTCCAGCGCGCGGAGTCGAGATAGTTGAGGCGGGTGTAGGAGAAGTTGACCAGCGCGCCGACTTCGCCCGCACCGGTCTGCCAGCGGTTGGTGACCAGGATGTTGCCGTTCGGGTCGAACAGGCCCGACTGGTTGGCGTAGGTGCCCCGGAAGGCGCCCGAGACCTCGAAGCCCTCGAAGTCGAACGGCCGGCGTGAGCGGACGTCGAGGAGCCCGGCGATGCCGCCTTCGATCTGATCGGCGGTCGTGGTCTTGTAGACGCCGAGCGACGCGATGCCACCCGAGGGGAAGTCGGCAAGCGCGACACTGCGCGTCTCGGCGGTGAAGATCTCCCGGCCGTTATAGGTCGTGGTGAGATCGGGCAGTCCGCGCACCAGCACCTGTCCGGCCGCTTCGCCCCGGGCTCGGTCCACCTGGACGCCCGGAATGCGTGCCGCCGTATCGGAGACCGTGACGTCCGGCAGCTTGCCAATGTCTTGCGCTACGACCGTATCGACGATCTGGTCGGAGTTGCGCTTGACGCTCTGGGCCTGCTGCATGCTGCGTTGCAAGCCGACGACGACGATCTCCTCGACATACTCCTCATCGCCCGCAGCGGCCACGCCGCCGTCCGTCTGCGGCTCCCCCTGTCCCGCGTCGGCCTCTTGCGCCGGTGCGGGTCCAGGGTTGTTCGGCGCGGTTTCTACGGTCTGCGCGAGCGCATCAGCCGTCAGGATCGCGATGGGCATTGAACAAAGAACGAGTGTCTTCAAACGCATCTATACCCTCACCAACGGCGCGCACGATTCCTACGGCCCCTCTGCCAGACGAGGCCCTTCGGTTTCATACGTGTTCGTAAGGCGCGGCATCTCACTCATGCACCCGGAGGGTGTCAAGGCGAGTTATCCACGTGAAACCCCTTAGCGGGAGACACACCGCGTCAACATCACACGCAAAGCGTTGACCGTTGTTTCGTGGCACTCGTAGTGTGCGCGCCCTTCGGCGAGGAGACTTCATGAGGCGACGTGGCATGTCTTTCAAAGCGACACTGTTCTCACTGACCACGGTGGCCGTGCTCGTCGCGGCGGGCTGCTCCACCAGCCGCGCGAAGCCGCAGCCTCTTCAGGGGTCGAAGCCTCAGCCGCTTCAGGTGTCCAACCCGGTCATGCCGGGCGACTATGCGGATCCGTCGGTGATCCGAGTCGGCGATGACTATTGGGCGACCGCGACCTCGTCGGAGTGGGCGCCGCACTTCCCCCTCCTCCACTCGAAGGACCTGGTGAACTGGGAGCAGGCCGGCGTGGTCTTCGAGTCCGCGCCCGAATGGGCCGAGGCCAACTACTGGGCCCCCGAGCTGCTCGAGGACAAGGGCCAGTTCTTCGTCTACTACACGGCGCGCAAGAAGGGCGGCCCGCTGTGCGTCAGCGTGGCCACCGCGGCCCAGCCCCAGGGGCCGTACACGGATCACGGTCCACTCGTCTGCGATCCGGACGGCTCCATCGATGGCGTGCTGATCCGCGACGAGAACGACGTGCCGTACCTCGTCTGGAAGCAGGATGGCAACAGCCGCGGGCAGCCCACGCCCATCTGGGCTCAGCGGCTCACGGAGGACCGCACCCGCTTCGCCGAGGGCAGCACCCGCCAGCAGCTCATCGTCAACGACGCGCCCTGGGAGGGCAGCGTGGTCGAGGGCCCGTACCTCCTGAAGCGCGATGGCTGGTTCTACATGTTCTACGCGGGCGGCGGCTGCTGCGGCCGCACCTGCAGCTACGGCGAGGGCGTGGCCCGTTCGCGCAAGCTGCTCTCCGGCTGGGAGAAGCACCCGTCCAACCCGATCGTGGGGGCGAACGCCGAATGGAAGTGCCCGGGCCACGGCTCCGTGGTGACGGACGCCTCGGGACAGAGCTACCTGCTGTACCACGCGTACAGCGCCAGGGACACCGTGTACGTCGGGCGGCAGGCCGTCCTGGATCCGCTGACCTGGGGCACGGACGGCTGGCCCTCCATCAACACCCACCAGGGCACCGGCGGCGGGAAGCGGGCGCCCACCGGCTTCTCGGATGAGTTCAACGGCTCGACCGTCGCCATGGGGTGGCAGTGGCCGCAAGGCAACCGCCCGCAGGCGAGCGTTTCGGGGGGGATGCTGACGCTCGCGCCCAATGCCAACCGGGCCACCGAGCCTGCCGGCGCGGTGCTCGCGCGCTCCACCAACACCGGCCAGTACGTGGCCGTCACCGCCCTGGATCCCGGTGGCTTCGCTTCGGGCACGCAGGCCGGGCTCTCCGCGTTCGGCGACCCGGAGAACTCCGTCGGCATCCGCTTGAAGGGCAGTACCCTCGAGGTGTGGAGCCGCCAGGGCAACAAGGAGCAGACGCTCGGCAGCGCGCCGGCGCCCGGGGGCGCCAGGGTGTATCTGCGGATGACCGCGCGCGAGGGGCACTTCTTCCGGTTCTCCGCCAGCAACGATGGTTCCCACTGGCTCGATGTCGGCAACGAGCTCAACGGCGACTTCCTGCCGCCGTGGGATCGCGGCGTGCGCGTGGCGCTCACCGCGGGCGGTGTGGTGGGCGCGTCCGCGCGGTTCGACTCGCTGACCATCACCCCGCGGTAGGGCCCTGGCCTGCTCGCTCGCCTGGCCAGCGGCAGTGGATGACGAGCCGCGGCATCACGCCGTGTCTCAGTCTATTGGCCCCGAGGCCATTCCTTCCGGCGGCGCGCGGCCTGTGATTTCATGCGCGCCCGCTCGATCACCCTGTACCGGATGTCAAAACGCTGGAGGAACGTCTCCTCCGGCGAATCCTTGGAGAACATCATGAAGCAGCTGATCGTGGCAGCGCTGCTCGTCTTCGTCGTCGGTTGCAAGAAGGAGCCGGCGCCCGAGGCGTCGGCCGGCAACGCGGGCCCCACGGCGGAGAAGAAGCTCGTCGTTGGCTTCTCCCAGGTCGGCGCGGAGAGCGCGTGGCGCACCGCGGAGACCAAATCCATCCGGGGCGAGGCGGAGAAGCGTGGCATCAACCTGAAGTTCGCCGACGCCCAGGGCAAGCAGGCCAACCAGATCATGGCCATCCGCTCCTTCATCGCGCAGGGGGTGGACGCCATCGTACTGGCTCCGGTGGTGGAGACCGGCTGGGAGCCCGTGCTGCTGGAGGCGAAGGCCGCCAACATCCCGGTCATCCTCGTGGACCGCGGCATCAAGGTGACCGACGAGAGCCTCTACACCACCCTCATCGCCAGCGACTTCGTCGAGGAGGGCCGCATGGCCGCCGACTGGCTCGCGAAGAAGATGGGCGAGAAGGGCAACGTCGTGGAACTGCAGGGCACCACCGGCTCGGCACCGGCCATCGACCGCAAGAAGGGCTTCGAGGAGGCGCTGAAGAAGTACCCCAATATCGCCATCGTCAAGAGCCAGTCCGCCGACTTCAGCCGCGCCAAGGGCAAGGAGGTCATGGAGGCCTTCATCAAGTCCGACCGCAACAACATCAACGCGGTCTACGCCCACAATGACGACATGGCGCTCGGAGCGATCCAGGCGCTCGACGAGGCGGGCATGAACCCGGGCAAGGACGTCCTCGTCGTCTCCATCGACGCGGTGAAGGGCGCCTTCGAGGCGATGGTCGCGGGCAAGCTGAACGCCACCGTCGAGTGCAACCCGCTGATGGGCCCCATCCTCTACGACACCATCGCGAAGATCCGCGCCGGCGAGAAGGTCCCGAAGTACACGCAGAACAAGGACCAGCTCTTCGACCAGACGACCGCCGCGCAGGTCATCGGTTCCCGCGAGTACTAGCCAAGAGGTCACCCCCGTCCCATGAGCACCGAGCCGCTCCTCGTCGCACGAGGCATCCACAAGCGCTTCCCGGGAGTCCACTCGCTCGCGGGGGTGGACTTCGACGTGCGCCCGGGAGAGGTCCATGCGCTCATGGGACAGAACGGCGCCGGCAAGTCGACGCTGATCAAGGTCCTGACCGGCGTCTACCCGCGCGACGAGGGGAGCATCACCTTCGAGGGGCGTGACTTCACGCCCTCGTCCCCCGCGGAGGCCCAGCGCCGGGGCATCAGCACCATCTACCAGGAGGTCAACCTCATCCCGACCCTCACGGTCGCGGAGAACCTCTTCCTGGGCCGCGCCCCCCGGCGTTGGTATGGCATCGACTGGCGCACCGTGCGCCGCAAGGCCCGCGAGGTGCTGGCCACGTTCGATCTCGACATCGACGTGGACAAGCCGCTCGGGTCCATGTCTACCGCCATCCAGCAGCTCGTGTCCATCGCCCGCGCCGTCGATACCGACGCGCGGCTCATCATCATGGACGAGCCCACCTCGAGCCTCGATGCCCACGAGTGCGAGGTGCTCTTTGGCATCATCGATCGGCTGAAGGCGCGGGGGCTGGGCATCATCTTCGTGACGCACTTCCTGGAGCAGGTGTACCGGGTCAGCGATCGCGTCACCATCCTGCGCAATGGCGCGCTGGTGGGCACCTACGAGGCCTCCAAGCTGTCGCGGCTGGACCTGGTGGCGCACATGCTCGGGCGCACGCCCGAGGAGCCCAAGCCGGGCACCCTTCCCGGGGAGATGATGGGCGAGCCGGTGCTCGATGCCAAGGGACTGTCCCGCCGCGGCCTGGAGCCGTTCGACCTGAACATGCGCGCGGGCGAGGTGGTCGGGTTCGCGGGCCTGCTCGGCTCGGGGCGCACCGAGGCGGCCCGCCTGCTCTTCGGCGCGGACGCGGCGAAGACCGGCACCGTCAACGGTGTCTCCCTGCGCAGCCCGCGCCAGGCGATCGCCCTGGGGATGGGCCTGTGCCCCGAGGACCGGAAGCTCGACGGCATCGTCCCCGACATGTCCATCCGCGAGAACATCGCGCTCGTCATCCAGCAGCGGCTGGGCATCTTCGTCTCCCGCGCGCAGCAGGAGCGGATCGCCCGGGAGTACGTGGAGAAGCTCGGCATCAAGACGCCGTCCATCGAGCAGCCCATCCGGTTGCTCAGCGGCGGCAACCAGCAGAAGGTCATCCTGGCCCGGTGGCTCGCGGCCCGGCCCCGCCTGCTGATCCTCGACGAGCCCACGCGCGGCATCGACGTGGGCGCCAAGGCGGAGATCGAGCGCGTCATCGACGAGCTGGCCTTCCAGGGCCTCTCCGTCATCTTCATCTCGGCCGCGCTGGAAGAGGTGGCGCGGCTGTCGCACCGCGTGGCCATCTTCCGTGACCGCAAGATGGTCGGTGAGTACACCGGGCTGGCGCTGCCGGAGATCATGAAGGTGATCGCCGGCGAGAAGACGCCCGACGACGAGCGGCGAGGAGCGGCATGAAGTCCAGGAATTTCTGGCCCCTGGTGGGCCTCGCGGTGCTGCTGGTCTTCAATCTCCTGTTCACGCCCGGCTTCGCGCACATGGAGCTGCGCGACGGCCGGCTCTTCGGCACGCTCGTGGATCTGTTCCAGAACGGCGCGCCGGTCATGCTGCTGGCCACGGGCATGACGCTGGTGATTGCGCTGGGCGGCATCGACCTGTCGGTCGGCTCGGTGATGGCGCTGGCGGGCGCGGTGGCGGCGCTGCTCATCACCGAGCATGCGCAGCCCGCTGCCCTCGCGCTCGGCGCCGCGCTGCTGGTGGGGCTGCTGGCCGGAGGCATCAACGGGGCGCTCGTCACCTACGGCGGCGTCCAGCCGATCATCGTCACGCTGGTGATGCTGGTCACCGGACGCGGGCTGGCGCAGACCCTCACCCAGGACCAGAAGGTCCGTTTCGAGAGCCCGGCCTTCGAGTATCTCGGCAATGGGACGCTGCTGGGCCTGCCGGTGCCGATGTTCATCGTCGCGGCGGTGGCCCTGCTGGTGGGGCTGGCGCTGCGCAGGACGGTGCTGGGCCTGTACGTGGAGGCGATCGGCGGCAACCCGAAGACGGCCCGGCTCTCCGGCCTCCGTGTCGATGCCATCCGCGTGGTCGTCTACATGGCGTGCGCGCTCTGCGCCGCGGTGGCCGGCCTCATCGCCGCGGCCGACATCAAGGAGGCCGACGTGGCGAACGCCGGCCTCTATCTGGAGCTCGACGCCATCCTGGCGGTCGTCCTCGGCGGCACCAGCCTCACCGGTGGACGCGCCAACCTCGTCGGCTCGCTCATCGGGGCGCTCTTCATCCAGACCCTGACGACGATGCTCCAGATGAAGGGCGTCATCACCGAGCACACCCTGATCATCAAGGCCATCGTCGCGCTGGCTGTCTGCTTCGTGCAGACCGCCGCCTTCGAGCACTTGCTCCAGCGACTCCGTCCCGCGACAGGCGCATGAAGAACTATCTCCGCAAGCACGTCACCGTCTTCGCATCGGCCGGCGTCTACCTGGCGCTCTACGCCCTGGCGGCCGCCCGGTATGACGGCTTCTTCTCCGGTGCGGTGTTCACCAACTTCCTCTCCGGCAACGCGGTGCTGGGCATCGTGGCGGTCGGCATGACGTTCGTCATCCTCTCGGGGGGAATCGATCTCTCCGTCGGGGCGATGATGTCGTTCTCGAGCGTCATCATCGGCGTGCTCATCATGAACTCGCACCTGCACCCGCTGGCGGCCATCGCGGTGTCGCTCGCGTGCGGAACGGCGATGGGCGCGGTGATGGGGCTGATCATCCACACGACGGGCATCAAGCCCTTCATCGTCACGCTCGCTGGCATGTTCTTCGTGCGCGGGCTCGCGTTCCTCATCCACCTGGAGTCGGTGGCCATCGTGGACGCGCGGCACACCGCCTTGGCGAGCACGCGCCTGGGGCCGCTGCCGATGACCGCGCTCCTGTTCCTCGCGATGGTGGTCATCGGCTGGTACGTCGCGTCGCAGACGCCCTTCGGCCGCAACGTCTACGCCCTGGGCGGGAGCGAGGAGGCCGCGCTGCTGATGGGCCTGCCCATCAAGAGCACCAAGGTGGCCGTGTACGCGGTCAGCGGCTTCTGCGCGTCCTTCGCGGGCGCGGTGCTCACCTTGTACCTCTCGAGCGGCAATCACCTGGAAGGTGTCGGCATGGAGCTCGACGCCATCGCGGCGGTGGTGGTGGGCGGCACGCTGCTCGCGGGGGGCGTCGGCTCCGTCATCGGCACGCTGATCGGCGTGCTGATGCTCGGGCTCATCCTCACCTGCATCACCACGTACGAGGGCATGATGAGCTCCGGGCTGACCCGCGTGGCCATCGGGCTGTTGTTGCTCGCGTTCGTGCTGATGCAGAAGCTGCTGACGCGGCGGCTCCCCGGAGAGTTGCACGGCACGTAGCCGCTGGTCTTCCCAGCTCCGTGCCCGCTCAGTGCGCCACGTCCAACCGTTGAGCCTCGGCGTCGAAGGTCCATCTCGCGTCGGGGCCCTTCGGGTTACCCACCGTGATCAGGAGGCGGCGAGAGGAGGCTCGAACCGAAGCGGTGAAACTGAAGCTCGGCGCGCTCTCGATGTGGGTCTCATTCGTGGCGGTGCTCTTCGTCGCATGGCCCTCTTCGTCGCTGAGATGTAGCCACGTCATCCGGGGGCAGCGCTTGCGGGTTCCCTGCTCTTCACAGTAGCCCTCCAGGCGCAGCTCTCGCTGTTGGCCCCTGGCGCCACTGAGGGACACCCGCTCGAGCCTGAAGGTCAGGACCGGGCTGGACACCGACTCGAGCTCTACGCGCTCATTCACCGCGAGGTGGATGGGAACGCCTGGCTCCTCGCCGGTCTGCTCCCGCGGCTCGCCGGTCTGTACGCTGAGGCCCCCGGGGGGCTTGGGTGGCTCCTCCGTGCTCCGCGGAGGGGGGGCGATGACAGGTGGAGCCGCGGTGGGCGGCTCGCTCACTTCATCGGGCCGGGGAAGGAGGGCCCAGATGGCCGCGCCCAGGAGCGGCAGGACGAGCAGGGCCCGGGGCCAGCGCTTCGCCTCCCGCTCCTCGCGCGCGACCGGAGCCTGGCGCCCGGCGGCCGGGGAATCGAGCTGGTCGAGCGCTCGCAGCGCATCGCGTGCGGTCGCGAAGCGCCGGGTCTCATCGGTGTCGACGAGCCGGCCGATGAACTGCCGGAACCCTTCGGTCACATCCAGGCGCCGGCCGGGGACCAGGCCCTTTCCTTCCTGGATGAGCTCCCACGGGGGCTGCCGCGTCAGCAGGTGGATGAGCGTCGCGCCCACCGCATGCAGGTCGCTCCACTCGGTGACGTGACCCGCGAGCTGTTCGAGAGGCGCGTAGCCGTAGGTGCCGGTCATCGTCGCCCCACGGGCATCGCCGGTGGCCAGCTCGCGTGCCGAACCGAGGTCCACCAGGAAGAGGGCGCCATCGGGCCGCAGGATGAGGTTCGCGGGTTTGATGTCGCGGTGGATGATCCTCGGGACATGGGCGTGGAGCTGCAGCAGGACCGAGAGGAGCTTGCGCGCGAGGTCTCGGGCCTCCGCCTCGGAGTAGCGGTGCACCGCGAGCCGTGAGAGCAATGACTCGCCCTCGATGAACTCCTGCGCCAGGTAGAGCCGCGTCTGCGTGCCCTCGCCCTCCTTGAAGCTCTCGAGCAGCCGCGGCACGCGCGGGTGTGACAGCCGGGCGAGCACCTTCGCCTCCCGCTCGAAGGCCTCCAGGTGATGGACCTCTGGCGCCGAGAGCAGCACGAGCTCCTTGAGCGCGACCCGTTGCCCACGCGCATCCTCGGCCAGGTAGAGGCGCCCCAGCTCGCCCTGGGCAATCACCCGCAGGACACGGTAGCCGCGCACGAGCGCCGCGGCGCCGCAGGCGTCACAGCGTGGCCCGGAGAGCATGGCCTCACAGGCGATACATCGGCGAGCGTCGAAGCTGGAGGGGGTGGCGGTCATGGGGGCGAGGGGATGTCGAGCTGCAGCCGGTCGGGAACCGGCCCGGCCTCGCGAGGGGGAATGGCCGGTACCGGGGCTTCGAAGTAGTACTGCTGCTCGAAGTAGATGGGCGCACCCTTACTGCTGGGATTGTGCTGTCCGCAGGCGATCGACTTCTTCGTCCACTGCGGCTGCATGAAGGCGAACTCGAGCGTATGCCCATCAGGCACCGCGCGGAGTCTCCGCAAAGGCATGGCGGTGTCACACTGCGTGGACTCCTTGAACCCCACGATGACCATCGAGCGATCCGGGCAGGTCAGGAAGCCCACGGACTTCTCGCCAAAGGCATACGTGTCCAACGGTTTGGGCCGGAGGTCTGGGGGCTTGTTGCTCTGGAAGCAGACCATTCCGGGCTCACACTTCACGGGCTTGATCGGCAGCACCTCGGTTCCCTGGGGGTGCCGTGCACGCTGGTACTCCTCCCAGAGCGCTAGCTGGCGATCCACATCCCAGCTCTGGACGTAGCGGACCGTGCCGTGCCGCGTCACGATCTCCGTCTCGATCTCCTTTGGCCAGGGCTTCGCACCGAGGTCCACGGTTCCACCCGTGACGAGCTTGCGGCGGAACGAGAAGCAGGGCTTGCCCACCTTGTGGAGCTCGAACTTCAGCTCGTAGGCGCGGAACTCCTGGGGCGTGCTGGAAGGCGGATCCCAGAGCACCTCGCTGCGCAGGAAGGTGCCATCGTAGTAGCGGCAGATGCCGTCGACGTAGAGCGTCCCGCGTACACCCTGGGGAGGCGCACACTGCTCGAACTCGGAGAGCGCCTGCGCCCAGCAGTTGTCGGCGCGCTCGAGCCAGGGGCAGGCCGGGGAAGGGTCGATGGTGGACTTCACGGACTCCTGGGCGAGTCCCTCCGTCCCGGCGAGCCAAGCCGTGAGCAGGGGCAGCCATCGCATCGTGCGTCGCATGGCTCACTGCTCCCTGGTGGCGCGTTGGGTCCGCAGGTCGATGCGGTAGACCGCGTCGGGAGCCTGCACCAGTCCGAGACGCACCGTGAAAGCGCCCTGCGCATCGGAGAGCTCCCTCGTCATCTCCTGCACCTGCGAGCTGAGCGGCAGGACCACCTTCTCCTCCAGCTTCGGGTCGATGAGCGTGCCCTCGTCGTCCACCAGCCGGAAGAAGGGCGCCCACTGGCAGAGCTGCGTCGGGCTGTTGTTGGTGAAGACCAGTTCGAAGCGCAGCTTCGGCAGGAGCTCCTGCGGATGGCGCGTGACGGAGACGCGGGTGACGCGCAGCTCCGTGTCCTTGAAGCAGCCCCCGAGCGAGCTCAGTCTGGTGACCACCTGGGGATTGAAGGGCTCGACGAGGACCTCCATGCCGCGTGGAGGGGGAGGTGGGGCGGCGACGGGGACTTCCTTGATCACCTCGACGATCCGGGGTGGCGGCTCGGGTGGGGGAGGCCTGGGCCACAGCAGCGCCGCGAGCAGCACGGCCGAGAGCCCCATCGAGCCCAGCGCGAGGGGCTTCCAGTACCCGGCTGGAGCCGGCTCGGCGGGCGGCTCGCCACGCTGGAGGGCCTCGAGCGCACGCAGCGCCTCGGCCGCCGTGGGGAAGCGGTCAGCGGGATTCGGAGCGAGCAGCCGCTGGAGGAAGGACCTGAAGCCAGGGGAGGCGTTGAGCTTCTCGCCCACCTCGAGCTGAAGCCCCTTGCCACGCAGGAGCTCCGACGGGGAGCGGCGTGACAGGAGGTGGAGGAGCGTCGCGCCGACGGAGTACAGATCGCTGGCCTCCGAGACCGTGCCGCCGAGCTGCTCGGGCGCCATGTAGCCGAAGGTCCCCACGAGCGTGGAGTTGACGGTCCCGCCCCGGGTCACGTCGCGGGCGGTGCCGAAGTCGACGAGGCAGATCGAGCCGTCCGGACGCACCAGGAGGTTGGCGGGCTTGATGTCACGGTGGAGGATGCGCGGGGACAGTCCGTGCAGGTAGACCAGGACTTCCAGTACCTGCGCGCCCACCTCGCTCACCTCGTCCTCGGTGAAGCGGTGGAGCTGGAGCCGCTTGAGCAGCGAGGGTCCCTCGATGAACTCCTGTGCGAGGTAGAGCCGGGTCTGCGGGCCACTGCCCTCGGTGAAGCTGGCGAGGAAGCGCGGGATGCGGGGATGCGACAGTTGCGCGAGCAGCTCGCCCTCGCGGCGGAAGGCCTCGAGCCGCTGGGTGTCAGGGGCCAGCCGGAAGACCAGTTCCTTGAGCGCCACCCGGGTCCCCTCGGGCCCCTCCGCGAGATAGACGCGGGCGTGCATGGACATGGCGATGCGGCTCAGGACACGGAAGCCGCCCGGTGCCACCGGGCTTCCACAGCCCTCACATCGCTCGGAGGTCAGGGCGCCGCCACAGACAGCACACGTGCCCTCGCGCGGAGCACCGGACGAGGCCTTTGAGTCAGGAAGCATGGGAGCCCAAATCCTAGCCTGCCTTCAGGCACGGATGCCGCCTCGGCTTCTGTCCCCGCGGCGCCGGGCCACCGAGGCGCTCGCCATTATCCACCAACAATACATCGTCCATTCATCAGGTGCCCGAGAACCCCTGGACACTGGAGTTGGTCCGCCAGCGCTGGGGTGAGCCCGTGGCGTGGCGCCGTGGTTCCCGCTGAAGCTTCACGCCCAGCGTGGTATGAAGCGGGCGCTTGCATGCCTGGGCCGGAGGCTGACGGTTCGCGGTTGGCTCAGCAACGGCGCGCGACAGGCCGCGCGCATTCATCTTCGTCTCAGGAGGCGTCGTGGAACGGACCCCCTTCGGTACGGCCCCAGGAGGACAGCCCGTCGATGTCTACACCCTCACCAACAAGAGCGGAGTAGAGGCGCGGGTCACCAACTACGGTGGAATCATCCTCAGCCTGCGCGTGCCGGACCGGCACGGCCGCTTCGACGACGTGGTGCTGGGCTATGACTCGTTGGCGGGCTACCTGGCGGAGTCCCCCTATTTCGGTGCACTCATTGGCCGTTACGGCAACCGTATCGCCCGGGGCCGGTTCACGCTCGATGGCCAGCAATACACCCTGGCGACGAACAACGGCGTGAACCACCTGCACGGCGGTCTCAAGGGTTTCGACAAGGTGGTGTGGACCGCGGAGCCGTTCGAGAACGCCCAGGGCATGGGCCTCGTCTTCACCTACGTCAGCCCCGACGGCGAGGAGGGCTACCCGGGGACCTTGACCGCGAGGGTCACCTATACGCTCACCGGCGATAACGCGCTCGTCTTCGACTACCACGCCACCACCGACAAGGCGACGCCGGTCAATCTCACGCAACACAGCTATTTCAACCTGGCTGGCGACGGGAAGGGCGACATCCTGGGCCATGTCGTCACGCTCAACGCGGACCGCTTCGTCCCGATCGATCCGACGTCCATCCCTCTTGGCGACCTCCGCGACGTCACGGGCACGCCGTTCGACTTCAGGCGGCCCACGTCCATTGGTGCGCGCATCCGCCAGGACGACGAGCAGCTCCGCAACGGGCAGGGTTATGACCACAGCGTCGTGCTCAACAAGAGTGGGGCCAGCGAGCTGACGCTGGCCGCGCACGTCCTGGAGCCCACCTCCGGCCGCGTGATGGAGATCCACACCACCGAGCCGGGCATGCAGTTCTACTCCGGCAACTTCCTCGACGGCACGCTGAAGGGGAAGAAGGGCGCGGTCTACCACCACCGCTACGGCTTCGCGATGGAGACCCAGCACCTGCCGGACTCGCCGAACCAGCTCGGCTTCCCCTCGACGATTCTGCGCCCCGGCGAGCACTACCGCTCGCGCTCCGTCTACAGCTTTTCCGTCTCGGCTGTGTGAACCCAGCCCTTCTCCCTCCGGTGAAACGATGACGCTCCGCGAACAGGTCGAGCAGGATTTCCGCAAGCGCTTCGGCGCAGCCCCCGCCACGGTCGTCCGGGCTCCAGGCCGGGTCAACCTCATCGGTGAGCACACCGATTACAACGACGGCTTCGTGCTCCCCATCGCCATCAATCGCGAGGTGTGGATCGCGCTGCGCCCGCGCGATGACCGCCGCGTCGTCGTCCACTCGCTTGACTACGGCGCGCCCCTGTCCTTCGAGCTCGGGCAGATCTCTCACTCCGGCAAGGACTGGGCGGAGTACGTGAAGGGGGTCGCCTGGGCGCTGCAGGAGGCCGGTCACACCCTCGCGGGCTGGGAGGGAGTGATGAGTGGGGAGGTGCCGCGCGGCGCGGGCCTGTCCTCCTCCGCCGCCGTGGAGCTGGCCGTGCAGCGCGCCTTCGCCACCGTGAGCGGGCTGCCGTGGAAGCCGTCCGAGATGGCACTGCTCGGTCAGCGGGTCGAGAACAAGTGGATCGGCGTCAACTCGGGGATCATGGATCAGATGATCGTCGCGGGGGGCCGCGAGAACCATGCGCTGCTCATCGACTGCCGCAGCCTGGAGCTTCAGCCCGTGCCCCTCCCCGCGGGCGCCGTGGTGGTCGTGCTCGATACGGGGACCCGCCGCGGGCTGGTGGACTCGGCCTACAACGAGCGCCGCAGCCAGTGCGAGGAGGCCGCGCGATTCTTCGGCGTCAAGGCGCTCCGCGACGTCGACGCGCGGACCTTCTCGGCACGCCAGAACGAGCTCGACCCGTTGGTGCGCCGCCGCGCGCGGCACGTCATCACCGAGAACGATCGCACCGTGCAGGCCGCCGAGGCCATGCGGGCCGGTGACCTCACGCGGCTGGGCCGGTTGATGGATGCCAGCCACGACAGCCTGCGCGACGACTTCGAGGTCACCAACGACGCGCTCAACACCATCGTGACGTTGGCGCGGGCGCAGCCGGGCTGTTTCGGGGCCCGCATGACGGGCGCAGGCTTCGGCGGCTGCGCGGTGGCCCTGGTCTCGCCCGAGCAGTCCGAGGCGTTCGTCCAGCGCATCAACGAGAAGTACCAGCAGGCCACGCGGAACACGCCGCAGTGCTACGTGTGCCAGGCCGCGGACGGGGCGAGCGTCGTCTGACGCGCGCGGTCCCCGCTCAGCGTCACGCTCGAGGAATCCGGATGAGACTTCTGCCGATCACCGTGCTCTGTGCGGCGCTCACGGCCGTCGCGCCACAACGCGCGGGCGGGGAGGGCGCCGCTGCCTCCTACACCAACCCTGTCTTCGATGAAGACTTCCCGGACCCCACGGTCATCGATGCTGGCGGCGGGTGGTTCTACGCCTATGCCACGCAAGGGGACGTCGCCGGCCGGGTGCAGAACATCCAGGCCGCCCGCTCGTGCGACCTCGTGCGCTGGGAGCGCGTGGGCGACGTGCTGCCCGTGAAGCCCGCCTGGGCCTCGCAAACCCAGCTCTTCTGGGCGCCGGACGTCCACCGCCGCGGCCGCACCTTCTCCCTGTACTTCTCGGCCGGGCTCGACCCAGACCGCGCGGCTCGATTCAAGAAGGAGCGGGGCGCGACGGACAGCAAGGAGGACGTCTTCTGCCTGGGCGTTGCCACGTCGTCCCGGCCCGAAGGCCCGTTCCGCGACAGCGGGCGTCCTCTGACGTGCGGCCTTTCCTTCGTCAACATCGACCCGATGGCCTTCGACGATCCGAGCACGGGGAGGAAGTACCTCTATTGGGGCTCGGGCTTCCAGCCCATCCGCGTGCAAGAGCTGGCGGCGGACGGGCTGAGCTTCAAGAAGGGGAGTGCGCCGATCGAGCTGGTGAAGGCAGACAAGAGCATCCCCTTCCAGACCCTGATCGAGGGTGCGTGGGTCGTCTACCGCGAGGGCTACTACTACCTCTTCTACTCGGGCGAGAACTGCTGCCACGGCCCGCTGCAAGAGATCAGGTACGCCACGATGGTCGCTCGCTCCCGCAGCGCCACCGGCCCCTTCGAGACGCTGGCGCAGGCGACGGGCGCGCCCGACAGCGCCATCCTCCGCCGGAGCGACGCGTGGATCGCGCCGGGCCACAACTCGGTTGTCACCGACCGCGCGGGGCAGGACTGGATCGCCTACCACGCCATCGATGTCAGACGGCCCTACGTCGAGGCCGTCATCAGCGGCGACCGGTCGGTGCGCCGCCCGATGCTGATGGACCGGCTGACGTGGCGCGACGGGTGGCCGCGCGTCGAAGGCGGAGCTCCTTCCGCGGGGCCCGCGGCCGCGCCGTCCGTGGCTCCCCCACCAACGCCGGAGTCCCGCCCATGACGATCGAGAAGCTCTCTTCCAGGGAGGTGTACCGCAACCGCTGGATGACGGTGCGCGAGGACTCCATCCGCAGGCCGGATGGCTCCAGCGGCATCTACGGTGTTGTCTGCAAGCCGGACTTCTCGCTCATCATCCCGTACGAGGACGGCGCATTCCATCTCGTGGAGCAATACCGCTATCCGGTCCAGGGCCGCTACCTGGAGTTCCCCCAGGGCTCCTGGGAGACCCGGGCGGACGCGCCGCCCGAGTCCGTGGCCGCCGGTGAGCTCCAGGAGGAGACCGGGTTGGTGGCCGGGCGCATGACGTACCTCGGCCACCTCTTCAGCGCCTATGGCTACTCCAACCAGGGCATGCACGTGTTCCTCGCGGAGGAACTGTCCATGGGACCGCAGCAGCTGTCTCCCGAGGAGGGAGATCTGGTGTGCACCCGGGTGACGGTCGAGCGCTTCGAGGCGCTCGTCCGAGAGGGCCGCATCAAGGATGCCTCGACCCTCTCGGCCTACGCGCTGCTGCGGATGCACCGGCGCCTGGAAGGCTGAGCGCCGGCTCCGGGGCTCAGCCCGAGACGACATCCTTGTCGTGACGGGCCCAGTGCCGGTGCTGCGCGATGGCGGCGATGAACTTCGTGGGGAAGTCCTGGCCGTCCGCCGCGCCCACGACGACGCCCAGGGCCGGGGTGGAGATGCCTCCCGCCTCCAACAGCTCGGCGGCCTCCTTCGTCACCCCGATGGCCTTGCAGTGCCGGTAGGCCTCCTGGATGAAGTGCACCGAGTCTCCATCCTTCTTGAGCACCGCCACGCTCGCGGCGCCCCCGGGCACGAAGACGGCGTCGTACTCGAACGAGCCCGTGGTGAGCGCGCTCTTGTCGACCTTTACCGCCTTCCCGTCCGAGCCCTTCACCGTGCCCAGGCGCCTGGAGATGAGCACCAGCTCGGCGCCCGCCTGCTCGATGGCCGCCTTCGTGGACTGGAGATCCGCGGCGTCGAAGCCGTCCGCCACGAGCACGCCGATGCACCGCGTCTTGATGGAGTCCTTCTTCTGGTTCTCCATGCTCAGCGCGGGTGACTTGTCGACCACGGGCAGCCCCAGGGTGTCGGCGACCTTCTCGAGCTTGCCCTTCACCGCGGTCATCGTGGGCACGGCCATCCCCAGCCCCTGCGCCACCTCCGTGGCGAGCTCCGCGTCGATCTTCACGAGGATCTGCTCGACGACGCGCTTGCGTACCTCCTCACGCTCGACCTTTCCCAGCTCGAACTGGAGGGCCATGATGATGTGCTCGCGCTCGGGCTTGGACATGCTGCGGAAGAACAGGCTCGCCTGGCTGAAGTGGTCCTGGAAGCTCTCCGCGCGCTTGCGCACCTTCTCGCCCTCCACCTTCTCCGGGAAGTGCCGGTAGCCGCCCTGCTCCGCGGCGGCCATGAAGGGGCAGCCGCCGCCCAGCGAGTTGGGGAAGTAGTTGACCCGCCCCGCGTCGATGGTCTGCCGGTGGAAGCCGTCCTGGTGGAAGTTGTGGACCGGCGCGATGGGACGGTTGATGGGGATCTCCGTGAAGTTCGGTCCGCCCAGCCGCGTGAGCTGCGTGTCCAGGTACGAGAAGTTGCGCGCCTGCAGGAGCGGATCGTCCGTGAAGTCGATGCCCGGCACGACGTGCGCGGTGCAGAACGCCACCTGCTCCGTCTCCGCGAAGAAGTTCGTCGGGTTGCGGTTGAGCACCAGCTTGCCCACGCGGCGCACGGGGACGAGCTCCTCGGGGATGATCTTCGTCGCGTCCAGCAGCTCGATGCCCAGCTTCTCCGCGTCCTTCTCCTCGATGATCTGCAGGCCGAGCTCCCACTCGGGGAAGTTGCCCTTCTCGATGGCCTCCCAGAGATCGCGGCGGTGGAAGTCCGGGTCCTTGCCCGCGAGCTTCTGGCTCTCGTCCCACACGAGCGAATGCACGCCGAGCAGCGGCTTCCAGTGGAACTTCACGAAGCGCGACACGCCCTTGGCGTTGACCAGGCGGAAGGTGTGAACCCCGAAGCCCTCCATCATGCGGAAGCTGCGGGGAATCGCCCGGTCGGACATGATCCACATGATCATGTGCGCCGACTCCGGCACGAGCGACACGAAGTCCCAGAAGGAGTCGTGCGCGGTGGCGGCCTGGGGCATCTCGTGGTGCGGCTCGGGCTTGGCCGCGTGGACGACGTCCGGGAACTTGATGCCGTCCTGGATGAAGAAGACGGGGATGTTGTTGCCCACCAGGTCCCAGTTGCCCTCCTCCGTGTAGAACTTCACGGCAAAGCCGCGCACGTCACGCGCCGTGTCCGCCGAACCGCGCGAGCCCGCCACGGTGGAGAAGCGCACGAAGACGGGCGTCTTCTTGGACGGATCCTGGAAGACCTTGGCCTTGGTGTACTCGGCCAGCGACTCGTAGACCTGGAAGTAGCCGTGTGCCGCCGAGCCTCGCGCGTGCACCACGCGCTCGGGGATGCGCTCGTGGTCGAAGCGCATGATCTTCTCACGGAGGTGGAAGTCCTCGAGCAGCGTGGGACCCCGCGCGCCCACCCGCAGCGAGTTGTCCGTGTCCTCGACGGGAACGCCCTGGCCCGTCGTCATCCGCTGGCCCGTGGGATCCGAGCGGTTCTTGTCCAGCTGCATGTCCTTGCTGCGCTCGTTGATGCTCACCGTCTCCGGGGTCTTCTTGCTCAAATCCATTCCTCCTGGGGCCCAGTGGGGTAGGCATCGGGACCCAGGGATGCGAGCGCTTCACGTAGCGCCCGCATTGGCGCTGCCCATTGGAGAACGGATCACGCACGGACCTGTCCGCCCGGCGGCATGCGGGCGCGGAAAATAAAGGGCCGAGGCCACCGGAGGAACGGTGACCTCGGCCTGGGACGCTCGCGCCCCCACGACGTGAGCCTCACCCCCGCGCTGCTGTGCAACCGCGAGGCCAGCAGCCGGATGGCCTTGTCTCCTCGTGAGCACGTCCATCACCGCGCCGTGTCAGGCGCAGCATTTGCGGCTTCCTCCCCCCGCCGCGCAGCATTTGCCACCCGCTCCCTGGGGGAGTGCCGGGGCGCATTGCTTGCAGAGGCCCGAGCCGCACACGGACTCCTCATGCGCACGCACCCCCGCCCGGACACCCTCCCCACCGCTCCTCTCGATCTCGGCTCCATCTTCCTGGGACCCAAGGGGGAGAACGCCGACACCTTCGAGCGCCTGTTGCTCGAGGCCTTCCGCGACCACGTCTTCTGGCGCCGCAACCTCCACCCCGAGGACGGCTTCTTGATTCAAGAAGCGGAGAAGCGCGCGCCCGGCTACGAGGCCTCCCTCTCCGTGCTGTCGCAGGAGCTGATGGGGCTGCTGGGCCAGCTCAAGGGAGGCGTGCCTTCCTTCAGCCCCCGCTACATCGGGCACATGTGCTCGGACCTCACCATGGCGAGCCTCATCGGCTACTTCGCCACGATGCTCTACAACCCCAACAACGTGTCGGCGGAGGCCTCGCCCGTCACCACGCGGCTGGAATTCGAGGTGGCCGAGCAGCTCGCTCGGATGGTGGGCTACGCGCCGGAGCGGCAGTGGGGGCACCTGACCTCGGGCGGCACGGTGGCCAACTTCGAGGCCCTCTGGGTCGCGCGCAACGTGAAGTACCTCCCCGTGGCGCTGCGGCACGCCGCGGAGGAGGCCGGTGTGAAGGGGCTGGAGGTCCGGCTGCCGGATGGCCACGAGACCACCCTGCGCGAGCTGAGCCTGTGGCAGCTCCTCAACGTGACGCCCGAGGCCGCGCTGGATGCGCTGGACCGCTTCCGCGCCCGCCTGGGGGACGCGCGCCTCGCGATGGAGTGGGTGACGCGCCACTCGCTGGCGGGGCTGGGCTACCAGGAGTTCGGCCTGCGGCTGGCCTCCGAGTTCAAGGACGCGCTGCCACCCGGCGTGGTGCTGGTGCCGTCCACGGCGCACTACTCGTGGGAGAAGACGTGCCGGGCCCTGGGCATCGGTGCCCGGCAGCTCATCCACGTGCCGGTGGACACGCACTTCCGCATGTCCCCCGCGGCGCTCGAGGACACGCTGCGCACGCTGGCGGTGCGCCAGCAGCCGGTCATCGCCTGCGTGGCGGTGATGGGCTCCACCGAGGAGAGCGCGGTGGACCGGTTGGATCTGCTCGCGGACCTGCGGGAGCGGCTGGGGCGGACGCTGGGACTGGCGTTCCACCTGCACGCGGACGCGGCCTGGGGCGGCTATGCGGCCTCCATCACCCGGGGGCCTGGGGGCGAGCGCCGCACCTATGAGGAGACGCTCGCGGACTACGCACCGGAGTCCTGGCCCTCGGAGGGCGTGTACCGGGCCCTGTGCGCGCTGGAGCGGACGGACTCGGTGACGATCGATCCGCACAAGCTGGGTTACATGCCCTACCCGGCGGGCAGCATCACCTTCCGGGACAAGCGGGTGAGGGATCTGGTGTCGGTGGAGGCGCCATACCTCTTCCACGCGGGAGGCGACGAGAGCGCCTACCTGGGCCGCTCCATCTTCGAGGGCTCCAAGCCCGGAGCGGCGGCGGCGGGTGTGTGGATGAGCCACAAGGTGCTGCCGCTCAACGCCAGCGGGTACGGGCGGCTGGTGGGCGAGACGGCCAAGGGGGCCATGGCGCTCTACCGGCGCATCGCCAGCGGGGACTGGGCGCCCTTCAAGGTGGTGCCGCTGCCGGCCTCGGACCTGAACATCGTCTGCTTCGCGGTGGGGCACCCCTCGCTGGAGACACTGGAGCGGACCAATGACTTCATGGACCGCCTCTACCGGGCACTGAGCGTCGGCCCGGGCGCGCTGAAGCGCCCGGACTACTACGTGACGAAGACGGTGCTGCGGGCCCATGAGTACGGGCGGGCGGCGTTGCCCACGGTGGAGGGGCTTGGCTTCACCCCCAAGGACTACGACCGGGCGGGAGGGGTGGCCGTGTTGCGTTGCACGGTGATGGACCCCTTCCTGGCCTCGCGCCGGGGCAAGGTGGACTACATCCGCGGCTTCGTCCACACGCTGGGAGAGGTGATGCGCGCCGAGCTGGAGTCCGCCCGGCGCTGAACTACCTGGCCGCGACGCCCTGCTCGATGAGCTCCGCCTTCTGGCCGGCCGCCGCGAGCGTGGCGTTGACGGCGTTGCGCGGGCCCCGGATGACGACGACCATCCGCGCCTGGGCGAGATCGGCCGAGGCCGCCGCCGCGACCGCCTCGGGGGTCGTCGCCGAGATCGCCGCGACCTGCGCGTCGAAGAAGGACAGCGGCAGCGACATCACCGAGACCGTCTCGAGCTCGTCCGCGAGGACGGTGGCTCCAGCGGAGTCGGCGAGCGCCCGGCTGAGCGCGCGACGCCGGGCTCGCGCGAAGTCCTCGGGGAGCGCGCTGGCCCGCGTCCGGACGGCCTCCAGCTCGCCGATGAGCGCGACCAGCGCCTTGCCGGAGCGATCGGCCTCGAGGTCGCCGGTGACGAGCAGCGCGCCGCCGCCGATGCCGCCGAGGTAGTCGACCGAGACGCCGTAGCTGGCGCCGAGCCCCTCGCGGACGACGCGCACGCGATCCTCGAGCATCGTGCGGAGCACCTGGCGCGCGGCGACATCGCGGATGGGATCCGAGGCCGTGGTGAACCCGATCGTGACGCCCACCTGGGTCGCTTCCTCGTCGACGACAGCGACCCAACTGGGCCCCTTCGCCGGCCGGCCCGGAGGCATCATCGGGGGCGGGGGCGGCGCTTCGCCGTCCCACCTGCCAAAGAAATCCTCGATCGTCTCCCTCATCACGGCGGGGTCGAAGCCGCCCGAGAGGATCAGCGTCGCACCGTTGGCGCGGTAGTAGCTCTCGCGGAAGGCCTCGAGCTCGGCGACCGAGATCTTCAGGATGTCCGCGGCACCAGGGCCCGGTTGCGCGTACGGGTGACCGGCGCCGAAAAGGCGGACCCGGAGCGCCTCGGAGCCACGCGCAGCCGCGTCGTCGCTGCCATCAGCGTGGGATTCGCGGGCGATTCTGCGGAGCTCGGCGACGTGGTCATCCGGGAAGATGCCCGCATCGAGCAGCCAGAACAGGCGCCAGAGGTGCCAGTCGGCGTACGTCTTGGTGCCACGTGCCGTGAACACCGTCGCCCGCTCCCCGACGTTGACGTCGAGCTGCGTGCCGAGCTGGCTCGCGAAGATCATCCGTTCGGAGTGGGCACGCCGGTAGAGGCGTTGGGTGTCGTTCGCGAGCAGCCGTCCGGTCAGCTCCGCGAGCCCTGGCCGATCGACGGGATTCGCCGCCGAGCCGTAGGGGAAGACCAGCCGCGCGTCGACGAGCGGGCTGGTGGGGTCGGGCGCGAGCAGCACGCGCAGCCCGTTGCGCAGCACCAGTTCCTCCACCGTGCTGGCGACACGCGACGCGCGCGGGTCGAGCGGGCGGCTCGCCTCGGAGGCAGCGACCGGTGTCCGCCAGGGCTGGAGGTCGTGCTCGCGGCGGCGCGTCGGGACCTCGGCGCGGGTCGTGAGTGCCTGCTTCCCGCTGGGGCGGACCAGCGCGACGTGGCTGCGCGCGCGGTTGAGCGTCGTACTCGCGTACATGGCGACGTCGATGATCGTCGTGCGGTCGACCGCCGCGAGCTCCTCGACGAAGAACTCATTGTGGCTGGTGTACTGGGGGAAGTCGGCGATCCAGGAGCCGGCTCCGTCAAACGCGTCGTAGGTACTGACGAGGCTCGTGCGGAGCTGGGCCCGGGCGAATTCGATCATGTGTTTGCGCTCGTTGACGAGCTTCGACGCGGCGGTGAACACCGTGTCGACCGCCTCCTGGAGCCGCGAGGGATCCGATACCGAAACGACCGCGGTCAGCAGCGGCGCGCGCAACCCTCCGAACTGCGTGACCTGGGTGTTGGTGATCCACTCCTCGCGTTCATCCAGGGCGCGCAGCTCGGAGCCGAGCATCGCCTTGACGATCGCGTGTTGCGTCGACTCGCTCGCCCCCCACGGCGGTGCGCTGAAGAAGATGAACGCGGTTGCCTCGTCGACGTCGGCGGTGTGCATCGACGTTTCGCCCATGAGGTGCGCGGATTCGAGCGGAGTGCGCGCGACGGTCGAGCTGTGCGTGACCCCGCTGAACGCCGCGCGCACCGCGGTGATCGCCTGGTGGGTGCGGAAGTTGCCGGTGACGGCGAGGATGGCGCGGTTGGGCGCGTAATGCGCGGCGATGAAGGCGCACACCTCCTCGCGTGTCGCCTGAGCGATCTCCGGCGAGCTCACCCGGCGCGCGTAGGGGTGCTTCTTGCCCCACAGCGTCGCCATGAGCTCATCATGCAGGGGCTCGTGGTGCGCGTGGCGCTCCGCGTCTTCCGCGAGCACGATGTCTCGCTCACGCTCGAACATCGCCTCGTCAATCCGGTCGCATGTGACCTGCATCCGGCGCGCCTCGAGCGCGAGGAGCTTCGGGAGCTGGTCGGCGAGCGCTTTCGCCGTGTAGTGCGTCTCGTCGGAGTTGGTCCACGCGTTGTGGTAGAGCGCGGCGTCGGAGAGCTCGTCCGCGATCGTCGGACCGTCGGCCTCGGCTCTCACGGTGAACAAGAGGTGCTCGACGAGGTGGGCCAGCCCGGCGCGCCCCGGTGGATCCTCGGCGGCACCGACGAGGTATCGCACGTCGACGCCGACGAGGTTCGTGCGCGTGTCCTGCATCAGGGCGATCCTCAGCCCGTTCTGCGCGCGCATCAGCACGATGCCGTGGTCCAGGTTGAGGTCACGCTGCTCGGGCTTCAGTTTCCCGAAGTAAGGTTCCCTCGTGGCCCGGAAACCGGTGCAGGCGGAAAGACAGAGCAGCGCGAGCACCCAGACACATCGGATGGACGGGACACGCATCATGAGCAGGACTGTAGGATAGCGCTCGGCGGCGGCGTAATCCTCCGCCAGGCCTTCTGACAGTTGTTGCTCGGAGCTAAACATCCCGGCCGGACTCCCCGCGCGGCGTACGCGCGGGGGGGGAAGGTGCTGCTCAGCTCTTCTTCGCCGGACGCACGGGCACGGAGACCTGCGTGTTCTCCCACGAGAAGTTCAGCGCGGTGCCCTTCTCATCAAAGGCAATCGTGAAGGCCTCGTAGGTGTCCGCGCTCTTCTTCACCGGCACGTCCACGCGCAGGACGTCATTGTCCTTGTTGTACTTGTAGGCGCCCCACTGGCCGACGTCCTTGTTGACGATGAGCGTCCACTTGTCCGCCTGGGGAATGGTGAAGAGCGCGTAGGTGCCCGCCGGGAGCTTCTGGCCCGCGAGCTCGATGTCGCCCGTGGTGGTCAGCTCCGTGGCGGCGTTCGCGCCCAGGCGCCACACCTCGCCATAGGGCACCAGCTTGCCGAAGATGGCGCGCTTCTGGCCCGTCTTCGGGTCCTGGATGCGGGGCGAGTGGTACGTCACCTTCACGTACGTGGTGTCATCCAGCTTCTTGGCCGCCATCTCCATCGGGCTGACGGGAGCCTTCGCGGGCGGAATGCTCTTCTGCGCCAGCGCGGGCGTCGCGGCGAGGAAGAGGAGGGCGGCCAGGGCGGGGATGCTCGGGAGCGAGGCGAATCGACGGTTTGTCATGGGGGCGGACCGTACCATGCCGCTCCTTCCCCGGAACTACCGTGTGCCGTCGTGCAGGCCCAGCACGACCACGGCCCACTCGTCCGTGGCATCCCGGTACGTTTTGATGGTCTCGAAGCCGGCGCGGGCGTGGGCCCGCATCGAACGCGTGTTGCGCGTGGCCACCTCCGTCACCGTGCAGTCGAAGCGCGCCCCGTAGCTCGCGCGGTGCTCGCGGTAGAGCGCGTCGAACACGCCCTGGCCCCTGTACGGCGCGGCCACGCACACCTGGCCCATGACGTAATAGCGGTACTCGCGGAGCGGACGTCCTCGCCAGCTCAGTGTCTCCAGGAGCTGGAACATGGGCTCCAGGATGGGGACGAAGGCACGCGCCTCCACCGGCATCACCAGCGCATAGCCCGCGAGCTTCTCGCCCTCCTTCGCGATGACGCTCGGCGCGAGCGCGTGCATCCGCTCCAGCACGTCCAACGTATGGGCCACGGTGAGGAAGCCCTCCCGCGCGGCCTGCTCGGGAGAGACGTGGTCGCGCAGGTTGGCGGCCTGGAGTTGGAGGATCTGCTCCAGCTCCTCACGGCGCGTGACGAGGCAGGTCCGAGGCGGAGCCGGAGGCGTCATGGTGCCCGGTTCCCTCTGCCGTTCGCGAGGGAGCTGAAGCCCCGGGGTGGCCGAGTGGGCGAGCGTTGCAGCCAGTTGTCCTCGGGGTAGCGGGCCGTGCCATCGATGAGGTGGACCGAGTAGGCGTGGCGGCTCTTGGAAGAGGTGTTGGCGCCGCTCTTGTGGGGCAGCAGCCCGTGGAGCACGACCAGGGTGCCCTTCTTCACCTCCAGCGGCACCATTCCCTCTTCGGGCAGGGGCGCCGGGTCCAGCACCTGGAAGGCCGTGCCGCCTCCCTCGGCGCGCACGAAGCGCTTCTTCAAGCCGAGCGTGTGCCCGCCGGGCAGTGCCCAGAGACAGCCATTCTCCAGCGTGGCGTCCTCCAGCGCGAACCAGAAGCCCAGGCAGGTGGACGGCTCCGTGTACAGGAACGTCGCGTCCTGGTGGCAGTTGACCTCGCCCCCGATGTGGGGCTGCTTGAAGATGTACATCGACTGGAGCAGCACCGGCTGCTTCAGTCCGAGTTCCGAGGCCAGCCCCGCCAGCTCCTGCGTGCGGGAGAACTGGTCGAAGAGGGGATCCAGGTCGTGCAGTGCGTGGCCGATCTTGTTGATGGACAGCGCCTTGTCCTGGCGCAGCGAGCCATCTGGCCGGAAGGCGTTCTCCTCGAAGAAGAAGCGGATGTCATCTCCAGAGGCGAGGAAGTACTCGTCCGAGGTCCGGGTCTGGTCGTTCGTGGTGAAGATGGAGACCGTCTCCGGTTGAAACCCGGCCACCAGCTCTTCAGCCCGGGCCTTCAAGGCGTCGCAGGCCGCCGCTGGGACGAAGCCGGGAAGCACGAGGAAGCCCTGTCGCTCGAAGTCTTTGGCTCGATTCATGTCCACTCCCATGGGATGAACCGTAGCTGAAAACACGCCGCGTTCCTCCATCCCCGGGCTATGGGGGCTCGACGACGTTGAAGAACGACTTGATGACCTGCTTGTCCTTCACGTCCCAGATGATGACCTGGCCCTGGCGGATGAAGTAGCTGTCACCCGGTTTGTACAAGTGGCTCTGGCCCGTGCTGTCCGTGATGGTGACCTCCCCCTGGAGGATGGTGGCGTGCTCCGTGAAGGGGAACGTCACCTCGAGCGTGCCCGTCGTCGCCTTGAAGAGCCCCGCCGTCACGCCATTCCCGCTGTGGTCGATGCGAGCGAAGATCTGCGGGTCGCCCTCGAGCACGCGCCCGCCCAGGCCCTCCGGCGGCCCGAGCCAGATGAAGCCCGCCTCGTCCACGGGTCCACCCCGAGGGGTGTAGAAGATCATCGCGCCCGCTTGCGAACCCGGCGGGGGCTTGTTCTCGGAGAGTTCCTCCGCTGGCGCGCCCGTGCAGGCGCTCATCCAACCCGCGAGCGCAATGATCCCCAGACCCCGCAATCGGTGGTTGCGAACGTGATGCGCCATGCACCCTCCTCGGTTCCAGCGTTCTCGCACGTTTCGCATCCGCCTGAATGCGCTGTCCATGCAAAAGCAGATTGATATGCGAAAACGAACTTTCCTGCCACGCACCCAGGGAGCACAAGAACACAATGGCCCTCCGCGAGAACGCACCCAGCGCGCGGCGCGGTTGGGCATGCGGCGTCAGCATCGTGATGTCTGCCATCTGCTCACGCCCGGTCAAATGTCTGCTTTGACAGTGCGGAGGCGGCGGAGGATTCCCGGTCAGCTCGGAGCCATGTGGAACATCCCTGACGCGCCATGACGCGGAGCGTAGCGGTTGGCAACGTGATGAGGCATCGCCCGGCCGCAGGAGAGCCGGGCGTCCTGGGGCATCGCGAGAGGGCTCGCGCGCGGATATGCTCCCGGGCCGCACGCCCTCAAGGAGATGTGTCACGACCCGGTTCATTGGCGCAGCCGCCCCCCTGACAGCTCGGGGCATCGAGGCCTGCGCGGACAAACTCTCGGTGCGCCCGGCGGACATCTGGGCCGTGCTCCATGTCGAGACCCGAGGTTGTGGCTACTTCGCGGACCGCCGTCCCGTCATCCTCTTCGAGCGCCATATCTTCAGCCGGAAGACGGAGGGCCGCTTCGACCAGCAAGCCTCCGACATCAGCAACCCCAAGGCCGGAGGCTATGCCGGTGGCGTGGCGGAGTACGGGCGCCTGGAGCGGGCCCTGGCGCTCGACGAGCAGGCCGCGCTCCTGAGCGCTTCGTGGGGCCTCGGCCAGGTGATGGGGTTCAACGCCCAGGACCTGGGCTACGGCTCCATGGAGCAGTTCATCAGCCGGATGATGGAGTCCGAGGATGAGCAGCTCGCGGCCCTGACGGCCTTCATCCAGAAGAACGGCCTGGACACGGCCCTGCGCAACCACGACTGGGCCGCCTTCGCCCGTGGCTACAACGGCCCGGGCTATGCCAAGAACCAGTACGACAAGAAGCTGGCGGCGGCCTCCCAGCGCCTGTCCAGCCACCCCTTGCCCGACCTGAGCGTGCGCGAGGGCCAGCTCCGGCTGCTCTTCCTGGGCTTCGATCCGGGCACCGTGGATGGGGCGCTCGGCCCGCACACCCAGGGGGTCCTGAAGCGCTTCCAGAGCCAGCATCAGCTGCCCACCACCGCTCAGTTCGACCCGGCCACCCTCGACGCACTGCGGCAGCAGCACGCCCTGCTGCCCACGTCCACTCCCGCGAGCCCCCAGCCCCTGGCCCTGCCGCCGGCTCCCGTGTCCTCCGCGCCGCGGCAGGACTCCGCGCCCGCCCAGCCTGCGTGGCCGCTGGCAACGCGCCCCGCCGCGCCCGTGGTGAGCGGCGCGCAACTCCCGGCCCAACTCCTTCCCGTGCCCGTCACCCCCGTCACGCTGGCACCCGCCGGGGCCGCTCCGGCCGAGGCTGTTCCGGTGGTGCGGGACGTGCCGCTCCCCGAGCACCTGTCCGAGCAGATCCGCCAGCGGCTTGCCCAGCCGCTCAGCAAGCCTGTCCAGAGCGAGCTGGCCCGGCTCCTGGTGCTGCGCGGCAAGGCGGCCCGGGAACTCGGCCCGTCGGCCGTCGAGACGCTCGACCTGGGCCTCACGGCCCTGCTGGCGGAGCAGCCCAATCTCCCCTTCGTGCGCAACATCCGCCTGCGCATCGCCTCCGCCATCGCCGATCAGCTCTACCCCCTGCGCCCGCTTCCCCTCCTGCGCTCGAGCTCCCCGGCCACGCAGGTGGTGCTCGGGCTTTCGCTGCTGCTCTTCTTCGCCCAGGGGCTGTCTGCCTTTGCCCACATGGTGCTGACCAGCGAGCAGACGCTGCTCTTCGGCCTTCCCGTGCGCACGCTGCTGCTGGTGGGGCTGTGCGGCGCCATCGGGAGCGCCGTCAGCATCCTCACGCGGCTCGGGGACTTCGAGAAGCTGCGGGGCGCCAGCCGCACCTCCATGGTGATGCTGGGCTTCTTCAAGCCCGTGGTGGGCATGTACTGCTCCCTCTTCACCTTCGCCTTGATGAAGTCGGGGCTGCTGCCGCTCCAGGCGGCGGCGCCGGAGTCGGAGCTGTACCTCTACATGGCCGTGTGCTTCCTGGTCGGCTTCAGCGAGCGGTTGGCCCAGGACATGTTCGCCCGCGCGGAGGAGAGCTTCGCCTCGGCCTCCGGGAGCGCGAGGCCCTCGTCCGCCTCGCCTCCTTGAAAAAGTCCGCGCTGCCTTGCCCGGAAATCCGGGCCACGGGTCAGAAGGGCTGTCGCCATTCGACCGAGGAGCGCAGATGCCATCGACGTCCCGTACCCCCGCTGAATCCACCGGCCGTGCGCTGCCGCCGCGGCTCCGGGGGGCCCTGGAGACCCTGTCGGGCTACGACCTGAGCGACGTGCGCGTGCACGCCGACTCCGCCCTGCCAGCCCAGGTGGGGGCGCGGGCGTTCGCGCATGGGTGCGACATCTACCTGGAGCGCGGGGCCGAGGAGACCCTGGCGCATGAGGCCTGGCATGTCGTGCAGCAGAAGCAGGGGCGGGTGCTCGCCACGGGCCTGTCCCAGTTCGAGGATGAGCGGCTCGGCGTCGTGGAGCGGAACGACGAGGAAGCCCTCGAGCTCGAGGCGGAGTGGATGGGGCGCCTGGCGCAGCGCCTCGTGGTGCGTGGCGAGCAGCTTCCGGCGCGGCGGACGCTTCGCTTCGCGGCCCCCCGGCAGCCCGTGGTGCAGTTGCACACCACCGTCGGGGACAAGGCCTACCCGCCGAATGAGGCCGCCGCGTTCGAGGACGCTGTCTCCAAGAGCCTCGGACCCGCCATCAACAAGATCAAGGAGCTCAGCACCATCATCAAGGACCTCCACACGGAGGACCTCCGGTTCGCCGACTGGTCCGCGGTCACGCGGGAAGTCCACATCCGCAACGCCGGCTACCAGGCCGAAGCCGCCATGCGCCAGCTGCTGACGAGCAACCGGGACCGCTACAACGAAGCGAAGACGGAGGCGGACAAGAAGGCAGACGCGGCGATGAAGCAGTTCCGCGAGGAGCAGAAGAAGAACGTCCTCGACCGGCGGTTTCAGTTTGGCGGCGACTGCTCGGACTACACCTTGAGCCTCAAACGCAAGGCGGAGGAGGGCATTGCGCGCTGGGGTCCGGCCTCGTTCCTCACGAAGTACATGTACGACTGCACGACCCGTCCGATGTTCAAGTGGTTCATGGACAGAGCTCCGGAGCCACAGGTGATGAACTGCTGGGAGGCCGTGATCTTCGCGCTGGTGAAGACGGGGCTCGTCGACAAGACGTACATCGGCTGGTGCAACAGCAAGGGCGATCGCAGCGCGTTCCCTGGCATGGAAAAGATGGGCTCGTTCACCGTGCTGCACCAGCAGCTCATCAAGAACATGGACTACTACTGGGGCAAGGCGCCTGACGCGTTCAAGAACGTCCCC